>CAZSLZ010000035.1:0-24862 GCA_964607865.1 uncultured bacterium
GAAGAAAGAAAACGGTGTCATCGAAAAACTTGACAAAATTATTGAAAATGCAAACAAAGGCGATCATAAATATTTAAAAGACCTTTTCAAAATAGAGAAAGAAGATTTTATTAAGCTATGCAGTTTTTATAAGCAGAAGATATCTACCGGCGATGTTCTATCTGTTAATGATATGATTGCTGTAACCGGAGAAGCCCAGGAAAAGATACTTCAACCAAATACAGTTAAAAAACCCGCCAATGTTTCAATTAAAGAAAAACCCATTGAAACCAGAATTGAGAAACCTGAAAACACTTCGGAAACTAAGAAACAGATAGTTTACATTGCTGAACTTCCTTCCACCAGAGATTATGGAGAGCATGACCCATGGAAGAAAAAAAATCAAAGCCGGGAAGGCGCAATGCATAATGAAAATGTTCCCGCGACAGTTTGCAAGGAAGAAGGCAACGACCCGGACACCAGGGAAATGTCTATTATTTCTGATAATGAGAAACATAAAGTTGAAGAAAAACGGGATTTAATATCAAAGCTGGAAAAAAACAAGAAAGAATTACCCAGAGCTTCAATATTGAAGCCCTCACAGGAAAAAGCATCAGAAAAAATGGAAATACTAATAAATGAAAATGAAGAAGAAACTGCTGAATATGAATTGGAACCACTGCAAGGGTCTTCGGTTACCGCAACAGCTGTTGAAGCAAAACCAAAGGCAGAAAAACAAATAAATCTAATTGCAGCCGGCTCCAGGGCCAAAGCATCATTTCTTGATGCCCTGAGTACTGAAAACTATAACTATTCTGAAAACACCGGAAACAAAGTTAAAATCAATTTTAAACTCCAAAAAAGAGGTAACGGTTCTACTTTTTCTTCAAAAAAACATGAAAAACCCATTCAAAAAAAAGTATCAGAAAAAGAAAACAATAAAACTGAATCCCAGCTTTTTAAAGAACTTAAAAAAAATGTTACCCCTCCCGGAAAAACAGCAGAAAAGCCCGTCCTGCCCGTGGATTTCAACAGAATCAATTCATTAATCAAAGAACAGAAATTAGATGAGCTGGTTTTACTTATAAAAGAATATGAAAAGGGCGGTATTGAAATCCAGAGCCTGAGCGCAATAAAAAACATTGCAGAAATAGCCATCGACATAAACCAGAACAGAACTTCGGAACACCCTGCCCCCGAGAAGATGAAAAGCAAATTCATTGATAAGTTTAAGAAGGATCTGAACAAATTTTACCAGATGGTGGAAGACAGCGAATTGTTAGATGCGTCAATTCTGATTCAGAAATTGTTAAAATCCCGTTCGCCCCTTTCAACCCTCCCGCCCCATCAACGGAAAAGATTGGAAAAAATTAAGAGCCAACTGGAAAACAGGACCCAGAAATATCAGAGATTCATTGAAACTTATTTTTGCGATCCGGTTGAGATATTTCAGAAAGAATTGTGGCAGGCGCTTTCCAAAGTCACGCCTCAATCGAAACTTCTGGAAGTGGGAAAAAAATATGATCTGGATCCAAAATTCTACCATGAATTGTTTGGAAAACGGAAAGGTTAATTTTTTTCGAGTCTTTTTTACTGAACATGTCAATTAAGCAAATAGAAACTTTAAATAATTTTGCTTGAAAACAGGTATATTGATATGTTAATGTATGCCCGCGAACATAATTTTTATGAATTAACGGAAAAATATCTCGTTTCCAATGATTTGGTGGACGAATATTCATCCAAACAGTATTTAAAAAAAATAACACAGAAACTGGCGATTGAATCGGGTCTTGATGATACTGAAAGCTATTGCAGAAAAATGTGGTTCCTGCCTTTTCGTGATTTTTTGTTTCAACTGAAAAGAATTATTCTTGCAATCAGGCCACTCAGGTTATTCAGTCCTGATTCGATGACAGAAGCTCTCAACCGTTCAACAATTATTCAAATTCTGGACTATAGCCACCGCGACAAGGACGATCTTTCAAACTCCACTACCAATTTGCTTAAAAAGATACTCCTCACTGATGAGTATTCCATGGATCTGCCCTCAGCGGTGCCCTTTTATGTCCTTTCTGTGGAACCCTGTTCCGGGGAATTTGTTTACACCATGGCAATGAAACTGAAAAATATTCTACCGGGACAGTTCGTTATAAAGATAATATCTCTGGAATCCGACAAGAAATATCTTGAAGAAGCCCTGTCTGCCAACCTTACCCGAGAAAAAATCAAGAATATTCCTGAAGATATCAAACAGAAATATATAAAAAAACATGACGAGATGTTTAAAATTGATGAAAATATCAGAAACCTGACTCGTTTTGTTGAGTTCGATGTTTTCAGGTCCTTTCTGAACCTGAAGAATTTTGAACGTTACTATCTCATTCTCGCCAATACCCTCCCCCATCTCTATTCAAAAAATATTGTTTCAGCAATTGTTGAGAGAATCATTCCCTATCTAAAACCAGGGGGGCTGCTCCTGGTCCCTCTGCAGAAGTACGAACACCCTCCCGAGATAATGGGGCTTGAATTGATAGACTCAAATAATGTTTATTACTATAAACGAACCAGAGAAGATTTTAAAAAATTACAGGAGCAGGAAATAACAAGAAAATGCGACTCTCTTGAAAACCAGTTACTGTTTATTAAAGCTTTGTTATTAAACAATAACAATGACCAGGCTATGGAGTTAACCGAACAGATATTAAAAAATAATAAAACCCATATTTATGCCCATTATTTAAAGGGCGATATTGCCGCATTGAATGGCCAGTTTGACCTGGCTTTCAACCAATATCAGAAGGTGCTGAGAATTAACCCCAAACTTCTACCGGCATATGTAAATTCAGCAGTTCTATCAGCTTTAAAAAATAACCGCGAAGAAGCAGGCCAGTTTTTAAACCAGGCAGAAAGGCTTCTGAGCCATTTCTCTTTGAAACTGGAGCAGACTTTCAGCATATCAATTGAAGACTTTTACGGTGTTCTCAAAACGTTGAGAAACCTTGTTGAAACTAATGAACCTATCAACATAACGGAAATAATCGAACACTTTGAAAAGTCACGGGGAAGACTCCGCCACCTGGCATATAAGCCTAAAGGCATAAAAAGGAAGATAGAACTCCTAGCTGCAAAAGGCAAAAAAAGAGATACCAGCTCTCTTCTGAATAATTTAATTTCAAATTCTTCAAAGACAAAACCAAACAAAATTTATAAAGAGGTTAATCTTGAAGAATTAGGGTTGATTTCCACCGTTTCCGCCGCCCCAAAGACTTTCCTTATTTCAAAAAAAGAAAAAACCGCTAACCTTTCAGATACAACCCTGGATTTACTGAACCAGGTTGAACAGAAGCTACAGGCTGAACCGCCGGAATTGTTTCTGGATTATATCAAGAAAACTCAAAATGAAAACCCCGGTTTATTCATATTGGAAATTATAAAAAAGGCCTATTTAAAAGGCAGGAGCCAGCCAGAACAACAGCACAATAAGATAAAACATAAAATAGAAAGAATACTGAACATTTTAGAAGATGGAAATCTACTGGAAGCTTCTATGGAGTTTCAGGAACTTATTCGCAACCGTGCAAAAATTGAAACTCTGAATTCTCACCAGAAGAAACGGTTAATGTGCATGAAACAGAATATAGAAGAAGCAATTGCCCGTTCTGAAACCAAGCTGAAAAAGTATAAAAACTTCTATACAAAGTATTATATAAATCCTCTTGATGGATTCCATCCCCAACTCTGGGAAATCCTGTCCAATCTTTTTCCCAGTGACAAACTCAGACAGGCTGGAAAAAAATACGGACTACGCCCTGATGAACTGCCGGGCCATTTAAAATAACCATTAGAACTACTCCCCGGCAAAGCAGGGATAATTAGCCCTAGTTCTTCTTTGATCCTAAAATAGTTCTTTTGAACTATAGTAAAATCAGTTGAATTTAGTAAAATAGTTAAGTAAATCCAAACCTTAAGGATAAGGTTACAAGAGTAACTCCTTGCAATTAAGCTCAATCACTTAATTGCAACCTTCTCTTCAAAGTATCATTATTCTTCCAGGTAGCCCGCAAATGCGGGCTTTTTTTTAGTTCCCTCTGAAAAAAGCTCACATATAATTCTTTATGCTACCAATGAATAGTTCTTGTGATATATAGTTTTTTTAATAAAAAACTGCTTTTCTGATACATATAAATAGTCCGGATGACTAGGGTTTATCTTTCAATAGTTCTAATGCCGCTTCCATTCCCGGGGTCACCCTTATACTTCTTTCGGTAACGATAATACCTTTTAACCCCATTTTTTTTAAAAACTCCATTCCCTCTTCGGGGCCTTTTACGAAAGCCGCCGTGGATGCCATATCAGCAGTTAAAGCGTCGGGGGCAACTACCGTGGCGGCAATCGCCCTGTCTGCCGGCCTGCCGGTTTTTTTATCTATTATATGATGATACCTTTTACCTTTGTAAAAAAAGTAACGCTGATAATCACCGGAAGTCGCCACAGCTTCATTATCCAGAGCCAGAATTCCAACTACATCGCTGTTTGCCCTGGGGTTTTCCACGCCAATCTGCCAGAACCGGTTATCCATATTTTTTCCAGCTGTCCTTATGTTTCCGCCGCCATTAATAATGAAATTTTCAATTCCCTTTTGCTTCATTTTTTCATAAGCCTGGTCAACAGCATACCCTTTTAAAACCCCTCCCAGGTCAATGAGCAACCCCTGGGGTTTATTCAATTTTTTTCCTTCCAGTTTTACTTTTTCAAACCCAGCATTTCTTTTTGTTTTTTCAATCATTTCTTCAGAAGGAGGGACAGGGCTTTCTTCGCCTACAGGATATATTTTCTTATAAGCCCCCAGGGCGGGGTCAAAAGCTCCATCACTTGCCCGGGCCATTGAAAGGGAATCTTCGAGCAACTGCAACATAACAGCATCTTCAATATCAGTTCTTAACTGTCGGTTCAGGGAAGACAGGGCGCTTTCTGAATCGTAGAAATCATACCTGTTTTCCAATTCCTCGAATATTTTGAAAGCTTCATTGATTGCTTCGAGAGCTACCTTTTCCTTATCGGGAGCCGAACAGACAATAATCTCCACGTAAGTATCCATAAAAAACCGTGTCTGTCGAAATTCCCGGTATTGAGCCTGTTTGTTCATATAAATAAAACCTGCCGCCAGAAACACAGTTATAAAGAACAAACCAATATTCACTTTATTCTTGAATAAGATCATGTCAGTCAAATTTAAACTTTCTAATTTGAATCTTCAAATCTTCCCAGTGCTGTTTTAAGCTATGGGAATCATCAACTTCCTTGTTACCGTAACGGGTAATCTCAAAAAATGAAATAACTGAAGCTGATAAATCACGTAATGGCCTGGGAATTTTCTTTAGAAATTCTCTCGGGGTATTGTATCTTTCTTTCTTTATTCCCTTCCTGTTAAACTCCCTTAACATATCCTGATAAATCTCCACCGATAATGCAGATTTTTCATTGTTCTTTTCAACAAGGGTACTCCTGATTTTTCCTGATAAAGACTTCAGTTTATTGAATATACGGTAAATAAAGCCGATTTCAGCTTTTTTTGTTTTTTTACGGGGATTGCCGAAAGCTGATATAACTATACTGATTATACCCCATAAAAGAATCAGAATTGTAAAGATGGCAATAATTTCATAGGAAATTTTCAAATTGGGGAATTTGCTTTTAAGCCAGGTAAACATTTTAAGAATCAGCATGGATTCACGGTTTGTAGTGGAAGAAAAGGTTTCGCCACTGTATCCCGGAGTTGGGTCAAAAGACATCCACCCGTATCCTGGCACATAAGCTTCAACCCAGGAATGGGCATCGGATTGTTTTACTGAGTAGAGCCGGGAAAAAACATCATAATGTCCGGGGAGGTACCCGAATACCATACGTGCGGGAATACCCTGGGTTCTCAACATAATTGCCAGGGATGTAGCAAAATGCTCGCAATAACCTCTTCTCTGTTCAAAAAGAAAATAATCCACAGTATCGCAATCATCAGGAAAATAAGGTATTTCAAGGTCGTATGGATAGGTATCTTTCAAATACTGGCTTACAGCCAGAGCTTTTCGGTAATCTGATGCGTCTTCCCCCACAGTTTCCCGGATAATTGTCCGGGTCAGGCTGTCAACCCTTCCGGGCACATTTTCAGGAAGCTGAAGGTATTTCATATCTTTTTCGTCAACCATCTCTACTATGCCGTTTTGTTTCAATTCTGACAATCTCTGGTGTTCCTTTTCAATAGCCCTCATGGTTTCAGAATTAATGGGTATTTTATGAGAAATTGTAGAATAGATCATGCCTTTTTCAAGGGGGTATGGAGATCTTATCCCGCCATTTTTATCCAAATAAATGGTATTGCTGGGAAAAAACAGAGAAATGGTTTGATAGGAACCAAAAATTATATTGGGCATTTCTCTTTTTACATGATAAATTTGAACAATCTCTTCTGTTTCGTCCCATTTTTCAAGAATTTTATCATCGGGTTCAATTTTAAGGGGAGGCAAAGTTTTGGAAATCTCCTCAAACTCTCCATTTTCTTCGCCGGTGATTGACCAGCCGGTTCCGTCGTAGTTATCGAAAACCAGTCCCCGATAATAACTCCAGCTGCTGCTCTGAACCTTCATTATTTCGGTATCTGAAAGTTTACCCCGGTAATTCAAGTGAACATAGGGAGAGAATCCGAAATAATTATTGGGATTCCATCCCAGGTCTCTGCCCCTGGTATTCCTCATTTCTTCGGCAGACATATCATTATTCGGGTTGAACAAGCCTCCTGTTGAAATCTTTGGCAGGTTAACAACCCAGGACCGTGGCAATATGGGAGAATCGAAATTATGATAACGGGGTATAAAAAGGTAAACTGTCATGCTGGCAATTATAACCAGCAGAGTAACAGTGACCATTTTTTTCAATACAAAATTAATTTCAAGCTCTTCGTTCTTTTCAGCAATTTCGTTGAACCTGGAAAGCCCCTGATAGACCAGAGCCGCGGAACAGGCAAATATAAAAGCTATGTAATAGGCAATAATTGTGGAATCTATAGCCATGACAGAAGCAACCGCCATAAGAATGAGAGCTACCAGCAGGGAATAATTCAAATCATGCCTTGAAGGCAGATCGAAACTATGAAATGCCTGCAGCCAGATTAACAAAGTTGCCAGAGGGGCACGGGGGTCAAAGGGGTTTGCCCTGAGATTTCTGAAGAAATCCAGCAGAGCCAGCATCATGAGTAACGCAATACCCACCTTTATTAATGTATTCTTTTTATCCCGGCGCACATAAGAGACATAATACCCGGCAGCGGTAATCAAGACAGCGGGAATGGTAATCAAAGGCCATTCCTGTTGATGCATAATGGCAAGAACACTGACAAGAACCGAAATCATTGTAAATAAACGGAAAGGAATGGAATTTTCCGGCTTCCGTTTTTTCATTTTCAATCTTTTTATGAACTCATCTAACAACAGTATTCCTCCGGTGGCTGAGAATTGCAGAAACAGGATTTTCATCCATTTTAAACATCCTCGCATCAACTCCCATCTTCCTTAATTTTTCAACCTGGGAACTATAAATATCATTTAAGCCTTCGAATTCCTGTTCATCGGCAAAGGAACCCGGTTTTAAAAACACAAGATTCATCTTTATTCCCCTTTTTGCAAGAAATTCCAACGGGCCCAGGTTTTCAAAAGGAAAAACCTTGAATATATATACCTGCTTATTCATAAGCAAATTCTGTACCGATTGCTCCAGCAGTTGTTCCATCTTCACCGAAGAACCAGCCTTAACTTCTGCCAGCTGAACCTTCGAATTCAGCTGGTTGTTACCAGGTTTTATAATTACTTCATTTGGATCTGCATAGAAAAGATCAATTCTGTTGTTGTTACCAGACATTGAATCAATAACAGTAGCTGCGAATTTAACCATATACTCGGTAGTGGTTTTCTTTCCTGTCCCGATTTCAGAACCGGACTCGCAATCCAGAACCATAGCTGCCCTTCTTGATGAGGGGCTGTTAAACTCCTTCAACATCAGGTGAGAGAATTTTGCAGTCAACCTCCAGTGTATAAACCTGGTTTCTTCACCGGGCTGGTATTCCCGTATACCTGCAAAATCATAGCTTCTTCCGAAACTTTTAACAGGCCTGTCGGTATAAGAAAATTTCCGGTCATTTTTAATGAGCTCTACCCTGCTTACATTAAAAGATTGGGGTAAAACCGTAATTTTGTCTTTTTCCACCGGCATTTTTTTTGTAAAGTGGAAAAAGCCCAGAATACCCAGTGTGTATATTTTTATTTTATCAAAGAAATAGATTCCCCGTTTGTAAGCCCGGCGTTTATAAGATTTAGTTGATTTATCCCTTCCGGGGATATACGGAAAGAACAACCGGGGATTTTTATCCTGGGGATAAAGCGAAGGAAAAGGGTCTTCAATTACAATGAAATATTTCGCAAACCTGCTTTCATTTTCCAGGGTAAAAGAAACCTTAACGTCGTCTTCTTCATTGTTTAACTCTTTAAATGTTCTTCTGATTGTAAGGTTCTTCAGGTTCCATATTGAAGTGAAGAAACTCAGAATCAGTATTCCAAAAATAAAGGCAATTATAAACAGAAGCCAGCCCGACTGAATGTTAACAGTAACACGAAACAGAAAATAGGCAATACCAATTAATATAAGCTCATCCAGATATTTTTTAAGAAACTCTTTAATCTTCTTCATATCTCAACTAATTTCAATTATTATCAGTTATTTATATACTATATTAACAGCTTAATTCCATTTTTAACAATTTTTTAAATTTAATTAACAATTTATTTATTGAATTATTCTTTATTATGTTATATAATAAGTGTTAATTAATATATCTGGAGGATTTGATGAGAAAAAATTTCAGGGCCTGCTTATTTATTTTATCGATGATACTCACTTTTACTGTGGTTGGTTGTTTTGGAGGAGGCGGAGGCTTTACCCCGCCGGACATACCAGAAATCCCCACCAACTCACCTCCGGCCCCCACTGACGCGCCCACCGGTTATGGAACCCTGGAAGGCACAGTTTCCCTTGCGGGCGAAGGCGGTTCCAGCATACCCGCTGAAAATGCCCTGGTAAGTATTATAGATCAGGGTGTAAGTACATCCACTGACGCCAACGGCGAATTCAAACTGGAAAACATTTCCGCAGGCCAGTTAATGGTTCTTATCACCCATAACGGGTCCAAATCTGCAGGTTTGGTTACCGTGGAAGCAGACAAAACCACGGTTATAAATGTGGAAATGCCTGACAGCGACGAAGTTGAGCCTGAACCCGGTGAAGAAACCGCAACCCTGAAGGTTATTGCCAACAGTTTCTATGAAAACGACGAACTTGTAACCGTGGAATATATCCGGGTATGGGAGGACAACAACTACAACCGCCGCTGGTATCAATACTGGGATAAAGAAGGAAACGAGGGGCAGTCAAACTTCGAACTTGACTGTTACAACGCTCCTAAAAATAAATATTATACAGTTGAAGTGGGCTGGCATAACGGCGACACCCAGACAAAAGATACGGTTTATCTATACATGGGTGAACAGGTAGAGTATATTTACCACGATTAGAATATTCTGTAAAAAAAAGAGGGGAATTTCTCCTCTTTTTTTTTTATTTAGAGGATATTGCAGGAAAAAAGTAAATTAAACAGAAGATGAAAATCATTTTCAAAATGGAATACTCGCAGAAAAAAATTTACAATAATTGTGTGATATAATATGACTTTAGCAAATACCGATAGCATAAATACTCTCAATGGGTGCAGTGTTTTTGAAGATAAAGACAAAACCAACCTTATACTGGTGGGTAATCCCAACGTGGGCAAAAGCGTAATTTTTGGTATTCTTACCGGAAAATACGTAGTGGTATCCAACTACCCCGGTACAACAGTGGAAGTTACCACTGGTGAAGCTAAAATTTCCGGCGAGTGCATCAATGTTATTGACACGCCGGGAGTGGCAAACCTGCTTCCCATGTCTGAAGACGAGATGGTTACCAGGGACATTCTTCTGGAAACTTCCAACAAGGTGGTCTTACAGGTAGCTGATTCCAAGAACCTGGCGCGGACCCTGCTGCTTTCCCTTCAACTGGCAGAAATGGAGATTCCCTTCACCATAGCCATGAATATGTCGGATGAAGCCAGTGAAAGAAGAATAAATATTGATTATAAACGAATGTCGGAAATACTTGGAGTTAACATCATACCCACTATTGCGGTTTCCCGAACTGGCATAGATAAAATTAAGAAGCATGTCCTTTCTCCTGGAAAATCTGATTATTTCCTTACTTATTCTCCCGACATCGAAACCAAAATTGGGGAAATTTCCAGTATATTACCCGAGATGGACATTTCCAGAAGATCTATTGCCCTGATGTTACTGGGAGAGGACAACTCAATGCTGCAGTGGTTAAAACCTCACCTTACCCCCCGGAATATCGAAGATATTGACAATCTGGTAAGGGAATTCAAGCAAAACTATAATGAACCTCCGGGTTATATCATTAACAGACAGCGAATGAGTAAAGCCCGCGCCCTGATTGACGAACTTGCCACCTTCGAAGAAACCGGAAGATCGGGTTTTGCCTATAAACTGGGAAACCTCAGTATGCATCATGTCTGGGGGTTACCCATTCTTGTGGCGGTTTTGTATTTGCTGTGGTTTTTTGTGGGTTATCTGGCGGCAGGCATGGGAGTGGACTTCCTTCAGGACGTAGTTTTTGGAGAATACGTAAATGTTTGGATGAAAGCCCTGGTCAGTTATATTCCCTACCCGTTCATTCAGGAAATGCTGGTGGGAGAATACGGAATTCTGACCATGGGTATCACCTATGCTGTAGCAATAGTACTCCCCATTGTGGCATCCTTCTTTCTGTTTTTCAGTTTTCTGGAAGACTCGGGCTATTTACCCAGGCTTGCCATAATGAGCGATAAAATCTGTAAGATTATGGGCCTGAACGGAAAAGCAATATTACCCATAATTTTAGGATTGGGATGCGGAACCATGGCGGCAATTTCTGCCAGGATACTGGACACAAAAAAAGAAAGATTAATGGCCATTCTGCTCATTTCCCTGGGCATACCCTGCTCTGCCCAACTGGGCGTGGTAATGGGGATGCTTTCTTCTATCGGACTCACTGCTGTTTCAGTATGGTTACTGGTTATCGGTTTATCTCTTGTTCTGGTGGGCTACGCTGCAAATAAGGTATTGAGCGGGGAAACCTCCAATTTTATTATGGAAATACCTCCAATGAGGATTCCCAGCATGAAAAATATTGTTTTAAAAACAATGGCAAGAATTGAATGGTATTTGAAGGAAGCTGTGCCGCTTTTTATGTTGGCAACTTTTGGGCTTTTTATTATAAATAAGCTGAAAGTTCTGGATTTTCTTGAGAGAATGGCCAGGCCCTTAATATCTGGTGTGCTGGGGTTGCCTGTAAAAACAACCCAGTCTTTTCTGATGGGTTTTTTAAGAAGAGATTACGGCGCAGCAGGCCTTCTGGATATGGCAAAAGAAGGGCTTCTAAACAACAATCAGCTTCTTATTGCCATGGTAACTATAACCCTGTTTTTACCGTGCCTGGCTCAATTTATGGTAATAATCAAGGAAAAAGGCATGAAAAACGCCATGGGAATAGCCGGTTTTATTCTGGTATATTCTTTTATGGTTGGGGGATTGTTGAACCTGATCTTTTCAATGTTCAACATTCAATTATAAAAGGGAAAGAGATGAAAGATGGAAAAGAAATGTGAACAGGACCGACACCGGTTGGACAACATCAGCAAGTGTCGTCACCGCCATTCAGATGAAAAAGTTGTGGAAGAATTACTGGAAAAGATCTGGAATTTACAGGAACTGGATAAAAACAGAAAATCCTGCCTGGAAAAAGATGGCAATAACGAAGAACTTTTAAAAGAACTGGAAAATTTAATTCAAGAAAAACTTGTGGTTCTAAAGGATGATATAATAGATTTTACAGAAGAAGGCAAAGCCAGTGCCAGAGATATTGTCCGAAGGCACAGGCTGGCTGAACGGATGTTGAATGACCTGTTTGATATAAACAAAGAAAAAATGGAAGCCCAGTCTTGTGAATTCGAGCATATACTAAGCGAAGAAGTAACCGACTCAATTTGCGCTTTTCTTGGCCATCCCACCACCTGCCCCCATGGCAGGCCCATTCCACCGGGTGAATGTTGCAAGAATTCCGGTACGGTTTTAAGGCCTTTAATTGTTCCCCTTTCCGGTTTGATGCCCGGTGAGAAGGGAAGAATCACCTTTATCGCCAATAAGGATAAACACTGCCTACAGAGGATTTCATCCCTGGGTATTGTTCCTGATTCTATCGTTCAATTAATACAAAAACTGCCGGTTATGGTTATTCAGGTAGATCATACCGAGATTGCCCTGGACAGCTCCATCATATCAGACATTTACGTTAAAAGGGTGGGAAATTAAAAACCTAAGTTTACACCAAAAAACTTCAATAAAACCCCGGTGCAGATAGCTGATAGCAATGTGGCAACAATGCCCTGGTATATATTATGCCTTCTTCTTCTTATTCTGGCCCAGATCAGCACGGGGAGCAACAGGAAACCCCAGATATACTTGAAGCTGACAAGCGCCATCAGGGAAACTAACAACCCTGCAAAAATTGAAAGGTGCATGCTGATTTTCCAGTAAAGTGTAATTATAAAGAAGAGAATTCCGTTAACCAGCATAACCCAGCCAAGAGCTGCAACTTCTTTGGGAGCGCCTATGTTTTGAAGTATGAGGGTGGCAATAAGAAGGCTGATCATTGCCACAACGAAAGGCTCCTTGCGTTCCTCCCTGACTGCAACATGGATATCGGTAATTTTGCCCATTTTTACAGCAATATATACATTCAGTAATGGCACAATAGTTGAAAAGAAGATAATGATGAATGTCCAGGCAATGAATTCATGTTTATTGGTGGAATAATTATCGGTGATAATAACGGTGAAAGCCGGGATAATTAAAAACGGGCTTAAAATAACAGAAATAAAAAGAGCTAAATGATCAATCCAGTTTTTCTGGGCTTTTTCATCGATATCTACATTCTTATGTCCATTTTGTTCCTGATTTACTCCGTTTTCCATAAAAAATCTCATTCAGCTTGAATCCGATATACAAAAACCGGTTCAATTCTCCCTCTGACATAAATCTTTTTGTAAAGTTCACCTTGAAAATCAGTTTTAATTTTTTCGTATGTATCGCCATCGGCCAATATGGTATCACCCTGAATTGCCTTGGAAAGATTCTGAATTAATGTGGCAGTATGATAAACCTTTGTCCTGCTTTCTATTTTGGAAAGGTTTTCTTCAGAAACCAGCTCAGCAGAAATTACACTGGTTTCGATGCCTATTTTTAAAGGCACCCTTCGAAAATTATTAAAGAAACTGCTTTCTCTGAGTTTCTGCAGAGATTTTTTAATATTCAGGGATATTCTTGCTGCAGCTTCAGCAGGATTTGATTCATCCATATTTATGATTAAATAAAACGATTTATGGCCTCCGGCCTGAATTACCTTTACCTTATAACGCAAAATTTCATCTTCAAGCCTGTGATTATATTCATCCAGGAATTTCTGAACAGTGGGATAATCGAGGGATTCGGTAAAATTAATAAAATCTAAAAGCTCAATTAAAAGAAAAGTCACTTCCATATTTCCCTGAAGTTTTTCAATTTTCAGTTCGGTTGAAGCTGTTGATTCGTAATTTTTTCGGGGCAGGAGTTCGGTATCTTCCCCGGCAGGGGTTGCAGAGGCATGCTGCAGTAGAATTTCCTCGCTTTCTTCGATGGATACTCCTCGCATTATATTCAATAATTTCTTTATTTCCCTTGAAGTTTCATAAGCGGTCTGGGGCCGTTTTTCCGGGTCTTTAGATAAAATTCTGGCAATAAATTCCTCCAACTCGGGAAAAACATCTTTATTCAACTCTCTGACACTGGGAGGGTCGTTATGAATATGCTGGAACAAAACTGCAATGGGGTCGTCCCCCTTGAAAGGCAATTTACCGGTAAGCATCTCAAAAAGCATAATACCTATGGAATAAATATCGCAACGTGGGTCTATTTTTTTGCCTGATGCCTGTTCAGGAGAAGTATAAACAACAGTGCCAATGAAAGTACCCGGTGAAGTAATCATGCTGGTTTCATTAATTTTACGGGCGAGGCCGAAATCCATTATTTTAACTTCACCCATGTAAGTTATGAGCACGTTTTCAGGTTTCAGATCGCGGTGAATGAGTTTTTTCTCGTGGGCATTGTGAATGGCCTTGCAGATGCCCTCAAATTTTTCAAGAATAAGATTAATTGATCGTCTTTTATTCTTTGCCCACTGGCGCAGGTTCTGGCCTTCCACATATTCCATTACCAGGTAGGGCCTGCCTTCGATACTGCCTTCATCCAACAGTTTAACAATACCGGGATGGTTCACCAGGCTGCCAGACCTGATTTCTCTTTTAAATCGTCTTAAATAAGTATTTTTAAGGGACAGAGCTTCTTTTAGAATTTTAACCGCAACTATTTCACCGGTCATAATGTCCCGGGCGCGGAAAACCTGGCCCATTCCGCCTTCTCCTATTTTCTTTTCCAATCGGTATCTGTCACCAAGAATCTGACCAATTAATTGCATTAAAAATTGCCTCGTTACAATTATCTGTTAGTTAAATCTTCTATATTTTTTGACATTACCCCGTGATTATCCTTTATAATACAATGTTGAAAAGGAATCATTAAAATATTATAATTAACAATTGCTTGGAGGGTTATTATTGAAAATTCAGAATTATTCATGAAATGTGATTGATAAATTCCTTACACCGGAGAAATGATTATGAACCAATTAAGCCTGTCAAGCCCATCTTTTGATGAAGGTGATAAAATTCCCCGTAGATTTACCGGAGACGGAGAAAACGTTTCGCCTCCCCTGGAATGGGAAAATATTCCTGAAGATACTGAAAGCCTGGTATTGATATGTGACGACCCCGATGCCCCCGGCGGCCGGTGGGTGCACTGGGTTCTGTATAATATCCCCCCGGCCAGAACCCATATTGAAGAAAACATCCCGCTAAAGGATCAACTCTCCGACGGTTCCATGCACGCAAAGAACAGCTGGGAAAGAACAAACTACATAGGCCCCTCTCCCCCACCGGGCCCTGAACACCGATATTTCTTCAAACTCTTCGCCCTGGACAAGACAATTCAACTCAGCCCCGGCGCCAGTGTGAAGGAAATAGAAAGCGAAATGGCTGACCATATTTTAGGTAAAGCAGAACTGATGGTTGTTTACGGCAGATAAAAAAAGGAGCCTGGCTCCTTTTTTATTTTGCAAACTAATATTCCATTATCCGCCGGGATTCTTATCGTCTTCAAGATAGGCCGGTTCTGCAGCGGTTTTATTCTCCCAATCATCTTTAAATATATCATTAAATTTGCTGTTTACATCTTTTGAGAGAACTTCCACTCCGGCCTCCCGGTTAATATTAAAACCAGCATAAGTCCAATTGGCGCTGCTGACAATTACCTGGTCATCATCAAAAATTCCAATTTTTGCGTGGAGTTTCTCCCGGGTGCTTCGGTTACAGACATACCATCTTACCGGAACACCAGCTTCTTTCAGCTGATTTGCCGCCCTCTCGTTAATAGCTTTTCCGTTAATCTGCATAGGGTTTAAAATTACCTTAACATCAACCCCCCGTTTATGAGCGTCAATCAATGACTGAACTGTCTGTTTATCAGTCAGGGTAAACAACTCAGTATGAACTGATTTTCTGGCATTATCAATAGCGCGGCGTACAACTTTGCCGATGGTCTGATCCTTTGCTTCTATGCCAGTGGTAATTAAATTTACCATGCTATTCGCTTCAGGATGGGGCCTGGTTTTTTCAATATATGGCAAATTGCTCTTATCGCCACCTGATTTTATCCAGTCTTTCCTGAACAGCCATTCCATCTGGTCAACGGCAGGGCCTTCCACTTTTACATCAAAATCATGGTTTAAAGGAGAATGCCCACCCCAGTTCATGCCGCCGATTATTGCCTCATCACCGTCAATGATCATCATTTTTACATGGTTAATCTGTCCGTATTTTGCCTGAGGGTCCCCTGCTTCCTTTACAGGATAGATATTAACCTCAACACCGTTTTTTTTCAGCCGGTCTATTGCTTTCTGTTTGTCCTTCTCCCAGCCATCGTTAGCAGGATCCATTATGACCTGAACTTTAACCCCTTTTTTCTGTTCTTTTATAAGCAAATCCACCAAATTCTTTTTATCTAAAGAAAACATCTCTACCTGAATCGATCTTTTAGCGCCCTTTATAGATTTTTCTATCTGCTCAAATATATCGTCTTTTTTGTTATCGGGAGTAACCTGGCCATCTGCCAGGGCCGTTACCTTGTTTCCCGATGAGAAATATTTCTGCTGCCAACCGGGTATTTTTTCCAGGGAACTGGAAAAACCACCGGTGGAAACGGTATCTTCAGGAACTTTATCCCTGCCAGCGGCTTTTTTAGTTTCACTTCTTTTTCCCCGGCTTACCCCCGGAGAAGAAGAGTTTATTCGCCTGATTTCTCCTGCCATAAATCTCCTTAAGAAACTTTCTAAGAACATTATATATTATTTTAAAAATTTTGGTGTTAACAGAATGTTAAAAAAACAACAAATTCCAATAATTATTTGATTTTCACCAAAATATAAAAATACAGGGGTTTGACTTTAAAATTCGAAGAAGTTATAATATCAAGAAATTTAATGTTCAGGAGATAAATATGAGTAAGACCAACACGAAGGAAGCCAAAGTAAAAATTGCCCGGCGGGATGAGGATTTTTCCCGCTGGTACACTGATATAATCGCCGCAGCTGAAATGGCGGATTATTCGCCGGTGAAGGGCTGTATGGTTATCCGCCCCACCGGTTATGCCATCTGGGAGAATATCCAGAAAACTCTGGATAAAATGTTCAAAGATACCGGCCACGAGAACGCTTATTTCCCGATTTTTATTCCCGAAGAATTTATTCACAGAGAAGCTGAGCATGTGGAAGGTTTCTCGCCGGAGCTGGCAGTTGTAACCCATGCCGGAGGCAAGGAACTGGATGAAAAAATAGTGGTCCGCCCCACCTCGGAAACCATTATCAACGACAGTTATTCCAAATGGGTAAACTCCTGGAGAGATCTGCCCATATTAATTAACCAGTGGGCAAACGTGGTTCGCTGGGAAATGCGTACCCGCCTGTTTCTGAGGACTACCGAGTTTTTATGGCAGGAAGGGCATACCGCCCACGAAACCCACGAGGAATCAAAAGAAGAAGTTCAAAAAATGTTAAATATCTACAAAATGTTTGTAGAAGATTACCTGGCAATTCCGGTGCTGGCGGGAATAAAATCGGACAGCGAGAAGTTCGCCGGCGCTCTGGAAACATATACTATAGAAGCTATGATGCAGGATAAAAAAGCACTGCAATGCGGTACTTCTCATGATCTGGGACAGAATTTCGCCAAGGCATTCAACATCAGGTTCCAGGATCGGGAAGGTGAACTTCAGTATGCCTGGCAAACCAGCTGGGGTGTGAGCACCCGTTTAATAGGCGGAATGATAATGGTTCACAGCGACGACAACGGAATAATCATTCCTCCCCGGATTGCCCCCTGCAAGGCGGTAATTGTGCCCATATGGCGGAACGACGACCAGATGGATAGAGTTGTTGCCAAGGCGAGGGAATTGGCAGTTTTACTGAGGGATTTCAACGTGAAAATTGATACCAGGGATAACCTCAAGCCCGCGTGGAAGTTCTATGAATGGGAACGCAAGGGTGTTCCAGTAAGAATTGAAATCGGCCCCAAGGATCTTGAAAATAATCAGGTAGTGTTGGTCAGGCGGGACAACCGTGAAAAACAGTTTATTGCCGAAAGCGAACTTAAAGAAAAACTTTCAGTTACCCTGGAAAAAATGCAACAGGATTTATTCAATAAGGCATTGGAATTCCGCAAAGCCAACACAGTTGAAATTGATAATTATGATGAATTCAAAAAATTCTTCGAAACAACCGGCGGTTTTGTAAAAACCGGCTGGTGCGGTAACAGCGAATGTGAAGCTCAAATAAAGGAAGAAACCGCTGCCACTATAAGGGTTTTGATAGATAAACCTGAAGTATCTGCCAGAAATTGTATTCTTTGTAATAAAGAATCAAAGTCGGGAGCAGTATTCGCCAGATCTTACTAGTGTAAGTTTAAAATCAATTTAAATGGATGCAAAAAACTGCCCTGCCAGGGCAGTTTTTTTACCATTTCATTTTTTTCTCTTTGCAGGCTTTTATATAGTTCACAAAAACCGGATGCGGTGAAAGAGGGCGGGATTTAAACTCGGGATGAAATTGCACGCCCATGAAGAAGGGGTGGTCTTGTTTTTTCAACTCGATGATTTCCACCAGGCCCAGATCCGGGTTCCATCCTGAAAATACCAGGCCTTTTTCTTCCATAATTTCTTTGTATTTATTGTTAAATTCATATCTATGGCGATGGCGTTCCGATATCATATTCCGTTTATATATTTCCCCTGCAATAGTACCCGGTTTCAATTCACAGGGATAAGCCCCCAGCCTCATGGTGCCCCCATACTTTTTACCCAGCAGTTTTTTGACCTGGTCTGACATCAGGTTTATTACGGGTTCGTCGGTATCCTTATCGATTTCCAGGCTGTTGGCGTTTGTTATGCCGCATACATTCCTGGCATATTCTACCGCCGCCAGCTGCATTCCATAGCAGAGCCCCAGATAAGGTGTTTTATTTTCCCTGGCGTATTTAACAGCAGAAATAATGCCATCCACCGCCCGGGTTCCAAA
This sequence comes from uncultured bacterium, assembly GCA_964607865.1. Lineage (GTDB taxonomy): Bacteria > Vulcanimicrobiota > JAJTBE01 > JAJTBE01 > CAZSLZ01 > CAZSLZ01. The sequence continues at coordinate 18,889 of CAZSLZ010000035.1, forward strand.
CCCGCCGGGAACCACCAGGCCGTCAAAATCATCCAGCATATTCAATTTTTCAGGTTCATCTTCAAAGACCTGGGAGTCTATCCATTCCATCTCGGGACGGACTCCCATGGCATAACAACCATGTTTTATAGCTTCGATTACCGAAACGTAAACATCCGCCAATATGAAGCCACCGGTGGTGAAGTATTTACCAACAATGGCAATTTTTACCGAACTTCTGGCTTTGCGTATTTTTTCCAGCAACTCGTTCCATGCTGAAATATCATCTTTCTGGGTATGAATTCCCAGTTTTTCAAGAATTAATTGATCGAGATTCTGCTTTTTTAAAATCATTGGCACATCATAAATGTTACCCACATCGGGACATGAAATGATGTCCTCCCTGGATTCCATATTACACAGGGTTGCAATCTTTCTTCTGCGGGGTTCATCAAGAGGCTTTTCCCCCCGGGCAATGATGAAATCCGCCTGAATTCCCGATTCATTAAGGGTCCGCGAGGCATACTGGGTGGGTTTGGTTTTCATCTCACCCAGATTTGCCGGTATAGGAACATAACTGACCATTAAAACCAAAACATCCTTGCGGTATCGATATTTCATCATACGGGCAGCTTCTATGAACAGTATATTCCGGGATTCTCCGATGGTCCCGCCTTTTTTAACAATGGTGATATCAGGTTCGTCCTTTTTGGGAGCCATCTCTTTGCGGCGAATAATTTCCTCGGGAATTTTGGGTACAACTTCCACACCTTTTCCCATGTAACCCAAGGTTCCGTCCCGTTCCATACCCCACTTAAAAATTTGGCCGGTTGTTGCATAATTTTAATCTGAAAGATCCCTTTACAGAAACCGTTCATCATTGCCCTTATCTTGGTCGGTATCCCACCCGTCATCAGTCACGAATACTTCCCCGTGTTCAACAGGGTTCATTGTCCCTGCATCGATATTTACATAGGCGTCAATCTTGATATTGGTTACTCTCAGGCCGTGGGAGGTCAGCAGCCTGCTGATGGAAGCTGCGGTTATTCCTTTTCCCAGGCCGGAAATAACCCCGCCCACGATGAAAAGATATTTTGTCATTAATATTTAACCTCTATTTGTTGTTTTGCAGTCCTTGAACCCAATCGGCGATATCGTTAACCACCTGTTCATCTACATGTCCAGGCAGGCTGTATTCCTCGGGTTTTGATACGCCTTCACCGGCAATAAAAAGATGATTCAAGGAAGGATAAAATTTAAAAGTTACATTCTTTTTTTCCTGTAATTCATCTTTGAAATTATTATAGTCTTCTTCCGTTACCTGGTAATCCCGTCCGCCCTGTATAATTAACAAGGGTTCTGTAATTTTACCGGCTTCAATATGAGGCTTGTAATCTCTCAAATCCATCCAATATGATACCGGGGCCCCCAGATAATCCTTTTTTGATTTTTCAGGCTCAGAAGACAAATTCTTTACTTCCTGTCTCAATTCTTCAATTTCTTTTAATTTTGCCTTTTCTTCTTCGTCAATTTTTCCATCAAGGCTGAATATGTAACGAGTCTGAATCTCTATCAAATCTTCCAGGGGACGGGTTGCCCCTGCCATAATTATGAAACCGTCCATATTCGGGTTTTCTTCCCTTATGCGTGGAACCAGCGTTCCGCCCAGGCTGTGGCCCAATATGATTATCTTATCAATCCTCTTATCCTTCTGCAGAAATTTCACAGCTTCATTCACATCATCCAGAACCTCGGTTCTGGTGGTTATTTCTTTCATTTTCAAACCATGAATTAATGTTCTCTTGTCATATCTTAACACAGCCACACCCTTGCTTGCCAGGCCCGTTGCAAGGTCCTTGAAAGGCTTATTGGGGCCGATCGATTCATCTCTGTTATTGGGGCCCGAACCGTGAACCAGAATTACACAGGGAAACGGCCCTTCTCCTGCAGGCAGGGTCAGGGTTCCCGGCAACTCCCATTCCTTCTGGCCGAATTTGACTTCTTCTTCCTTATAACTTTCAGCTCTGGCATAAGAAGGCAGTTTATATCCTCCGGCAGTTTCAGGTTTTAGGAACCACAATCCCGAGACCTCTTTCTTAGGATTAAATACCACCCTTACATTCAACCTGCCCTTTTCAAAATTGCAAATATTGTTTACCAGGACATGTTTATCACTGATTTCGGTTTTCTGGCTTTCAATATTCTGAAATTCGCCATATTTCTTATAATTGTCTTCCCAGGCTTTTTTCAACTGGTTTGAAGGCAACGCCACCTTCATGACCATATCATAGCGTTCAGTGGCTTTGGCATAATCACCGTTTTTTAACAACATTATGAATTCTTCTGCGAGAACTATTTCACTTTTATCAGTTACCGTTTTCTTGCTACAGGACACAAAAAAAGAAACTGTAATCCATAACATAATTAATACAATCCCCAATCTATTTTTCATAATTCCACTCCTTATTTCTGCGCAGGTTTTCTTATAAATTTATGTACAATCCACTTGGCAAAATGGCCCACAGGCAAAACTGTTGCCGTAAGAATGATTATTTTCAGCCATACATCTATAGAAATTGGAACGGTTCTGAATAGTTCCCCTCCATAATTAACTACCAGAATTTGCACCACAAATATAATTGAAACAATTATTAAAAACATGCGGTTCTGGGTAATATTTTCGAAGGGCGACTCACCATATTCCAGAGATCTGCAGTTAAATTCATTCCAGAATTGAAACATTACAAACGTTGTAAACAGTATGGTAAGATATTGAGCTTCGTTGGCTCCGCCCAGAAAGTTGGTTTTTAAAAGTATCAGAAGAACAGTCGTCATGAACACTCCGGTTATGCTGATATAACCTGCCATGGATGGAGAAATTATATGTTCATTTCTAGGCCGGGGAGGCTTGGACATGGTCCCTTTTCTGGGCGGCTCTGCAGAAAGAGCCAATGCTGCGAAGGTATCCATAATTATGTTAACCCATAACAGTTGAATTACGGTAAGAGGTAAATCCACACCAAGGAAAGGCCCCAGAAAAGCCACCAGCAAAGCGACAAAGTTAACGGTAAGCTGAAACTGCACTAACCGCTGTATGTTTTCATAAATGGTTCTTCCCCAGAGAATACCCGAAACAATAGATTTAAAATTATCGTCCAGCAGAACAATATCACTGGCTTCTTTGGCAACTTCAGTTCCGGTTTTACCCATGGAAATACCCACATCAGCGTAGTTGAGCGCCGGGGCGTCGTTAATTCCATCACCGGTAACACCCACAACCTCATTGTGTTTTTCCAGGGCTTTAACCAGCCTCAGTTTATCTTCGGGCTTGGATCTGGCAAGAACTTTAAGATTAACCAGTTTTTCATTTAATTCATCATCAGATAAAGACTTGAACTGCCTGTGAGTAAGAGAAATATCATCTTCGTTCTGCAGAATTCTGCATTCCCTGGCAATTGCTTCGGCGGTTTTTATGTCGTCACCGGTTAGCATTTTAACATCAATACCGGCATTATAACAAGATTGTATGGAATCGGCAGCATTTTCCCTGAGAGGATCCGATATTCCCACCAATCCCAGAAAAACATTGTCCTTTTCATCATCACAACAGTCTTTTTCTTCATCGCAACCGGTTAAAAATTTTTGAGAAAAACCCAGAACTCTATATGCGTTGCCGGTGGCATCATCTATAGACTGGTTGATTTTTTCCAGATATTCTTCAATAGGCTTCTGTTCACCATTTATTAATATTGAAGAACAATTCTCCAAAACCACTTCGGGCGCTCCCTTGGTAAGGCATAACAGTTTCTCCTTTTCCTGGCCGGAACCTATAATAGTGATCATTTTTTTTCTTTCAGATGAAAATGGAATCTGCCTGACCACTTTATGCTTTTCTCTCAATTCCTCATAATCGATCCCATGATCTTTCAGCATCCCCAGGAGGGCAGCTTCAGTTACATTGCCGATAGGCATATACTCATCATCTTTTTTCTCTATATGGGCAGTGGAATTAACCGCCGAGTTAAGTTTTATCTGCTCCCATTCTTTCTGTTTATGTTGTTCCAGCTCATCTCTTTTAAATACATTGCCCGACAGGTAAAACCAGACAGGTTTCATTCTATTCTGGGTAAGTGTGCCGGTTTTATCAGTACATACCACAGTCATAGCCCCCACGGTTTCCGAGGCTTCCAACTTCTTCACAAGGCAATTGCTTGCAGCCAGTTTTCTCATATTCAGAGCCAGGCTCATGGTTACCATCATAGGCAGCCCCTCGGGAATTGCCACCACAATTATTGTTACTGCTATCATAAAATATTTAATCAGATAATCAAAAGTTATTATATTCCAGCTGCTGATGTTTCCAAGAAGATAATTCTTTGCCAGCAGAGATAAAAAAATAAAAACTGCAAATGATGCGCCCACATAACCAATCTGCCTTGATAAAATTTCCAACCTCTGCTGAAGAGGAGTCTGTATTTCCTTCTCTTCACTGATAGAACCAGCGATACGCCCCATTTCAGTCCTGTCACCTATGGAAGTTACAATAATAACTCCACTTCCATCAGTTACCATGGTTCCCTTGAAAACCATATTTCTGGGAAATGAATCCCGATTGTCCGGCTCGTCTCTTCCAACGTCTTTCTGCACCGGTTCAGATTCCCCGGTAAGCATGGACTGGTTTACATATAAGTCTGTGGTTTCAACCAGCTTACCATCAGCGGGTATTTTATCGCCCATGTCCAGAATCACCAGGTCGCCAACAACTACTTCCCTGCTGGAAATTTGCTTCACTTCCCCATTCCGCCTTACCTTGGCAGTGTCTTCAGAAATCTTGTTGAGAAGCTCAAATTCCTTATTGCTTTTATATTCTGAATAAAAAGAAACGCCGGTAGCCAGAACAATGGCAATGATAATTCCGATGCCTTCAATGAAATGGCCCCTGTAAAAACCCACAAAAATAGAAATTACAGCTGCCACTGACAACAGAATAATGGTGGGATCTTCAAATTCCTCTAGAAACTGCAACCACAGAGGCTTGCGGGGAGGGGGCGACAGAATGTTCTGACCAAACTCCCTGCGGGATTCCTCAACCTTTTCTGAGGTCAACCCCTTTTCCTTATTGATCTTTTCTAAAAAATCCTTAACCTTTTCTGATATCAAATCCTTATCTTCTTGCGCCACGTCTTACTCCATTTTTATTACTTTATTGACCTGTTATTTCATTACTTAAATTTACATTCTTTAGATTACTGGAAAAAAACTTTATTCCTTCAAAAACCTCTTAAGCGGGAATTCTACTAACATTTTACGGGTTATTTTTTCCTGTTGAAGGATTTGTGTTTCTGCGGTAAAATTATAAATTCAGGAGGAATTTATGTTTAGAAAAATTACAACCTATGCAATAATTATATTAAATACTTTATTTATATACTCAATTCCCTCAGCTCAGGCCCAGAATGCCTCCGGTTACCAGAAAGTGATTCTTGTGGTTACCGATTCCACCAACCCCGACATCGCCAAACATGAAGAGGCCCTGAAAAACTACCTGGTTTACTACCGGCAGAAATACGGGTATAATTCCCAGACCCTGCCTGTTTTAATATATGATTTCAATAATCCCAAAGTCAGGGACTATTGCATCAAACAACTGGGAATAAAAGAAAATGAACTTCTTTTACTGGGAATTGCCACAGCAAAGGATAAATTACCCCGGAAACTGCATTTTAAAATTAAAAACCCTGTGGACCTGGAAAATAATGCAAAAAAAGTGGTGGAAAAAGCAATTGGCAAACAAACTGCTACCGGTTCCGCCAACATCACCTCCACACCTTCCGGCGCTAATGTATGGTTGGACGGTAAATACAATTGGCACATACCCATATAACTCGAAAAACTGCAACCTAGCTCCCATTTCATTAAACTTGAATAAGCAGGTTCTGCCACATTAGAACATCAGATATAGTATTCACCAGATAAAGAATGGGTATATGATATA
>CAZSLZ010000036.1:0-24233 GCA_964607865.1 uncultured bacterium
GTTTAATATTCTGATATTCGATGGTAAGTCGCGCCTGAAGCAGGGGCGCTAATTTGGTGGTTACATAATCGCCAAACTGCTTAAAACCACGCTCCAGAAATTTTTTCTGGTCCGCAGAAAATTTGGCGGTTTTTCCCCAGTCGTAAGATTTGGCCTTGCGACGCAGCATCTCTTCTTCAGGATCGGGAACATATTGCTGTCGTCTATTGTAATTATATTGTTTTCTGGAGGGCTGGGCGGGACGTTGCCCTGCCGGCCTGCGAGCCCCACCCTGGCCTTTTTGCCCCTGGGGGTTGAATTGCCATGGTTTGCCCGGCTGGCTACCCTTCCGGGACGCGCCAGGACTTGAATACTGTTGTTCCGCTTCCTGAATTACTGCAAGGGCGGCGGCGTCAAGTTCTTCGTTTGTTGTTTCGTCATGTGGGGCCTTTCTTTGATTCTGGCCGGCTCGGGCAGGGGGACTGGATTTACCCTCAAAAGGCCTGCGGGGCTTGAAAAAACCCTTCTTGCCTTCCTGAGAACCTCTTCCCGGACGTGATTCTGAATCGTCGCCGTTGCCGTTATCGTAATATTGGCCCTGTGCCTGGGTGTCCAATTATAAACCTCCAATCGGAGCATACTTATTTCATTTCTAAAATTTAAAATAAATACTTCACCAAAATGTTAGATTTTCCTTTACCTTGACTGGAGGAAAACAACCCAAGCTATCTTTTTATCTGCTTTTGAATTAACAATTAAATAACAGGCCGAACATAAGGTTCGGCCTGTATTTTTTAAAATGCAAATTTCACTTTTCTTCATAACCTCCTGAATAACAAGACGGTTATAGTCTTTTATCGAATTAAACCTATCGCCTGCTGGCGGAGTTTATCCATGGACTTGAATGCGGCGAAGTTGGCTTCGTAATTCTGTTTCGCCATACCGACGGCTGCCGCCTGCTGGGCGAAGTCCACAGAAGCCATTTCCAGGCTGCCGGGATGAACTCTGCCCAGAGACCCCTGGCCAGGGGTGCCGATTACTGCCTCGCCGGAATTCTCCGTCTCGCCAAAACTCGTGTTGCCCGTCTTGGTCAGGCCGGAGGGGTTCGCAAACGAGCCCACTGCTGCCTGGAAAAGAGGCACTGATTTCTTCACAGCTTTACCTGTTAAAGGATCTACTATGTTCCGCTCTCCGTACATCTTACCAGCGGAATCGAAATGAAAACCGGTGTATTTACCGCCATACAGTTTGGTCTGGGGATCGAAATTCAAGTTAATGGGTTGCATATCAGATGCAATGTTTCCATTATTGTCCAGCTGATATCCCATTACTTTCAAACCTTCCTGGTTTACCAGTTCGCCGTTTTTAAACTGAAAACGGCCGTCACGGGTGTAATGCTGCTTTACACCGTCGTTTACAACAAAGAAACCGTTTCCTTCAATTGCCAGGTTGGTAGGGTTGTTATTTTTTACAATCTGGCCCTGATCGCAAACAATTCCTCCGCTTTGAACCATGGCTCCCTTTCCGCCATAGCCAGTTACCAGATCTCTGAACTGAAGCTGTTCAGCCTTGTAACCCGGAGTAAACTGGTTCTGCATATTGCTGAAATGGGAATTCAGCCTTTGCTGGGTGTACTGGATTGCATTTGATTGATGATTCATATCAAACATACTGTTAAAAACCTCCTTAAAAGTATGCCCTGGGCTCGTTTATGGGGAACACACTTTGCATGCTACTCTTTCTGTTGAAAGTATAACATAACAATTTTGCAACATTCTTAACAAAATGTAAACAATTTGTTAAATATATTTCCCAAATTCACAAACAGGTAAAATCTTGTCCCAAACTTTTTTAATTTAGTTATTTTTCAAATTATATTAATCTTCTATTTTTCGAGGAGCGATTTTATCCAGAATTTTCTTTATAAAATTTATCCCCATGGCGCCGGCGTAGCCTCCCGCAATTACAAAATAAGCCAGCCAATTCACCAGAAAAAACCTGCCGGGGGCCCAATTCTTCTTATAATATATATACTGAGAGCGAAACATATGGTAAATATTAAAAGAATTCTTATGGCGGTTAACACTCAAGCCTTTCAGATGAACCAGAGGAGCATCATGAACATAAAAAATCCGGTGGCCTGCCCGGCGAAGCCTTAAAGACAAATCTATATCATCGCCGGAAAGAAAATAATCACTGTCCAGCCAGCCAACTTCTTCGAATATCTCCCTTCTTATCATGAAGGCGCATCCCGACGCCGCTTCAATCTCGTGAGTAACATTGTCGGGCTGCCAGGTCATCAGATATTTGCCGAAAAACTTACTTCCGGGAAACAATTTGTGCAAACCCAGCACATAACTCACCGCAGCTGAGATGGTCAGGTCTCCCCTCCGGCATTGGGGCTGGAGGGTTCCATCGGCGTTCAGGACCCTGGGCCCGCAGGCACCAACTTCAGGATGTTCATCCATAAAAGTTACCAGTTTTTCCAGGGTTCCCTCTTCAACAATGGTATCATTATTAAGTAAAAAAATATATTTTCCCGTACATTGGGAAAAAGCTACATTGTTTGCCCTGGTGAACCCCAGGTTCTCCTTGTTAACCAGGAAATTCACCTTTGGAAATTCTTTTTTAAGAATTTCCACGCTTCCATCAGTGGAGGCATTGTCCACCAGAAACAATTCAAATTCGAAAGGATATTCATATTTATATATTGAGTTAAGGCAATCACGGGTGATGTCCTTACCGTTCCAATTTACCATAACTATTGACAGATCCAAGGTTTCCTCCTGTCCCGGGTTTCAGTGGGAACTAATTTAAATTTACAGCGTTAAAAACCCTGCAAGAAGTTGATTTTTTAGAAATAAACAAGGATGAACTTCAAATTAAAAGAAGAATCTTTATAATCCGACATTATAGTATGAATTTTATTCCACCGATAATAACAATCTAGAAGGAAAAGTATATGAAAAAGATATTTATTACCGGCGGCGCCGGTTTCATAGGAAGTAACTTTATCAGAATTTTCTTGGACAAACATCCCGATGTAAAAGTGATCTGTTTTGACGCATTAACTTATGCCGGTAATATGGATAACCTCAACGATGTTCAGGACAACAGAAACTTTGAGTTCATAAAGGGGGATATTCGTAACCAGAAACAGGTTGAAGCAGCTATGGACGGCTGCGACGGGGTTATACATTTTGCAGCCGAAAGTCATGTAGATCGCTCTATTGTAGATGCCAACGCTTTTCTGACTACCAATATACTGGAAGGTAAAAAAGTCCCTCTATATGGAGATGGAAAAAAACGTCAGGGACTGGATATATGTTGAGGACAACTGCAGGGGAATTGATACTGTTTTTTGGAATGGCAATATCGGAGAGATCTATAGTATTGGGGGAAGTAATGAAAGGACAAACCTTGAGATAACCGGGATTATTCTTTCAAAACTGGGAAAAGATGAAAATTGGATCGAATTTGTAAAAGACCGGTTGGGCCACGATAGAAGATATGCAGTTGACAGTTCAAAAATCAAGAAACTGGGATGGCAACCCGAGGAATGCTTTGAAGATGCCATCGGCAAAACAATACAATGGTATCTGGATAAAAAGAAATGGTGGGCTGAAATCAGACGGAAAAAGAAAGAGTACAACCGCTTTATTGACAGCTATTATAAAACCCTGATAAAGGATTAATCTATTTATAACAAGCTAAAAAAGGTGTTGAATATGAATTATATTTCTGAACCTGAAAAAACTCAAATTGACGGCCTCTGTTATACTGCCGTTTATACTCATATCGATGACCGGGGAACCCTGCAGGAGGTTTTAAGAAGAACCGACCCCAATTTTACCAAATTCGGGCAGATTTACATTGTGGGCAACCTGACCAGAGGGGTCATCCGGGCCTTTCATAAGCACCTGGTTCTTACCGACTACAGTTTTCTTTCTCATGGCTCGGGCATCTTCAACTATTACGACGACCGCCCCGATTCAAGCTCTTATGGAAAAAAAGTAACCCTGGTAACGGGCAGGCAAAACCCCATGTTAATAACCGTGCCACCCGGAGTCTATCATGGTTTTATGAGCCTGGAGGATGATACCCAGTTAATCTCTATTTCCAGCGAGGTTTATAACCGCAAGGAACCCGACAAGGTGCTTGCTCCGCCCAATTCCTTCGGTTTTGACTGGGAGATTTCAGCAAAATAATCACTCTTTCTTTTCCATCTTTAATATGATAAAATATTTATAGTTTTTCGACTATAAAATTAGCGGCTAAAGCCTAATTTGTTTAATTACAGAAAAGGAGTCCGACATGAGAAAATATATGAAACACCTTGCAGTTATTATGGTACTGCTTTTTGTATTTTCAATCGGTGCAGGGTTTGCCCAGACCCTGGATGATCAGCTGACCTGGAATGATTATTATGTAAGCCAGCAGTTTGCCATGTATCCACCCGATGCCCGTTACAACGAGGTTATGGCAGAAATAGCATCCAGCCTTAACGATTCCATAGTGGATACTTTCGGCGAAGACAAGGACATAAATTTTCACGTATGCCTCACACCACTGGGCTTCAACGCAGTGGCATTTCACCGGTTCATCGTTTTCGATTCGCTTCTTCTGGATACTTTAAGATATATGGCTATGGGTAAGGTCTATTACGGGGGCATGAATAACGAGTATATAGACCGCCTGGCTTGCCGGGTGGCGGAAGTAAGCCAATATCACAAAATGGGACAATCCCAGGCCAATTATCATAACCAGGAAAACCCCTTCAACCTGCCCCATCCCGGAGATCTCACCTCCAAGCAACTGGACGAGGCAGCTGTCCTTTTTGCCAATATCCTGGCTTCCTGGATGGCACATGAGGGCAGCCACTGTATGCGGGATCACCTGAAACACAGGCTTCAGGCCATGCAGAAATCGAACCAGCAGTTTAACTATCAGGGCAGCCAACAGCAGTTTAAGAACTCGGTGGATGCCTACACCAATGCAAAAATATCCCAGGAGCTGGAAAAGGATGCCGACGTTCACGCAGTTGCCTGGCTTCTGAATTCAGGATACAATATAGAAGGATACCTTACCTGGCTGGAATTCGGCTCCAAACTGGAGGAAATTATGGGAACCAAAAACGCCTACCTTAGAACCCATCCCCCGTGTCAAACCAGAATGCAGTATATAAGGCAGGCGGCCAGGGAATTCAGCGGTTATTAGATGTGTCTTGAACTATAGTAATTCTCTTGGGAACTTTCTGGTTTTATTACTTTTATCATCTCACCGGTACCGAGAAATTTCCGATTTTTATATCAGGAAATTCATTTTTAAGTTTCTCAATATATTCCACAGTGCCCAGGGCTTTTCCCTGAGGAGTGGGCATAAACTGAAAATAATAATCGGGGTCGATGTTTAAATTTCTGAACTGAATCATATTCACCTTATGTCTGCCCAGAAATTCAAAAAAGGCTTCCATCTCTTCTTCCCGATCGTTGATTCCCGGCATGTATAAAAAGTTAAGGGAAATGTACTTACCCAGCTCCAACCCTGTATCTACACTTTTCACCACATCTTCGAATTGGTAATTCTGAGGTTGAAAATATTGGTGATACCTCTCCTTTATGGCGCTGTTCAAGCTTATCCGGGCGCTGTCAAGGCCTGCTTTAAACATTTTGTCCAGTTTTTCGGGCATACTGCCGTTAGTATTGATATTTAGTGTGCCTGAACCGGTCTGGCCCCGGGTTTTTTCTATGGCCTCCAGAATCAAATCCGCCCTGGTCAGGGGCTCGCCCTCGCAACCCTGGCCAAAACTGATAATTCCACCCTCATTTTTAAGGTGATCTACCGCCAAATCTGCTATTTCATCACTGGCAGGCACAAATTTAATCCTCTCCTGGGGCGAGGGAACACTTTCCACCCGGCTTTCCGAGATACACCCCACACAGCGGGCATTGCAGCTTGCCGAGGTGGGGATCCCGCCCTCCCATCGCTCATAAAATATATTCTGGGCAGTGAAACACCTGTATTCCAATGAGCATCTTTCCAGGTGATCGAGAAGCCGGTTGCCGGGGTGTTTTTTCTTCTTGAGTTTGATTTTTGTGGGTAACTCCAGGCTGTTATACATGGCTGGGTCCCACCGCAGGTCCTTATGGGTAAGAACCGCCCCGCAAACAAGCTCCTCGCCCTGCCAGGCAAGGGCGGTATATGCATAAAAGGGAAGAACCGGGGCTTTTTTTCTTTTATTGTAACAGGGCAGAAGAGTGCGGGTGTATCCGGGGGGTAAAACTACAGCTGCAGGAAAAACATTATGGTTTTCCACCTGATTTACCGGGATGGTTTTGGTTTTTTTCTTTTTTCTCAATTTGCCCAGAGGGGTCCTGCCCGGCAGGAGCATGAAAGATGAACCTGCCGGTATGGGAATAACGTCTTGATCGTTGAACCCCACTTTATCCTGCCCTATTCTTGCCAGGGCTTCAATATGGGGTTCGGTAAATATGCTTCCGCAATCGTCGGAAAGAGCTATTGTAAACATTTATTTCTCCTGTTAAAAAAATCCCGGTGGTTAAACCGGGAATTTGTTTTTTTTATTGTTTTGGAAGGTCCGATTTATAGGTGACTTCTTCCACCAAATGCCGGGGTTTATCCGGGTTCCTGCCCAGGGCTATGGCTATCTGGAAGGCCATCAACTGCACTATGGGAATGATATAGAAAATCTGGGCTTCGGTTGAAACATCCGACTCCATTTGAATAACATTGCCCACCAGGGCAGCGGTCTTTTCGTCAACTTTTTCTGATATCAGAATCAGCTCTGATTTCATTTTTGCAGAATCCCTCAGGGCTTCCATCTCCAGATCCTGCAATTCGGGAGTGGTCAGAATTGTGGTGATACTTTCCATATGAACGGTAATAAAATTATTATGGCGAAATTCAAAGGAATCCATATATTGGCTGGGCGCAAGGCAGGACATTTTAGCCATTAAAGCTGCGTATGCGGCAAGGGGTCGGTTCAGGCCGGCTCCCAGGAAAAAGTAATTTTTGGCAGTTTTGAATTTGGGAATTCTGGTAATTTTTTCGTGAAATTGTTTCAGGTCAATTTTTTTGGGCAGTTTGCTGACTTTTCCCAGAAAATCGGTATTGCCGGAAAGGGCACCGCCGATTAATGCAAGGAAGAACAGAATAGTGGAGAAAGATTTTATTGGCAGTATGGTTTCATCGGCGGCATTTTCTATAAGTATGGTCTTGCTGGCTTTTTTTGTAATCGAAGAATCCTTTGTACAGGTTACGGCAATCACCTGTACATCTGCCTTTATTTTTTTTATCCGATCCAGCGCCCAGAGAGTTTCCGGCGTTTCACCGGTGTTATCCAGCGCCACCACAAGGGTCCTCAACTGGGGATGAAAGGGTAGAATCTTTGTATTGAAGAGATCTGATGATCTCAGCCCCATGGTGAATAACTTGCCCAGGTTTCTGAATAGCCTGCTGGCGCATTCAGCGGCATATTGAAAAGCCCCCTGTCCGATAAAAATAATCTGGTTGAATTTCATTTTCTTAATCCACACCAGGGTTTCTCTTTCCTGATTATAAAGCTTTATGGTTTTCTGCCATATATCCGGTTGCCGGGTTATTTCAGAAAACACCAGGTTTCCTCTTGTATGTAACATGCTCGTCCCTCCCTCTTGTGAATATTCAACTTCTTACGGGAAAATCCTTGCCTCAGCGTGGGTTAATAGTATTATAAGGTACTATTTCAATACCCTGATAGTATTTTTTCAGAATTTCAGGATAATCAAACCCTCTTTTTGCCAGTTCCAGAGCGCCGAATTGGCACATGCCCAGGCCGTGGCCCCATCCTGTGCCCCTGGCTGCCCAGGTTGCCTTTTTGCCTTCTCCTTTCCGGGTTAAAACAAACCGGGTACTGTAAAGGCTGCTCATATTTCCCGACGGGTTCTTAAATTTCAGCAAATTTCTGATCTTGTCGCCTTCCACTATCAGTGCGCCCTTATCTGTATCTATGAAAATCTCTTTAGCCCTGCCCGAGGGCCCCCTGTGGCGAACTTCGATTTTCTTTATTTCATTAACATCTTTTTCCTTGAAATATTCATTTATATTTCTTACCATTTCATCATAACCCCAATTGACCTCCCAGCGATGATATTTGCTGATTCTGCATAACTCATCATTGTTGCTGTCGATTATCCGGTTTTCATCACTGAAATCCGCTTGGGATTCCTCCCCTTCAACGCAAACTGTATTTCGCAGATAGGAAATGGGAGCGCTTAGAAAAACTGTTTCGTTATTGTCGGTGGAGCCTCCGCACGTGGAATGGTAAAGAGGATATTTCACCAGCCTTCCTTCGCTGGCCATGACCAGCCCCCGGGTATCGTCAATAGCTTCCCGGCTGATTTCCTCCTCGGTACAGCAACCTTTATAAACCTGAAACCGGGTACTGGATGAAAAATCGAAACAATCATCTTTCATGAAGTCGATGTGGCCCAGGGCAAAGGTACGGGCAACTACAGCCTGCGCCCGCGCCATCTGGGGGTACCTGGTCATGAACTCGCCGGGCACCACGCTGTAAAGATAATCTTCCAGGCCCACCCGGTTGATTAACCACAACAAATCATTTCGATATATAACTCTCAGGCTACCACGATATTTTTTTCCATTAATCCCCAGCACTTCAGGCCGGGCGTTGGAATAAACATGGATCTCCCGGGGTAATTTCTTGATTTTACCGGAATATTGAAGCAGGATGTCTTTTCCATCTCTGGTAAACTGGAAAGAGGTATTCTGTGAATCAGAAAAAATTTTTCTGCCCCGTTTATCTTCAATATTTATACCTCTGCCGGATTCTATGGTTAAATCCTGGCTGATTCTGGTAATAAGAATCCGGAGTTGAATTTCCGAACTGCTTTTTTGGGGAAAAAGAGTATCATCCAGATCGACTCCCGCACCAAGAGGGCCAGCTTGAAGCGGGGCAAGAAATAATAAAGAAAATAATAAAACCAGTTTTGTTTGCAAGTTTAATTTTTGTATTAACATAATATCTCTTTTATGATATAATTAATCTCAGGTTGAAATTAAATTATTCTTTTTCATATTTATATCCTTTAGTAAAATAATCTTTCTAAAATATTTGGAATATTTTTTTCTCCTGTTTGTATAAACTCATGAAAAAGAAAATGACCTCCAGGAGGGGATTAGCATGAAAAGAAAAGAGCCCAGATGTCCAAAGTGTGGATTGACCAATGTAACCAAAGATTTGAAATGTGAAAATTGCGATTTACAATTGGTTTACGCCGATACCGACGGCTCATTGAAGCCGGAGGAAAAGGAACGGCGCTGCCCCCGTTGCGAAACTGTAAACAGCAAAGATGTAAAACACTGTGAAAACTGTGGTTTTCAGATAGGCAAATGGTGCGGATATTGCAAGTCCTATCATTTTGTGGAAGACAAGGTTTGCCCTCGCACCAGTGAACCGATAAAGGATCCCGAAAAAGCCTTCAGCGGGCCAGCTTTGCTTCCCAAAGCCCTGGTAGCTTTAAGCATTCTTGCCATGCTCATTTTTGGCGGAGCCATGTATAAAACCGCCCGGAACCCCGGCCCTCAACCCACTACCGTGGTAGTTTCCCCTTCGCCGGTTTACATCAACGGAAATCAAGGCCTCCGCAAACCCAGAATTGATGTGGTTTTTGTGGTGGATGCCACTGGAAGTATGGGGGACGAAATTGAGGTTGTAAAGACTAAAATAAAGGATATGTTAAGTATTATTTCTTCCGGACAGCCCAAACCCCATGTCCGTTATGGATTGGTTGCCTATCGCGACCGGGGAGACGCTTTTGTTACCATGAGATACGATCTCACCGATAGCATCGACGAAATAACCAGAGATATAAACCAACTTCATGCTGACGGCGGCGGAGATACCCCCGAAGCTGTGGGCACCGCCCTGGATGTTGCAATAAACCAGATTGGCTGGGACGAGAGTTCCAACACTCGCAAACTGATTTTTCTGATTGGCGATGCAGGGCCGCATCTGGATGCGCTGGATATTGACTACAAGACTCCCATGTACCAGGCCAGGGAGAAGGGAATCAAGATTAATGCCATAGGCTGTTCAGGAATCGATACCAACGGAGAAGGAGAATTCAGAGAAATAGCAATGACCACCGGAGGGGAGTTTGATTTTCTGACCTATCAGCAGGTTATCCGCCAGAGAGATGGAAGTGAGGTAAAGGTGATGAAAGCCGGGGATAAATCCTTTGTGGTAACCGACGGAGCAAAAGACGACTGGCGAGAAGGCTACAAGACTATGGTAACCAGCAAGAAAGCTGAAGTTGTAGAAGAAGACAGGCTGGAAACCATAACCTCTGCCCCCGGCGCCATGCCCTCCGAGATAAAAAACAACCTGGATAGTATGCTGACCCGCCAGGTTCAGATGGAAGCCAGGAAAATGGGCGTAAAATACAAAGAATAACTAAAAATAAAACTGGTTTCAGATTAAAAACAAATACGAAGAAAGCTCTTTTGGCAGGGAGCTTTCTGTGCTTCGGTTTTTAAACTATGCTGATAGACAATATAGCTCCGATACAACTGAAAGAATGGAGGGGGAATATGATTGATACGGTTAACCATGACGAAATTACAGAAAAAAGGAAAAAATACCGGGGGAATGCATCCTGTTTTTATAATTGCGATGATATTATTTATCATTTTATACCTGTTACTTTTGTTATTGCTATTTGGGTTTGCAGAACACAGGGAAATCATATCTTATCCCGGTTCCAGGCTGCGTAACTGCAGAAATAATTTAAAAGAGATAAGCAACAGTATTCATCTTTATGCAACTGACCACGATGGCAAATACCCTGAGTCTTTGAATTTGCTGGCGCCGGAATATATGGAAGTTTTGCCTGCCTGCCCTTCAGCAGAAAAAGATACATGTAGCAGTAGTTATTCGGTTATTGGCTCTGAATTTACTGTTTTTTGCAGCGGGCATCACCATAAAAAAGCTGGGGCGCCGGCTGGCTACCCCTTATATAGTACCAGAAAAGGCCTTTTGCAAGGCCGATAAGGTATTTGTAACAATTTATCTTGGAACCAGCAGGTTTATCGATTCAAACCCCTTTTCCCGGACTCCTATTGCTATAACTTCATCTTCTTCCAAAACAAAGGCTATGCCATGTTCGGCATATATCAACAGCTCGCTTCCCTGGTCGGATTTCAGTTCACCTTTTCCCATGACCTTTTCCACTTCTTCCCTGGTACTGCTTATTGTAATTTCGTTTTCCAACTTATAATAGGGAGAATAAACAGCTATCTCTGCAACTTTCTGTGTGGTGATGGTAACCCCTATCACCATTTTGTGACGATCATAATAAACGAAATAATCCATCTCTTTTTCGGGTATGGGGTCAATTTCCGGTTGGCCCAGGGTCTGATAAACATCGTCAATGGAAATGCCGATTTTCATCCTGCCTACCCTCTCGCCGGGAATAATAACCTCTGTGGCGAAAGTTGAGCTGCATAAAAATAAAAACAGCACAGAAACTACCAGCCAGCTCATTAACTTTCTCATTTTCCAGCTCCTTTAAAGGGTAAGTCTGATTACGAATCAGACATATTATAACACTTCCGGCGTATCAGATTCATAACTTCCACCGGATTTTAAAAGATTCTGGAATGCCAGGTCCTGGCAAACCAGATAATTATGTTCATCCACTTCCAACTCCATGGCAAAACGAACAATTCTGGTTCCCTTGTGTTTGGCGGTATGAAGTTCGCTTTCCACGTTTCCGTCGGTCATTGACAGTAGCATAGATAAAAATTGAAGGTAATTTTTGCCTTTTTCCTTAGCAAAATCCATAATAAAACCTCCTGTTAAATATACTTATTCTATAACCTGAATTATAAAAAAATATTAATCTTCCTTTTTTATATCTGTTTTGATTTAAATATTATTCTCTCTGATTTACATATACAACCAACTGAAGGAAAAATCATTCCTCATTAGAAGTTTAACACAAAGTTTAAGAATAATCGTCTCTGGGAGGTATATTCGATGAAAGTTTTTCCTGAACCTTTTCGCATCAAAGTAGTTGAACCCATAAAATTAATTTCCAGAGAAGAAAGAATAAAAATTCTGAAAGAAGCTGGGTATAACCTTTTCTTTATTGAAGCGAAAAATATTTTTATAGATTTGCTCACCGACAGCGGAACATCGGCAATGAGCGACAGCCAGTGGGCGGGGCTTATGCGGGGCGATGAGTCATACGCCGGTTGCAGAAATTTCGCCAACCTCAAGGAAGCCATAACCGATCTTTTTGGTTTTCCTTATTTTGTTCCCACCCATCAGGGCAGGGCAGCGGAAAATTTGCTTTTTTCCATTAAATTGAAACCGGGGCAATGGGTTCCCAACAATACTCATTTCGATACCACCGGAGCCAATGTGGAAATTAACCAGGGCAATCCGGTTAACCTGGTAATTGATGAAGGCAATAAAATAAAAAGCGCCTATCCATTCAAGGGAAACATGAATCTTGAGAAACTGGAAAACTTTATTCGGGAAAAAGGGCCGGAAAATATTCCCGTGGGAATGATAACCATAACAAATAACAGTATCGGCGGCCAGCCTGTTTCCATGGAAAACATTCGAAAAACCTCTCAGATTTATAAGGAATACAAAATTCCTTTTTATATTGATGCCTGTCGTTATGCAGAAAATTCATACTTTATCCAGCAAAGGGAACCAGGCTATGAGAACAAATCAATTAAAGAAATCGCCCGTGAAATTTTCAGTTATGCCGATGGCGCCACCATGAGCGCAAAAAAAGATGCCCTGGTTAATATCGGCGGTTTTCTTGCCACCCGGGACAAGAAATTTTACGAGGAAGCAAAACAACTGATGGTAGTGGTGGAAGGCTTTCCCACCTACGGGGGCCTTGCAGGAAGAGATCTTGAAGGGCTTGCCGTGGGGCTGTATGAAGGGCAGGGCCAGGGTTACCTTCAATACAGGATTACACACACCCGGTATCTGGGAGAAAGATTAAAGGAAATCGGAATTCCCATCGTCGAACCTGTGGGAGGACATGCGGTTTATGTTGACGCCCAGAGCTTTCTGAAACACATTCCCCAGTCCCGGTTTCCCGGACAGGCCCTGGCAATCGCCCTGTATCTTGAAGGAGGAATCAGAAGTTGCGAGATCGGCTCCGTGATGTTTTCCGGCAAGGATGAAACGGGCAATATGGTTTACCCTGACCTGGACCTGGTTCGGCTTGCCCTTCCCCGGCGGGTTTACACCTTCAACCACCTGGATTATATTGCTGAAGTTTTTGAAACGATTAAGAAGAACAGGCATAAATTAAAAGGGGTAAAGTTTACTTTTGAACCTGAAAGACTGAAACATTTCACTGCCAGGTTCGCACCAATTTAGAAAGCTGGTGTAATTATGAATGAAAACAGGATAACCCAGAAAGAAATAAAGATTTGGATAGCTGAGATACTGGACATAGCTTTTAAAACACTTCTCAGAGAGCACAACATAGAAGATGAACTCCAGAAATCGGCCCGTTTGTTTTTTAATTTGCACGAGGATGACCGGGTTGAACTAGCTGAGTATGGCAAACTGGAACAGCAGAATTATATTTATTGGTTTCTTTTAGATTACAGAATGGAAGCACACGATATGACCGGGCTTGAGCTTTACCATTCTTCCGAAAAAGGCCTGATGGATGAAGAAACCGGGGAATTGCTGGAAAAACTGGAGAAGACATTTCTGAGCCTTTATGATATTATGGAGGCAAAAGAAGATGAAGTTCTGGTAAGAAATATGTTCAGCATGGCCGGCCACAGAATATCTGACATTGCTGTGGTAAAGAATGCCAGCCACCCGGTTTTTTACGGCCTGAGGCTGATAAACTGGCAGGATCAGGTTTACACCGTGGGAGATATTTATTTCTATCCCCTGGAATTGCGGGAAAGCCTGCTGGTATATTTACAAAGAAACCTGCTGGAGCCGGGTTTCATGGTGCCGCCAAAAATTTCCGATTTGTTGAAGGACAGGGGCTATCTCTTCAATATAATGCAACAGATAGTAACTGATATGAGCCGGGCAAAAGAAGAGGAAGAGGAAGATGAAAAGGAAAAACCGGTGGAGGAAGAGATGCCAGCCCCTGCGCCCGAGAAAGAAGTTGAAGCCACCCATTGCAGGAGCCAGTTTATGGTGGAAAATTATAACCAGGTAAAAGATGAACTGGACAAGACAGATTTGATTAAATTTAATGGAAAAGATGATAGGTACCTGAATTATTATTGGTACAGAAACCCAGGTAAATTGGAAATGAATGAGAAAGATGGTGTAATCCGTCTTTCAAATACCAAGATAACCGTGGAAACCCTGGGCGAAAACAACCTGGAGGACATAAAGATAACTCTGAACAAGTTACTGGGTAACAAAGTAAGGTTTATGTATGATATAAAAGAAAAACGAAGAAATTTTGCCCTTGAATAACTATAAGGGCATTCCAGGCAGGGTTTTATTTTATTGCATAATATATACTAGTAAGATCCCCAAATTGTAATTCATTGGAGGTTAGAATGAAAAATACAAAGGTAATTGTTGCAACCTTGTTTATATTATTAGCTGTAACCCTTTCAGTATTCACCGGTTGCGACCAGCAGAAGGACGTGGATTATTATCCCCTGGGAGTGGGAAGCTACTGGGAATATTCGGTGTTGACCTATATGGATATGGGAATAACCAAGATGAACAAGGAAATTTTCAAGGTTG
The DNA here is from genome assembly GCA_964607865.1 of uncultured bacterium. Lineage (GTDB taxonomy): Bacteria > Vulcanimicrobiota > JAJTBE01 > JAJTBE01 > CAZSLZ01 > CAZSLZ01. The sequence goes on from CAZSLZ010000036.1 coordinate 14,765, forward strand.
TGGGCAAGGAAAGAGTAGGCGACCTGGAAAGTTACATTGTTGATCGCTACACCCTGGAAGGCCGGGTTCCCTCGGTAGCCCAGTATCGTGAATATCTGGCAAAAACCGGGGAAGGAATCCTCTGCACCAAACGGGCATTTCCCCTTTTAATCCAACTTCAGTCAATTTATCCCTCAATCCAGTCTAGTATAATTCATCCCAAACCTGAGGAAAGATTCAAAACTACTCTTAAGGAAAACGACAAATGGCGCTGGGAAGGCACCGTAACCCTGGTCCCTATGGAAGATGTAGCCCCCGGAGAAACCCCTGAGGAAGCAAGTGCAAAACCCCCCAAGATTCAGGCAGTGGAAGGGTTTATGGAATATAAATATGCAGGACATGAAACCATTCATGTGATGGGTAAGGATATGGACTGTATCAAACTGGAAGTTTTCGGGAAAAGCGATTCGGGCCAGGAAATTGAAAGTACTATCTGGTATGGCCCCAATATTGGAAAAGTCAGAGAAGAACAGAGGTTCTTTGAAGGAAGCAAATCCACCAAATTTATTTTTGAACTCATCAATTACAATATAACTCACAAAGAAGCTTTCGATAAAGAATAATAATTAATATATTTTGCCTGTTAATCCCGGCACAAAAGCCCAGGCTTCAGTGAGATGCTCGAGGAAACGTTTTTAAGCGGTTCCTCGAAGTGTTTTCAGGCCCAGATAAATATACTGATTCCCAAAAAATTTCAACCATTGTTGAAAGAAAAAATGAAATCAACACAGAATTCGTCACCACGAGCATCCGTAAGGATGCGTGGCGATCTCTCCCCATTAAGAATGGGGGAATATATCATTCGCTCAATTTTGAATTGGGGAACATATTGTTCGCATTGTAGTTTTTTTTAAACGGAAAAAGATCCGGTCGCTCACGGACGCAAGATAATAGGTTTTGAACTAACCCCGATCTGAATTGAGATTGCCACGCCTATTCGAGGCTCGCAATGACAACATAACGGGCTATGGAAATATGGCGGACTTCTGGGAAAAAGAATAATCAGTATTTTTGCTTTAAAAATACACATTTTACAGTTAACGGAGTAAGAATGAAATATCATATAATTACACTGGGGTGCCCCAAAAACACTGTAGATTCTGAAAATATGATGGCCCTGTTAAATAGATCCGGATTGGAATATACTCCGGAGCCCGGTGAGGCAGAAGCCATTATTGTCAATACCTGCACCTTTATTCATGATGCCAGGGTAGAAGCCATTGACACCATATTTGAGATTCATGAACTGGCAAGAAACACAGGCGCCAGAATTATTGTAACCGGTTGCCTCGCCCAGAGATATAAAGATGAAATTGCCAATTCCTTTTCTGAGGTTGATTCATGGATGGGATTGGAAAAATTGGAGAACATTGTTTCCGTGGTAAAAAAATCTATTGAAGGGGAAAAAATAAGAAAATATTATAATCCCTGCCCCGGCACTTTTGAAAATTTACCCCGTTTTTTTACCACACCGCCTCATTTCGGGTATTTAAAAATCGCTGAAGGTTGTTCCCATAGCTGTAATTTTTGTATAATCCCCCAAATTCGTGGAAAATTCCGCTCCCTGCCCATGGAAGATATTATACTACAGGCAGAAGAACTTATAAAGACAGAAAGAAGAGAACTGGTGCTGATTGCCCAGGATACCACCCTTTACGGAGTGGATTTATACGGAAAACAGAAACTGCCCGAACTTCTAAAAAGACTAGCAAACCTTGAGGGTGTGGAATGGGTCAGGCTCATGTATGCCTACCCCGATTCCCTGAATAAAGAAATATTACAAACCATTGCTGATGAACCCAGAATCTGCAATTACCTGGACATACCCCTGCAGCACTCTCACCCTGCGGTTCTGAAAAAAATGGGAAGAAGCAACCGGGGAAGAGAAACTGTGGAAGCCATAAAGGAAATTATTCCCGAAGCTGAGATCAGGACAGCTTTTATTGTAGGACACCCCGGAGAAACCGAAAAACGATTTCATCATCTGGTTAACTTTGTGGAAGAATACCGTTTTTATAATTTGGGTGTTTTTACCTATTCCCCCGAAGAAAATACAGTTTCCGCCGGCTTTAAGGCCAGGGCCTCCGGAGTTCAGGCAGAACGTCGAAGAGATATACTCATGAGCCTGCAGCAGGACATAGCTTTCGAACTTCGCCGGGAAAAAGAAGGTAAAATACTGACTGCGGTCTGCAGCAACCGTTTGAATTTCATTGAAAACCCCGGGCTGGCTGAAACACTTGAAAACGCAGGAATATTCAGCCCGGATCAGCTTCCCGATGAAGTCACTGCCATAGGCCGGACTGTTTATGATGCCCCCGATATTGATGGACTGTTGTTCATAAAAGGCACCCCCCCTGCAGAAAACGAATTTTTTAAAGCCAGAATTGAAGAAGGACTTCCCTATGATTTGATAGGAAGCCCATTCAGTTAAGAATTGAGAAGCAAACTTTCTGCTTTTTATGAACTGGATAAACAAACCGTCATCGCAAGCATCCGCAGGATGCGTGGCGATCTCTCCCCATTTGGAATGGGGGAATGTATCATTCGCCCAATTAAGAATTGGGGAACATATTGTTCGCAATGTAGCTGGGAATAAAAGATAAAGACTCGGTTGCTCACGGATGCAAGGTAAATGGGTATGGAACCAACCCGATCCAAATTGAGATTGCCATGGTTTCTACAGATGTTCATGATAGCCAGCTTTATATCTGGTATAATTTTTTCAAAACCAGGGCTGATGCGCCGAAAGCACCTGAATTTTCACCCAGTTTGGCAGGGACAAACCTGACATTCTGAGGAGAAATCATTCTTACCCTGTTACGGATTTCATTTAATATATGAGAATGAAGGCTGTCCAGAATTTCCAGAACCTCGCCACCGATTACAATCATTTGGGGGTCGTACATATTTACAATTACAGCTATCCCCATTCCGATAAACTTTCCGGCAATTGAAATAATTTTTTTTGTCAGTTCGTCACCATTCAAGATACATCTTTTTATAATCTTGAAATTTATATCCTCAATGATGTTGATATGATTTGTAATATCACTCTGCCACCCTTTTTCCAGGCTCTGGGCATATCCTTTCTTTATAGCATTAATGGAGCAGAGAGCTTCAAAACAGCCCTGGTTGCCACAGGTACACCGGGGGCCATCGGGGGCGAGGGTAACATGGCCAATTTCTCCTGCGCCCTCATTGGCGCCTGTAACCAGATCTTTCCCAATTACCGCAGCGCCGCCAATACCTACACCAATGGTCATAAAAAACATACTGGTAACTTCCTGGGTTTTTATTATACCCGAATCGTGCAGAAGGGCGGAAGAGACCCCGGAATCATCCAGTAAAATTGGCCCGGAAGACTTTAAATAGTTTGAACTGGCGGCGCCGTAATATTTTTCGCCCAGAGCTGCGCAGTTTACATCATTGCTTATAAAAGTAGGTAAGCCAAATTCATCTTTAAATGGCTGGACCATGTTTTTCATTTCCCAGTCGGGAAAGTTGGGTGAAAATTTACAAATTCCCCGGCGGGAATCGAGCCAGCCCGGCACACCCAGGCCAATGCCGGCAACACCGTGATGCTTCAGTCTCCGAACAATTTTCTTAACAACTTCCACAGCATATTCATAATCCACCCCCGAAGGAAGATTCATCTCACGCTTTTCAAGTATGTTTCCCTCGATGTCCGCCAACATTCCCACTACCGGTGAACATCCCAGATCTATTCCAATTGCTTTTTGCATATACCTCACCCCCTTTTATTTTTTCTTTAAAACCCCTTAGCTTCCCTTGTGCTTAAAATTGCAAACCCGTCTTTTTCGAAGGAGAATTGCACGAGATAAAGAAATATTTATTAAATAGATAAACTATAATAAATTTTTATAAGGAGGATAAAATGAAAAAACATTTGAGACTATTCATACTTGCCGTGGTTATGATTTCCCTGATTCTGTCTGCTGGTTGCACAAAGCCCGCAGATAAGCCCGGCGAAACCGAAACACCAGGTGAAGCCAAGGTTGAAGCTAAGTATAAAGTGGGAGTTTCCCTGATGAACCGGGAACAGAGTTTCTATAAAGATCTGGAAGCTGCCATGCAGAAAACCGCCCAGGAAAAAGGCGTGGCATTGGAAATCCGGGATGCTCAGTTCGATTCCAGTAAACAGCTCAACGGTACTGAAACATTGCTTATAGGCGATCTGGATGCCATAATTATCTGCCCCGTGGATTCAAAAGCTGTGGGCTCAGCTGTAAAAGCTGCCAACCAGAAAAATGTCCCTGTTTTTACTGTGGACATCAAGGCAGAGAAGGGCGATGTAGTTTCTCACATTGCTTCCGATAACCCTCAGGGCGGCAAAAAAGCTGCTGAATATATGGCAAAAATTCTGGATGGAAAAGGAAACATAGTAATTCTTAATTCCCCAGAGGTAACATCGGTTCAGGAAAGAGTCCGTGGTTTCAAGGAAGAGGTTGCCAAACATCCCGAGATGAAAATACTGGAAGACATTGACGGAGGAGCCAAAAAAGGCTCGGCAATGAAGGCTATGGAAAACCTGCTTCAGGCTAACCAGAATATTGATGGTGTGTTTGCAATTAATGACGAAACTGCCTTGGGCGCTCTGAGAGCAATTGAAGTCAATAAAAGAGAAAATATAATTATTGTTGGTTATGACGCCACTCCCGAAGCCCAGAAAGAGATTCTGTCCGGGGGCCCATTGAAAGCCGACGTGGTTCAGGACCCCGGCAAAATGGGCGAGGTTGCCATCGAAACAGTGGTTAAACATTTTGAAGGCAAAGAAGTGCCCGCTCAAATTCCCATTCCTATTACTATTATGGATAAAGAGTCATTAGAAAAAGCAAAAGCTGAAGTTACCGAAGAACACAAAGGTGAAGATGATAAGGATACCCCACCTGCCACTGATAACAAAAAGGAAGAAAAACCTGAAGAAACCGAAAAAACTCCTCAACCGGAATAGAATTTTGTAAACAAGAAGCGGCTGTCCAAAAAGGGCAGCCCTCTTTGTTTACAATTTGAAAAATTCTAATTTCGTCATCACGGGCATCCGCAGGATGCGTTGTGATCTCTCCCAATTAAGAATTGGGGAATGTATTGTTCGCAATGTAGCTGGGTGGAAAATGAAAAAGATCCGGGCGCTCACAGATGCAAAGTAAGTGGGTTGGGAACCAACCCAATCTAAATTGAGATTGCCACGCCTCTTCAAGGCTCGCAATGAGCCCATTCTTTCAGGTCGTCACATCCTTCCAGGGCTCGCCAGGACGAACTTTCAGTCCGTGAGAAGAATAGAAACCTGGCTGAAGACAAAACTTTGTTGCGAACAGGCTGTTACCTGGTTCTAAATCAGTTTTGCAATGAAAAATTTTAAAAGAGCCATCCTTTTGGGACAGCTCCTTTTTTTGTATCAGTTTAACTGCAACTCATGAAAGTTATTTAAAATAGAATGAGAAAGTGAAAGTTTTTTAATGACAGCATAAAAGGAAGCGTGAAATATTTCGGCGAAATTTTTATCTGTTATAAGAAGGCAATATCAGAAAAAGAGGTATTACAATGAAAAGAAAAATTGTTATGTTCCTGGCCCTTTTATTGATGGCACTGTCAATTAACATGCCGGTTTCTGCCGGGGAAAATTACTTGCCCGAGGTAAATATCAGAAAATTGGACAACGGGTTAACCGTAATGGTGGTTGAAGATCACAGCTCCCCGACGGTAGCATGTTACCGTTATCACAAAGTGGGTTCTATAAACGAATGGCCCGGGGTAACCGGAGCAGCCCACCTGCTTGAACATATGATGTTCAAGGGCACAAAAAAAATTGGGACCTGGAATTATGAAGCTGAGGTTCCCATAATGAATAAGATTGATTCTCTGGTGGAGCAAATCAATGTAGAGTTGGCAAAGGGGCTTACCGATTATCAGAAAATGGACGAAGAAAAAGTGAAAAGCCTGTGGGCTCAAATCAGAGAACTTCAAACCGAGCAAAAAAAATATATAAGAAAAAATGAAATTGATTACATATATAAATCTCTTGGCGGCAGAGGGCTGAATGCTTCCACTTCTTTTGACCGTACCGATTATTATATTCTTTTGCCTTCAAATAAAGTGGAAGTCTGGGGGATGATAGAATCTGATCGTATGAGAAGCCCGGTTTTCCGTGAGTTTTACTCGGAAAGGGATGTAGTCAAGGAAGAAAGCAGAATGTATAATAACACTCCCTATGGCCAGATTTTTAGAACCATAATTGAAAACATGTACGTTACCCTGCCTTATGGCCACGAGATAATCGGCTGGATGTCAGATTTAAATACCATCCAGCGAAAAGAAATAGAAGAATTTTTCCGTAAATTTTATGCCCCTAATAATACTGTTCTGGTATTGGTGGGTGATATTACCAAAGACGAGGGGTTTGAACTGGTGGCAAAACACTTCAGCGACATTCCCTCACAGCCCGCTCCCGATCCGGTGTTCTCTCAGGAACCTCTTCAGAAGGGAGAAAGAAGGGTTGAGGTCAACTTTGACTCTAACCCCATTATGGCTATAGGTTTCCACGGGCCCCGCCCCGGAAACCCCGACCAATATGCCATGGAAATTCTGGGAGAAATTCTCAGCTCGGGCAGAACCAGCAGGCTCCATAAAAACCTTATTGAAACCAATATCGCTTTTGTTGCCGATGCCGGGCAGTGGACACTGGCCTATGTAAATCCCTTCATCTTCTGGGTTGCACCAAAGAAACCCTATACCATGGATCAGCTGGAAGAAGCTCTTTACAAGGAAATTGATAAATTAAAAACTGAACCTGTAACTGATGAAGAACTGCAGAGAGCCAAGAACAAGTTGGCATTCAGTTATTACTCCAAGGTGAAATCACCCATGTATCTTGCAGAAGAATTGGCCCGCGCCCATGTATGGACGGGAAACTGGAAAAATATGGACGAAAGGGCACATTACGATAAGGTTACCGCCGATGACGTTATGAGAGTAGCAAATAAATACCTGGTTAAAAGCAACAGAACCGTGGTAAGGCTGAAGTCAGAAGAAAAAAGCGAAACAGCTGTAAAATAAATGGAGGCAGAAATAATGAAAAAAGGTTTTAAATATATATTTATTGTGTTGATTTTATCTATTCTCACCTTTTACCCGGTTTTTGCATCGGCGGCAGGGGGAGAAATGACCGCAGAAGACGCCAGAAAACCAAAATCGCCAATACTGGAAGAAGTAGAGGCAATGGCCTTTGAACCCATCGAATTCCAGGTTCCCAGGGTGGGTAAGGAAGTTGAAAGAGTGGAACTTGATAACGGTATGATTCTTTATTTGATGGAAGATCACAGGTTGCCCCTTATTCAAATAAAAGGCCTGATAAGAACCGGGGAAGCATACGAGAAAAAAGAACAGCACGGTGTAGCCCACCTTACCGGCAAAGTTATGCGAATTGGGGGAACAGAAAAATATTCTTCAGACAAACTTAATGAGGAATTGGAATATATTGCCGCCAGGCTGGAAACAGGAATTGAAGTGGAAGAAGGCTGGATCTCCCTGGAAGTTATCTCTTCGGAATTTGACAAGGGGTTGAATCTTTTCTCCCAGGTCCTCAGGTATCCGATGTTTGACGAAAATAAACTGGAACTGGAGAAGAGTAAGATTAAAGAATCTCTGCGAAGAAGAAACGATAACTATAGAAGTATAGGTGACCGGGAATTTTACCGCATAGTTTATCCAAATTATGCCAATGGCTGGGAATTTGACTGGGATGTGGTCAAGAATATCAGAAAAGACGACCTTGTCGCCTGGCATAACCGGTTTTATAAACCCAATAATATGATGTTTGCCGTGGTTGGCGATTTCAACCGGGATGAAATGATAACCAGATTCATCCAGGCCTTTGGCGACTGGGAAAAATCCCAGGTTGATCTTTCCGGGCTTCAGGATATGGAAAAGGAATTTAACCCCGGGCTTTATTTCGCTAAAAAAAATCTTGACCAGTCTTACATCCGCATGGGCCATCTGGGCATAAAAAGAACCAATCCCGACCGCTATTCCATAAGATTGATGGATTATATCCTGGGAAACGGTGGCTTTAATTCCTGGATGACCGAAAAAATCCGCTCCGACGAAGGATTAGCTTACTCGGTTTACTCATACTTCAACACCTCCGGGCGTACCTTCGGCACCGCCGGCGCAGTATGCTCCACCAAATCTGAATCCACAGTAAGGGCAATAGAACTTATGCTTGCCCAGATAAACCGCATCAAAAATGAAGATGTAACCCCTGAAAAATTGAAATGGGCAAAGGATTCAATTATTAACAGCTTTGTGTTTAATTTTGATACCCCCCTGAAGCAGACCGCAGGGCTGATGAACCTGGAATATGAGGGCCTGCCTTCGGATTACTATGAAAACTATTGCGAAAATATTAGAAAAGTGACTGTTCAGGATATAAAGAAGGTGGCAAACCAATATCTTTTCCCGGAAGAAATGACCCTGATAGTGGTTGGTAACCCGGAAAAGTTTGACAAACCCCTGAAAAATCTGGGCAAACCTGTTGAAATTGAACTGAAAGACGTAATAACCGATTAAACCCACTACAAAATTCATTTATCATTGAAATACACAAACCCCGGTAACTTCAAACCCCGGGGTTTATCTTTATTCTTGGGGCAAGGAAAAGGCAGGCAGAAATCCTTCAATTTTTTGTGACCGATTTATGGCCGGTACATGTCAAAAAAGGGGTATTTCGGGGTAATTCTGGGTAATAACAGGCAGGAAACAAAAAACCCGGTAGTTTGATAACCACCGGGTTTATAGTCTTTCCGGCGAAGGGCCCGATAGGATTCGAACCTACGGCCTTCTGATTCGTAGTCAGGCGCTCTATCCACTGAGCTACGGGCCCGTCAAATGGCGGAGAGGGAGGGATTCGAACCCTCGCTACGCAGTTTTGCTACGTAGACGCGATTTCCAGTCGCGCGCATTCAGCCGCTCTGCCACCTCTCCATAAATTATAACTCAAAAACTTCCGGGCCGCCGGAAGCCAATTTATCTTAATATATATTACAAAAAAAATCAAGGGGTTTGCCAAACTTTTTTATGATTCAAATGCTCATTTTTTTCTTATTCCTAACAATCACTGAAATTTTTCTTATACCTGATAAAAACCTCCAAAAAGCTCTCATTATAAATTAAAAAATATTTCTGCTTCAAGTGACGAAAAATATAGTAATTATGAATAGAGAAATCCTTGTATTAAAAAGGAATTATTATGAAGTAATGTAAATTAAAATTTTGATTCGCGTGAATTCTCTCATAAAAATTCGAGTTATAATAATCAAGTAACCATTGAAAGAGGTATTTGAAATGTTAAAAAAAGGGTTTACCCTGATAGAATTGATGATAGTAATAGCTATCATTTCAATTCTGGCAAGCA
>CAZSLZ010000037.1:0-23966 GCA_964607865.1 uncultured bacterium
ATTCCACCTGCGAACTTATGGAATCTCTGCAGATATTGTCCGATTTGAACTTCAAGACTCTGCTCATATATTTTGACGCCACCAACGATGAACTTGTGAGAAGATTCTCTGCCAATTACCGCCGGCACCCCAGGCTGAAAGAAGGGAAGCGAACCCTGGAGGCTATAAGGGAAGAAAGAGTTGCCCAGAAAGATATAAGAGGGATGGCTGACAAGATTCTGGACACCAGCGACAAAACTGTTCACCAACTTAAAGAAGAAATTACCAGGCTGTTTTTCAAAAGCGAAGACGGCGCCTACCCCATTACCATCACCATAATGTCTTTTGGTTATAAATACGGCATTCCCAGAGATGTGGATCTGCTTTTTGATGCCCGGGTTCTTCCCAACCCCTTTTACGATCTTGAATTACAACCATTGGACGGCACTAATGAAAAGATTCAGAAATTTGTGTTCAAGGAAAAAAAGGGAAACGAGTTTTTAAACCGCATTTGCGAACTTGTCGATTTTCTGTTGCCTCAATATATCACAAAAGGGAAATCCCATCTGACCATAGGAATAGGATGCACCGGTGGTCAGCACCGCTCGGTGGCAGTGGCGGATAAAATTGCCAGTTATCTGAAAGAAAAGAAATACCAGGTTTTTGAGCAGCATCGTGACATTGTAACCCATACCTGATTATGAACATTCTGAAAAAAATATTTAAAAAATTCTATAACCTTATCAAGTGGCTTATTCCCGGAATGAAAGTCAAGCGTTGGCTGTTCCTCTTCTGGATAGGCCTTACCATATTCAGCATAGGGCTGATTCTCTACACCCAGATAACCCCTTTTATTGAAATGGAAATGTGGGTGGTCAACCTTATTCATCAATTGACCGGACAGGTTGTAAAATCCCAGGTTGTGGATCTGGCCCTGATTCTGATAGGCCTGATTCTTATCATCATCAGTGTTCGCCAGTGGTTCATGTCTATCTACCGTACCGTGATGCCCAATCAGTCCCGGGACCTGGTGGATGTAATGTACGAGAAACATCATTTGCGCCATGGTTCCAGAATTTTGACAATTGGCGGAGGCACCGGCCTTTCCAGCCTTTTAAGAGGGCTGAAGAAATATACCACCAATACCACAGCTGTGGTTACAGTGGCAGATGATGGGGGTTCTTCTGGCAGGCTGAGAAAAGAAATGGGGGTTCTGCCTCCTGGGGATATCCGTAACTGCCTCGTAGCCTTGGCCGATGAAGAAAATTTAATGGGAGATCTTTTCCAGTTCCGGTTTGCCGACGGTGAATCTTTAGAAGGCCATAACTTCGGTAACCTTTTTCTGGTGGCAATGACCTCCATTACCGGAGATTTTGACCAGGCTATAAAACAATCCAGCAAGATTCTTGCCATTCAGGGACGGGTTCTGCCCGCCACCCTCAGCCCGGTAACCCTTTGCGCCATAATGGAAGATGGCAGGGTGGTGGAAGGTGAGTCCTCCATAACCAACGACGGCCAAAAAATCCAGAAAGTTTATCTGAAACCTTCCAGCATATCCCCACCCGAGGAAGTTATGGAAGCCATAATGGATGCGGAGTTAATTATAATGGGGCCTGGCAGTTTATATACAAGCGTTCTGCCCAACCTTATAATGAAAGGCATGGTTTCAGCCATCAACCGCGCCAGCGCTCCCAAGGTCTATGTCTGCAACGTGATGACCCAGCCCGGCGAAACCGACGGCTTTAAAGCTTCCGATCACCTCAGGGCGCTTCTTGACCAGGCGACGGGGTTAAAAATTGACTACTGCCTGGTAAACAATCAGGATCCCCCGTCGGAACTGGTGGAGAAATATGAAGAAAAAAATCAATACCCAGTAAAACCCGATCTGGAAAATATAGAAAAAATGGGCATAACCCCCATAACCGCATCGTTAATTTCCACCGCCGATCTGGTTCGCCATAACCCGGAAAAATTAGCTGAACGAATTGTAAAATTAATGGAGGAAAATAAACAGAAAAAGTAAAAATTGAATATTTATAAAACGAGAAGGAGATATGGAGATGGATTTTAAACGAGTTGGCACAACTTATATTGTAAGGCTATATAAAGGAGAGGAAATCGGCGCTTCCCTCAAGGAATTCGCCAGAAAATACGGGATAACTGCAGGGTTTATTAACGGCATAGGGGCTGTTGACGATGTAATTCTGGGTTATTTTCACATGGGAAAAAAGATCTATATTGAAGAACATTTAGAAGAAGATTTCGAACTTCTGAGCCTGATGGGCAATTTTGCCCTGATTGATGACGAGCCTTTTGCCCACTTACATATTATGTTGGGCCGGGATAATTACCAGGTAATAGGAGGGCACATGGTTCAGGCCAGGGTAAGTGTAACCTGTGAAATATATATTCAGGCAGCAGATACCATAATTAAAAGAGTTCTGGACGAAGGTTCGGGCCTGAAGTTAATGGATTTAAGTTAAAACCTTATATTTTACTGCCAGTAAAGGATTTTATAAGATTACTGTCAAAAGAAACCAACAATAATAAACCATACCCCCCGAGTTTTTCGGGTAAGAAAGGGAGTGTCATCTTGCATCAACCCAGAATTGCAGAGGATTTCAGAGAAATTCTTCCTGATTTTTTACCGGAAGAGGCTATTCTTGAGGCCCAGCGTTGTTTATACTGTTTTGATGCCCCTTGTAGACAGGGATGTCCTGCAAATATAGATATACCAAGTTTTATTGAGTCAATAAGAACCGGCAACCTGAAAAGGGCTGCCAGGCTTATTAACGATGCCAATCCTCTGGGTTCGGTATGCGGCAGGGTTTGCCCTGTGGAAAGACTTTGCGAGGAAAAATGTATATCGGCGAAACTTGGCAAACCAATCCAGATTGGCATGCTTCAGCGCTATGCAATGGACAACGCCGACTATATGCCTGAACCAGCAGAAATAAAGGATGATTACCAGGTAGCTGTGGTAGGTTCCGGCCCTTCAGGGCTGGCCTGCGCTAGGGAGCTGGTTCGAAACGGTATAAAAGCTACGGTTTTTGAATCAAAAAACAAGGCCGGCGGAATGGTATCTTATGGAGTGCCTCAATACAGATGCCCCCACGGGGTTACCAGCAGAGAAGTTGAGAGAATTGAACACGAGGGAGTGGAAATAAAAACCGCAACCCCGGTAAATCAGGAAGTAAAAAGACTTTTCGATATGGGTTATGATGCGGTTTATATAGCTGTAGGGCTTACCCGCACCAAACGCCCGGAAATGCCCGGTTTGAATTTACGCGGCGTTTATATGGGGTTGGATTTTCTGAACCGAATCGGCTCGGGGAATCCTCCTGAAGTGGGTAAGCGTGCCATAGTGGTTGGTGGCGGAGATACCGCCCTGGACTGCGCTCGAAGCGCACTGAGGCTTGGAGCGCAAACAGCTTCAATTATGTACCGTCGCTCAATGGTAGAAATGCCCGCTGACCAAAGAGAACTGGAAGAAGCCCTGGAAGAAGGAATTGTTTTCAGAACCCTTACCCAGCCCGTAGCTCTTCATGGAGATGACCAGGATATTCTGAGGGCAGTTGAGGCAGTAACTATTAAATTAGGCAACCCAGATGCATCGGGCCGTCGCACGCCCAAGGAAGTGAAAGGCTCCAATTTCAGGCTGCCCTGCAACACTTTCATATTTGCCACAGGTTCAGAACCCTCCGGCTTGCTAAAACGTTTGATTCCCGATGCCAGGTTCAACGATAAATATCCCGTGGTAGATCCCATTACCTTCCAGACTTCAATTAAGGGCGTCTTCTGCGGAGGTGACGTTGTGAACCGTGGCGCCACTGTGGTTGAGGCTGTCAGGGAAGGCAAAATGGCCGCCCAGGGAATTATGAATTATCTGGAAACCAGAGGAGAAGAAGTGGAAGAAGAACTGGACATTCCCGAAGAAATCGTTCCTGATGCTTCACTGGATTCCCAGATAACCGAGGAAGTCGAAACTGAAAAAGAAGAGGAAGACACCGAAGAAGTGGCACAGGCCATTGAGGAACAGGACGAAATGATACCTGTTCTTGAAGAAGAAAAAGAAGAGGTTGAAGCTGAAACGGAAGCTGAGGAAAAAGCTGAAGTTGAAGTTGAAACCGGGGAAGAACCCCTGCCCATCACTGACTCAGTTATCCGCGAAGCTCCTGAAGTCAGTTCGGTTTTAAAGGAAATGGAAGAAACCGAAGAAGCTGAAGCTGAGGAAGAGGAGTTCGAGGACGAGGAAGAGGAGTTGGGCGAAGAGGAATTGGCATCCCAGGTAAAGGACAACCCCGAAAAGGCCAGCCGACGAGACGAACTTAAGAAAAAATGGCGAGAAAAACTGCGGAAAAAACGCGGTAGATAGCTTGAAATATAAATATTAAACTCTGTTTATGAGGAGGACAAATGGGAGTAGATCTTAGCGTAGAATTTTGTGGAGTTAAATTCCCCAATCCTTATGTATTGGCGGCAGCTCCTCCCACAGATAAACCCGATATGATAAGGCGGGGCTTCGAGGCCGGCTGGGGTGGTGCAATTATTAAAACCCTGTCAGTAAAAGAAGAACCCGTAAGCCTGGTGTATCCCATGATGCATGGAAGAGGCCATCAGGGTAAACCCCTTATGGGGCTGGAAAACATCGACCTTATTTCGGAACACGATGTGGACGTCTGGCTTCCTGAAATTACTAAAATTAAACAGGAATTTCCCGATAATATTCTGATTGCCAGTATTATGGCATCCTCCAGGGAGGATTGGCAGGATCTGGTTAGCAGATTACAGGAAGCGGGAATTGATATGATAGAATGCAGTTTCTCCTGCCCCCACGGCATGCCGGACCGGGGCATGGGAAGCACTATCGGGCAGAACCCGGAATTAACCGAGAGAACCGCCCGCTGGGTAAAAGAAGCTGCAGAAGTTCCGGTGATAATAAAATTGACCCCAAATATTACGGATATAACCACCTCTGCCCAGGCTGTGAAAGATTCGGGGGCCGATGCGGTTTGCGCGATTAATACGGTTAAAGGTTTACTGGGTTACAACCTGGATAACTGGTGCCCCTACCCCGAGGTTGGCGGAAAATCCACCTACGGCGGATATTCAGGCCCGGCGGTAAAGCCAATTGCGTTGAAATGCATCTCGGAAATTGCCAAAAAGGTTGATATACCCATCACCGGAGTGGGCGGTTTATGGGATTGGCAGGATGCGGTGGAATTTTTCCTCTCGGGAGCCAGTACGGTTCAATCCTGTACTGCGGTCATGGCTATGGGGTTCAGAATAATTGACGATCTTTGCGAGGGGCTTGCTAATTATCTGGATTACAAGGGCATGAAATCGGTTCAGGAACTTATCGGCAAGGGCCTGCCCAACATAGTCCGACATGAAGACCTGAGCAGGGAGAACAAGGTAAGATCTTATATAAACCAGGATCTTTGCATCAAGTGCGACCTTTGTTACATCGCCTGCCGCGACGGTGCCCATCAGGCAATTGAGCGGGAAGATACCACCCGCAGAGTGGAAACCAACACCGAAAAATGTGTGGGTTGTGGTTTCTGTCCCTCGGTCTGCCCGGTTAATGCCATCAGCATGGTCCCTTTTAGCGAGGAAGAAGGCCGGGAAATCATAGATATGGCTGAAGAACCCATCCGGGAAGATACTTCCGAGGAAATACCAGCCCTGGTGATAGAAGATGATAACGAATTTTAAATTCTATTCATATAAAGATAAAAAGGTTGGCTCAGCCAGCCTTTTTTATTTGAGAACATAGGATTTTAGCCAGAAAAATAAAAAATAAGAATAGAAATTCCATTCAGTTCACATAAAAATAAAGAAGAAATTCTGGTTTTTGTAAATTACGTAAACCGGAGGGAAAAATATGACAACCCGTGAGGTTACAACTATTGTAAGAGAAATGTTGCTGATGTACAGTTACCTGGGAGGCCCCATAATTCTGGCAGGTATGGTTATGGGGTTACTGGTGGGGGTTTTTCAGACTGTCACCCAGGTACAGGAACAGGCAGTCAATTTTGTTATAAAAATTGCCGCAACGGCAGCGGTGTTACTTTTTCTATCACCCTGGATGATTACCAAACTCATCGATTTCAGCTCCAATATTCTGGGAAACCTGGATAGATTTATAAGATAGGTAGTTAATGTGAATGCAATTTTCAGTCAAGAAACTGCAATAACTTTTGTGTTGGTACTCTCTCGTATCGGGGGGGTTATTATAGCCTCTCCTATTTTCAGTTCCCGAAGTATTCCCCGCAAAATAAAAGTAATTCTTGCATTGGTTATTGCGCTTATGGTCTTCCCTGCGCTTCCTACGGTAAAGAATTTTCCCCTTCAAACTGCTTATATGATTTACGAAATATTTTCCCAACTGGCATTGGGGCTTCTGGTTGGTTTTGCAGTAACCCTTTTGTTTGCAGGATTGCAGGCTGCCGGTTCTATCATTGACTTTGTTATGGGTTTCAGTATGTCCACTGTGGTGGATCCGTCTTTCAATATGAATGCCTCGGTGGTTTCCCGTATGTATTACTTTCTGGCTCTTATTCTTTTTTTAATCATGGGTGGCCACCACTGGATTATTCTGGGGCTGATCAACAGTTTCAAAATAATTCCCATCCAGGCAACTCCAATTACGCCAGGGCTGATCGATTACATTATCCGGGCTTTTTCCGACATACTGCTAATCGCTTTCAATTGCGCAGCCCCCATATTAATCGCAATAATACTGGTGGATGTAACCGCTGGTTTTATCGCCCGTACTGCCCCCAAACTGAACATTTTATTTATAACCTTTCCTTTCAAGATCGCCCTGGGTATGTTTCTGTTAACCGCCCTGCTGCCCACAACCCTGTTTGTTTTTGGAAGATGGCTTTCCGACTTGAAATCACCGTTGATAAGGTTTTTCTACATTTAGGAAGGGGGTGAGGATATGGCTGACGACAAAACTGAACAACCAACTGCGCATAAACTTAGAGAAGCGCGGAAAAAAGGACAGGTGATCAAGTCCAACGATGCAGTATCAGCTATTGTTTTATTGGCTGTATTCATTTTCTTCAGCTCCATGGGGTCTTCCATGTTTAATAAGATCACAGAAATTGTTCAGTATAATATTACAAATTTTTCAGAATACGAAGTTACCGCCAGCAATATCCGGGGAATTCTTATAAGAGCATTCGAGATACCTCTTTACACCCTGGTCCCCATAGCCATGCTGGCTGTGGTGGCAGGCGTCTTCGGCCATCTCATTCAAACCGGCATTATGTTTTCCGGTGAAAGTATTAAATTCAGCCTGGAAAAAATGAACCCGGTAGAAGGAACCAAAAAGATTTTTTCCAGCAAAAGTTTCATTGAATTATTAAAGGTGTTAATAAGAACTATTCTGATAGTGGCAGTATTCAGAAGTTACCTGATGGCCAAATTGCCCGAATTGAAACAGGTACCCCGTATGTACATTTCCAATGTATTTCAGATATACGGTTCTACTTTACTGGGGCTTATGTCCAAACTGGTGATGATAATGGTGGTAACCGGCGGGCTGGACTATTTTCTGCAAAGGTATCAATTCATGAAACAGATGATGATGACCAAGCATGAAATCAAGGAAGAGATGAAATCCACCGAAGGCGACCCGTTTATGAAACAGCGGATTCGGAGCAAATTGCAATCTATTATCAAGAAACGCATGCTGGAAGGAGTGGCAAAATCCAGGGTGGTAATTACCAACCCGACTCATTTTGCAGTGGCTTTAAAATTTGACGAGGAAGAAGACGAAGCGCCATGGGTAATTGCCAAGGGGCAGGATTTAATGGCGGAACAGATAAAAAAACTGGCAAGAAAACATGAAGTTCAAATTGTAGAAAACAAACCGATTGCCCAGGCATTATATTGGGATGTGGAAGTGGGGGAAGAGATTCCCGAGGATCTTTATCAGGCAATAGCTGAGATTATAGCCTTTGTTGAAAGCCTGGAAATGGGCCTGGAAAATACCGGATTTACCCCCGATGGAATTCCTGACATGAATTCGGAAAATAATAAAGAACAAAACAAAGATAATGATAATATAGAAAATGACTATCCCGGTTGGGATCTATAAAAGATCTTGAAAGGAGAGGAAGAAACTGGCTCCCAAGGGTAAAATAAGCCTGTTTAAAAACAGCGATATATACCTGGTTCTGGCAATGGTGGCTATGCTGGTCTTTATGGTTCTGCCGTTACCGGCGTTCATGATCGACTTTCTGCATGCTTTTAACATCACTGTCAGCTTGATGATTCTCCTGGTTGCAATGTACACCCTGGAGCCTTTGAATTTTTCTGTCTTTCCCTCATTACTCCTCATCATTACCCTTTTAAGATTATCCCTCAACATCGCCGGCACCCGGCTGATTCTTTTACAGGGATTCGCCGGGCAGTTAATCGCCACTTTTGGTGAATTCGTAGTAGGCGGTAACTATGTTGTGGGCCTGGTCATCTTTTTAATTCTTGTAATTATCCAGTTTGTGGTTATAACCAGCGGCGCCCAGCGTGTGGCAGAAGTGGCAGCCCGTTTTACCCTGGATGCCATGCCGGGTAAACAGATGAGTATCGACGCCGACCTTTCCGCCGGAGTTTTAACCCAGGAAGAAGCCAGTATAAAACGAAAAACTATTGAACGCGAAGCGGACTTTTATGGAGCCATGGACGGCGCCGGTAAATTCATCAAAGGCGATGCCATCGCTTCAGTGGTCATTATTATCATCAACATTCTGGGTGGTATTATCATAGGAACCGCCCAGCAGGGCCTGGATATAATGTCCGCCATGAAACGGTTCACTCTGTTGACCGTGGGTGAAGGGCTTATAACCCAGATACCCGCGCTTCTGATTTCCACAGCAATGGGTATTATTGTAACCCGGGCAGCTTCGGACGCTAATCTGGGTGAAGACGTCATGGCCCAGATATTCAACCAGCCCCGGATTTTATCTATCCTCTCGGTGCTTTTGGTGGGTTTCGGGTTCGTCCCCGGAATGCCCAAAATTCCCTTCTTCCTGTTAGCAGTAGGAATGTTCCTGCTTTCCCGCAAGTTAAGGACAACCATAAAAGAGGAAGCCAAGAGAGAGGAAGAACTAGCTGCCGAGGAAGCTATCAGGGAAGAAATGGCTCCCGGTGAAGAGCCTGAAAGTGTGGCACCGGTGCTCAACCTGGATCCCTTGGAAATTGAAATCGGATACAGCCTGGTTTCCCTGGTTGATGAAAAACAGGGTGGAGATTTATTAAACCGGGTGCTCATGGTCCGCAAGGCCTGCGCCCAGGAACTGGGCATTGTGGTTCCTCCGGTAAGAATCAGGGATAATATTCAACTTTCTCCCCGCCAGTACAGAATTAAAATTTTCGGCGAAACCATTGCCGAGCATGAACTTATGATGGGCAGGTTGTTGGCAATCGGAAGCGATTCCAAGGATGACCTGCTGGATGAAACCATAGAAGGTATTGATACCAGGGAACCGGTGTTTGGATTGCCTGCTCTGTGGATCAGAGAAGACGACCGTGAAGAAGCTGAAATGCTGGGCTATACTGTAATTGATGCATCTTCCATTATTGCCACTCATTTATCAGAGATTATCAAGAGTAAATCCGCCCAGTTGCTGGGCCGGCAGGAAACCCAGGACCTGCTTTCCAAGGTGGAGCAGAAATATCCCACCCTTATCAAGGAACTTACCCCCAAACTGCTGGCAGTGGGCGATATTCAGAAGATTTTACAGAACCTCCTCAACGAGCGTATTCCCATAAAAAATATGAGGCAAATTCTGGAAATTCTTGCGGATTACGCCACAAGGACAAAGGATGTTTACTACCTGACCGAACAGGTGCGGGTAGCACTGGCAAGAACCATCTGCAGAAAATATCAGCAGCCTGATGGCACCATTCCGGTAATAACCCTGGGGATGGAAGTGGAAAACCTTATTCGGGAAGCTGTGCAGAAGGATAGAAACCAGCCCCTGGCGGCGTTGGATCCCCATACCCTGAAACGGTTCTATGAGGCCCTGTTAAATTCAATCAAGAAAGTTTCATTGATGGGATATGAACCTATTGTGTTGACTTCCCAGGCAATAAGAATATATGTAAAGAAACTGGCGGAGAAAGTTGCCCCGGATCTGGTGGTACTTTCTTATAACGAAATTTTACGGGAAACCTCCATTGAGGCTGTGGATGTATTGAAGTTTACCGATGGCGGGCCCGGCGCTAACCCGGCAGCCACCGCCACCATGTCGGAACCAGTGGAAACCTGATAACAAAATATTTGTTAAAATAACGTAAACAAGAAGGTTTGTTAACCCCTTATATGAAATCATGTAAGGGGTTAATATGTTTTCAGCAGGTGAAAAAATTTGGCCACAATGGTATTGAAAAACGAAATGGAAGAAATCAACTTTTTAAAACCTTTTAACAGGGAACAGAAAGAATTTATCCTGTCCCATCTGAAAAAAGAAAATATTAAGAAGAAAACTGTAATTCATTATCAGGAAGATGAAAACTGCCGTTTTTACGAAATTTTAAAAGGACAGGTAAAAATCGGCAAAATAACCCTTGATGGCAGAGAAATAACCATGGAAATTCTGAAGGAAGGGGAGAATTTTGGGTATATCCCTCTGATCGACGGAGGCACCTGCCTTTCCACCGCCACCGCCCTTACAAATGTGGAAACTGTTTCTTTAGGTAAAGATGAATTTCTTAGTATTCTCAATAAATACCCCGAAGCTACCGATTATTTAATTCAAAGCATCTGCCAGAGAATGAGAAAGGTTTTCTGCCATATTGAACATATGGCTTTGACCAGCGTCCAGAAACGTGTTACCCGTATTCTTCTGGAAATGGCCCGCCAGGAAGGCGACTATGACGAAAATGACATTCTTTGTTTCAAAATAAGGTTAACCCACCAGGAACTTGCCAACCTGGCAGGGACCACCCGGGAAACCGTAACCAGGGTTCTGGCATCGTTGAAAAAAGAAGACCTTATTACTGTGCAGCGTTCCCTTATTTCAATTACCGATGAAGACAAAATAGAAGATTATTGTTACCAGGAATAGATACCCCCTTCTTCAACACTTTTTCAACAACTTTTATTCAAAGGACAAAACTGGCATTTGAAAAATATAGAAATATTTCCGGCTGAAATCACACTTTAATTAAAAACGGGGCGGAGTTTTTCTTGAGAATAAAAGATTCAAAAAACAAAATTCTATTTATCATAATCATACTCTTTATACTTTTATTTTCCAGGGCATATGCAACTATAGAAAAACTTTCCGATTCTGACAGGCTGTCACCCCTCAAAACAGACAATTTTACTCAAAAAGAATGGCGGGAAATAAAACAAGACGGTTACATGGCTTACTTTTACCGCCGAAAATATTCCAAAGAAGAAATAATGGCAGTCTGGAAAGGCGTAAACGAATTGTGCCCCGATTACAGCCGGGAGGAAAAATTGCTGGCCACACGTTCCATATTGAACTATCACTGGGTTGTATATAGAACCACACCTTTTCATAACCTGGCAGCAAATGTAAAAGTAACAAGAAAATATCAACATCTCATTGATAAATACTCCCAACTTCATCAGGTTCCCGCCAAGATGGTAAGAGGAATAATTACCTGGGAAAACTCCGGTGGTACTACAAAGGAATCCTGGGCTGCCTGTGCAGGGGTTGGGCAATTGAGCAGAGGCGCTGTTAAAACCGCTCATGAGTTTTATATCCCTTTTGTAAAACGCTCCCGGGAGCTTGCAGATGACTATTACCAAATTACCCGGCAGACCGGCTTTCCCCTGTTTAACGCCCTCGCCCGCTACCACGAAAACGATTCTGAAAAATTTAATGTGGCAGAAAAACACCGGCAATTAAGGTTGAAATATAAAGTTGAAGATGAAAGGCATATACCCGAATGCAACCTGGAAGACGCCGTGGTATATCTGAAACTCTTGTATAACAACTATAACCAGAGAATGGATTTGGCGATTTCCGCCTATCACAACGGAGGGCTGAATAACAACGATATCATAAGAAATTATATTAAAAGAAACCACGGGCTGCTTCTGGATCCATCAGTTGAGCAAACCCGGATTGTTGAAGCCTTGGATAAACATAAAATAAAATTCATAGATTTATGGGATGACAATATCAGCAGAGATATGCTGAACGGGTTGAGAACAGTTTACGGCCACCAGACCAATAGTTATAACAGGCACCTGTCATTGGGGGATGAATCCGATATTTACCCCTGGAAAATTATCGCAGCTTACAGCATTCTCTCCGCCCCCGGAGAAACCCTGAAAAGACTGGTAAAAAAATATGAAGGCCCCTGGGATGTGGCGGAACTGCGTGGTATGAAAGTTTACAAGACAATTCCCGAAGTGCGCCAGGCTATAAAAGAAGGCCGCTTGGTCAAATTACCTCCTGTATATAAAGATCATGGCATTTCAAAAATAAACTCGCCATCCAATGAGTATAAAACCCGGAATTATCAATACAATTATTATGTTTTGCCCGAGACAGCAGGTTTTTTAATAAAACTGAACCAGGTTTTGCAAAACAGAAGCGGCAACAACAAGGTGAAAATACCTTTAAAAGCCTGCCTGGAAACCCGGATACTTGAAAACAAGGATTTAGAAGAGATACCCTCTGAAAAAATTACCCACCTGCAGGGAGCCGCCATCGAAATTGATATGGACAAAGCCCCTTATCGAAATATTCTGGAACAGATCATAAATGAAGGTTATCTTCACGATAAAGTTCTGGTGGCAAGTAATAACGACAGAAGAAGGCTGTGCGTGAATCCCCGTTACGGCAAGCACTTCTATGATATTTACAGAAAATATTCAAAAAAATAATATATGTCTGCCGGTTTCATTTTTTAAAGCTGTTTTTAATATGAATTTTAAAATATTCTGTTTCCCAATTCAAAATTGGGCGAATGATACATTCCCCCATTCTTAATGGGGCACGTCGCTGGCGCTCCCCGCGATGACGAAAACAAAGACAAACAGCAGAAACGCCGTCATTGCGGGATTTCATAGTTTGTAAAATTGCTGTAATGTCAGGTTTTTTTATAAACGAAAAGAAGCTGCCTGAAGACAGCTCCTATAAATAGTTTAAAAGTTAAGCTTTATTTGGTAAGTTCATCCACAGCTTTATCTGCAGCCTTAAAACTTCTTTTTGTCCCGTCAATAAATCCTTCCACAGCGGATCCTGTTCCTTTAATGAGGGTTGCTGCCGAGCCTGCGCCCGAGGACGCTCCTCCGATTATTGATGCTACTCCGGCGCCAGAACCTACCACACCAAGTGCTGCACCCGAGATAAGCCCTGTTTCTCCGGCCAGGTTATGGCCAATATCTTTTAAATTCTCCGGGTTTTTCTTTATACCTATTGCTTTTTCGGCAAAAGTAAACCCTTTGTGAATACCACCGAGAGCTGCTCCCACCGGGACACCTACCAGTCCTGCAGCAATGCCAGTGGCAAATTTAGCTGTCTTTCCAGCTATATTGCCAAGACGGCTTCCTATGGCTTTTTCTGCCTTATCGCCTGCATTAAGGGCTATGTTTAAACCTTTTTCTGCTCCTCCAATTGCACCATCAATTGCCGAAGCTGTGCCCCCGATTGCTCCAGGTAACGCCAGGCCGGCAACCACTGCGCCAACTGGGCCGCAACCTGCCATTACAGCAGCTGTGGCTCCAAGCGCCGGAGCAGCATATAAACCAGCCCGGGCAATATTTTTCATAATTCCATCTTTTTTAAATTTCTCTCCAATTTCAATCCCTTTAAGCGCTGCTTTTGAAGATGCCACTGATCCCTTGAATGCAGCCTTTGCAGGAGCTACCACTGCAGCCATAGCTGTTCCCAGCATTACTTTCCCAGCGCCTTTTGCTACCTTGCCCACGGTTATCTTATCTTTGGGTTCGCCGGCGCCTTCTCTTTTTTTGGCAGCCCTGGTAGTAGCAGGTTTCTGTGATACCGGTGTATTATTAATTCTGTTGATATTCATGTAGTTTCCCTCCAATGTTTCATTTCGAAACAATTTTAAATTTATTACTATTATTATAATACCAAATGCAAAAAAAATAAATGGCTATTTTGTAAAAATTATGTTACAGCTTCAACAAAGAAAGCCCAGATTGTTTCAAACAGTTATTTATCCAAAACTTTTCTGATTATAAATTTTCAAAATTTATACCTTATCTGTTTTCTAAAAGAATGAAATTTAAATTTTCGCCTGCGAGAATTCCAAAGTTTAAAGGAAGCGGGTTTTTTAATACAAATTGTGCAAAACCTAAAACTGGAAAGAATTGGGTTTATAACAAGAGGTAAAAAGTAAATAAACCTGATCTAAATTGAGATTGCTACGGTTTCTCCGAAACCTAGCAATGACAACATTTCTTTAGGTTGCCACAACCTGAAAAACCTCGCATGACAACACTTTTTTTAGATTGACACGGCCTTTCGAGGGGTTGCAGGAGAAAAGCCACTTATTCATAACGAATTGATGAAATTGCTTAAAATCTGACTGAAAAAGTGGAAAATTCCCCCTGATAATCTTCCCATTGTATGTCCACATTATCAACTCTGCTTGAAGCGGGGCCCTGTTTCAAGCGTTTTATCATTTCCTGCACTTCATGTTCTTCACCTTCCAGCACTGTTTCCACACTTCCATCGGGTGCATTGCGTACCCAGCCTGTGAGGCCTATCGCCTGGGCGTTCTGGCGGGTAAAATACCTGAACCCCACTCCCTGAACAACTCCTTCTATTTTCAAAAACACTCGCTTTTTATCCATTAACAATACTCCTGTAACTTCTCATTTTTCAATTTTTACAAATTCCGATTCTACCACAATTTTTACCGGATAGAAAGAACCGCCCGGGGGCATGGTCAAAATTTTGACCTTTCGTTCCTCTCCGGGTTCCAGCAATATTTTTTTAAGGAGTACCTTCTCAGCTGGCCTTATCATTTTTGTTTCCAGAACGGTTCCGTCCACCTCAAAAATACCCCTCGCCATACCACCACCGGGCACAAAATAAATCCAGGCATCTCTGGGTTCAGAATGGGGATTTTTAACTCTTATATCAATATTATAGAAGGCTCCGTAATTGCCATAATTAGGATGGCCGTCAATAAGATCTGTCTGGTAGGGCTCGCCGCCCAGATAAATATATGTATATTTTCCTCCCACTTCGTGGACAGGTTCCAGTTTAATATAAGCTGGGAAAACACCCCTGGATGTACGGGCTGGGGGTTTTTCGGGCGGAGGGGTCCCATCTTTGGGCGCCGGGGAGTTGGGGGGAGTTACAGCATAGCAACTGAAATTGAGCATTGTCCCGTTGGAAATATCCAGATAACCCACACCAGAGATAGTCTGGTCTGATTTTGCCAGTCTTTTTTCCACCACATAGCGGGATTTAGGCCGCAATGTTACAAACCAACCCCGCCTGTCCCAACGGGTATCAAAAAAGTTTGAAGCTGCCGAATGGCCGGCGAAAATTTCATCGGGAGTGGGCCCGGCCCCAATGGGCGACACAAAAACGGTTCCCGGAAATCCGGTGGGATTCTCCAGTGCAACATAAAATTCACGCCAATTCTGATGGTGGGCGTTTTTATGGTGATAAAAATACCGGGCAGGTTCACTTCTTTTCAGGACAGCTTCCATTAACACCCCATCCTTTTTTATTACCTCAGGTTTATTGGAAACAAAAAGTACCTGGGGATCGGGACGGGAATAGGGCACATTCTGAACTGTAAGATGTACCATAGTTTTACAGCCTATGTAATCAGGGCCATCAACCTTTACCGGAATTTCCAGAACCTGAATTTCTCCGGGATTCAATGCTTTAAAGTTCTTGTCCTTTATCGGGTTTCCGGTTACCACATAGGCGCCGGGCTGAGGATTGCACCGATAATAAACCACCGATTCAAAAGCCTGTTTTATCATAGAGGCAGGGGCGGGGCTGCCGGTTACCTCAAGGGACATATACCGGGGAACAAACCCTGCTCTTTCCATTACTTTAAAATAAACCTTTTTTTCAATATCCTTAACTCTCACCATAAAATAACCCTTACCAAGATTCAACCCCTTTACATTAATCTTTCCGGTATTGAGGCTGGGCGCAATTTCAACAATGTCGGGGTCATAGTCAAAAAACTCCAATTCTCCGGAAAAATTTCCTTCAAACTCCAGTGAAACTTCTTCATTCAGGGGTATGGTGAGGGAATTCTTTTTCAGCTCCAGTGAGGGGGCTTTCTTCAAGGCAAAACGTATATTGCCAGCCCATTTTTTTGCTTCCTCGAAAGGGGTGGTTTGCAGTAAACCCGCTATTTTTTTATCAAAAATTAAGATCTGGGTATCCTTGTTAAACACAATACCCTGCCCTGGGACAGGCCTTGCTGTTATGTCTTCCAATGCCGGAGGGTTCTCAAAAATCTGTTCCAGACGCCGGCTCCAGTTGTTAACCCGGGCATTAAAAAGTTCCTCGTTTTCGCCTCTTGGCAAACGGCCTAACAGGCGCCCCCGAATCCAGAACTCCGCCAGGGCCTGACCGTCTATTTCCACAGTTTTTATCCGAATCAATTCAGCCTGGGCCATGCCTGAAACGGAACAAAACAACATGACAACTAAAAGGGCAATAATTGCTTTTTTATTCAAAGACATCTTTTTTCTCCGTTAATAGTCTATGCTGGGTATTTTGTCATAATTGTTTCTTCAATATCAAAAAAATCCTGGTTTTCTTAGCTGATTTACTGCAAGGTTTCAGTTATGTATAAATGAATTCGCGGCATTGTTCAGATAATCTTCAATAAGGTTGAGGTTGCTGTGATGAAAAATTTTTTCTGAAGCAATAATTACTTTCTTTAGCGCCTCGGTTTTACTGAAACTATTTGTCAGGACCAGAAAATAAAGCTCCATAGAATTGGCAAGTATATCCATAAGAATAAGGTTCAACAGCAGCTGATTGCCTATAATAAGAAATTTGCGCCACACCACATGATAGAGGTAATTTTTAAAGAAGTCGGAGATTTCATCTGGAATTATTACCTTATCTTTTTTTTGCCTTTTCCGAAAAACGAGCAATTTTATATACAATTCCTCATCGGCAACAACCTCCTGAGTTTCTTCAGGCATATTCTGCAGAAACTTGGAAACAAAACCAGTGGCATATAAGTTTCTCCAGTCTGAATACTCACCGTCACGAAAGTTTTTGATAGTATCAAGGTTTTCACATGTAACCCTGGCTTTTTCTTTGCTATTGGTGCCCGTCTTTTTCAGCAACTCATAAAATCCCCTGGTACAAAGCATTATGTGGTTCATACAGGCAGAAGGTGTTTTTTGGGGTCTTTTCAGGTTCTTCAGAACCGATTTTTCAAAAACAAGATAAGTTTCCCAGTTAAGTTCAAGATCTTTAAAAAAGATGAAACTCTTCTGCTGTGACAGGTCGTGATCGGATATGAACTCTAATTCATCCAGGGTGGGACCCTGTTGGGACAATGGATTGCCAATATTTTGTTGAACTGCAGTACACACATAGGAAAGGCCCACAATAATACCACCTGGGGTGGAAGTTAAGATATAAGGAAATCGTTTACAGGGGGCTGGTTTTGCATTAAAACCCAACTTTTTCTGAATTGAACATAAATGATCGTCATCCTGAAAAACACACCCTCCCTGCCCTACTTTCATTCTATATTTATCCTGTGTCTGCCGGCCCCGTATTTTCCTGAAGTATTCATTCAAAACAGGCTCCTGTCTTAAATATTCCAGCTTCCCCTTATCAATGGCAATTTCCCAATTTCTGCAGCATTCACCACAGCAAATACAACTGTAATTCAAATTCTCGGGAAATATATATTTTCTTTTACGTACATCACTGATATTAATTCCCCCTGAATAAAAAAGATGGCCCGTATTGAGCCATCTTTGTTTGTTTAATCATTAAAAAGCTATATAGTTCTTTAATTCATCAGGTATTTTGGCTTTCAGGCCCGGGTTTTTGGAAAGAGCTTCGTCAATAATCTGCTTTCCAGCCTGCCTGTTTCCACTTTCATATGTGGCCAAACCCAGAAACAGTTTTGATTTATGATCATCAGGGTTCTTCACTACAGCCTGCTCCAGGCTTTCCACTGCTTCGGGGTATCTGTAAAGCAGCATTAAGGCATAACCTTTATATTTATATGCAGAAGCAAAATCCGGGTCATTCTTTATGGCGTTGTTGAAGCATTTTAAGGAATACTCGGGCTTGCCCAGCTTACCCCAGGTATAACCGTAGTTAAACCATAAATTTGCCGATTCCGGGTTGGCTTTCAGAGCTTTCTGGTAGTTGGCAACCGCGAAACTGTCTTTGCCCTTTTGAACATAAATATCGCTGAGCAATATCCAGGCATCTTCATTTTGGGGGTAAACAGTCTTGGCCTTCCCCAGCAATGTGGCAGCCTTGTTGGTATCTCCCTTTTCAATCAGTTTCAGGGCTTTCATTACTAACTCGCTGGCATGCTGCTCCGGCGATTTTTTTTCCTCTTTCGCTTCCTGAGCGTTGGCAGCGCAAATCGCCAGAATTAAAATCATCAAAACTGAAAGAATTTTAGCTGAAATTTTTGCCTGTTTTACCATGGTGTTCACCTCTATAGTTATTCTTCTTAACTAATTTACTCTAAAGTTTTCTTTTCCTTTTAAAATAGATAATACCTGCAGGTTTTACAAATAAAAACTCTCTCAAACCCCGCAAACAGGACAATCATTACAGGAAAAACTGCCTGAAGGGATAATATAAACAATAATTTGATTTTATAAGAAACTATGTTTAAGAAATAAATGGCTACTAAAAAAAACACCAGAAAAAATGAAGAATTAACCCCACAGCAACTGGAAGAACGTAACCGTGTTATTCGGGAAATTTCCGGGGTGGTTATTGCAATGGTGGGAATTTTTGTTCTGGTATGCATTCTTGCCCCCGATTCATTCGGCGCACTGGGAAGAAACATTCACGGGCTTTTCGAGGACAGCTTCGGCATAACAGCCTATCTCTTCCCTTTTATGGTTCTGTTCGCCGGCTTAATGCTGCGTTTCAAGAAAAATATGCTTTCAGCCCCGTTATTCATTCTGTCAACCCTGGTTTTTTATTTCAATTCAGCTTTTTTTGTTCAACTTATAAATAAAAAAGGCGGTTTTACAGGCGAGTTTATTGCCAGAAATCTGGTAGATATAATCGGTGTAGCTGGCAGTTATATTTTTGCATCAGGGCTTACTATCATAACCCTTATAATAATGACCGGCCTGAGTTTGAAAAATTTAGCCGAAAAATCGGCGCCCTTAATGGAATCGGCCACAGAGAAACTAAAGAAATTATATAGTTTCTTAATGATTCATGATGATTCCCAGGAAGAACCCGAGTTGCTAAATGTGCCAAACCTTTTACCACCTGCCGAAAAATTCCCCCCTTCTGCTGAAGAGGAAGAAGAACCCGAAGAAACGGAACCGGTTGAAGAGAAAAAATATGAAAATGAAGGGGAAGAAATTGAGCTTATACCCGGTAAGGCCCGGGATACGGTGGAGTTTAAACTGGATAAAAACGAGCCCAACCTGGAAGTTGCCGATGAAAATTATAAGTACAAATTGCCTCCCTTGAGTTTATTAAATGATGTGCAGAAAAGCCAGGAGGAAAAATCATCCAGGGATTATTCCGATTTATTAGAAGAAACCCTGGCGGATTTCGGTGTGGATGTCAAGGTTATTAACCGGGTTCGGGGGCCAACTGTTACCCGTTATGAACTGCAACCCGCCAAGGGGGTTAAGGTAAAGAAAGTTACCAATCTTTCCAACGATATTGCCCTGGCTCTGGCAGCCTATTCAATTCGAATCGAGGCTCCGATTCCGGGTAAGTCGGCTATTGGTATTGAAATTCCCAACTACAGCATCGATCCTATCCTTCTGAAAGATACACTGATGCGGGGAAAATATAAGAAGCAACCCCTTCTATCATTGGCTCTGGGTAAGGATATTACAGGTAAATCAGTAATGGACGTTTTACTCAAAATGCCCCATTTACTGATTGCCGGCGCCACGGGTTCGGGAAAATCGGTCTGTATTAACTGCATAATTACCAGCATACTTTTCCAGTGCGATCCCAGGGAAGTCCAACTGGTAATGGTGGACCCAAAACGGGTGGAATTATCGCTTTTTGAAGGGATTCCCCACTTGGTGGATATCAGCCTGCCAGATGGCAAGAAGATTATCACCGATCCCAAGGCTGCAACCATGGCACTGAAAACCATAAGCGAGATTATGGATCAGCGATATGAAGATTTTGTGGCATTCAAGGTGCGAAATATAAAGGAATACAATGCCAAAGCTGAGGTTCCCATACCATATATCGTCGTAATCATCGACGAACTTGCAGATCTAATGATGGTTTCTTCCTCTACCGTGGAGCAGTATATATGCCGAATTGCCCAGCTGGGCAGGGCATCGGGAATCCATCTTATTCTTGCTACCCAGCGTCCTTCGGTAGATGTAATAACCGGCCTGATCAAGGCAAATGTCCCTTCCCGGATAGCTTTTGCTGTTTCCTCCCAGGTGGACAGCCGAACTATCCTGGACCGGGTGGGCGCCGAGAAACTTCTTGGCAAGGGCGATATGCTTTATCTACCTGTTGATGCTAATGAGCCCCGCCGAATTCAGGGAGCTTATGTTTCTGGTACCGAGGTGGAAAAAGTGGTTGAATTCTGGAAAAAGCAGCCCCGCCCCGAAAATTCCATCCCCATTGAAATTCCCGAGGAAGAAGATAAAAAAGGAAAAGCCAAGGTGGAAGGGCTTGAGAAAAAGGACATTCTGGTTCCCGAGGCCATCGAGGTTATTCGTACCACCCAGCAGGCCAGTGTATCCAATTTGCAACGCAAAATGAAGATCGGTTACGCCAGGGCAGGCAGAATAATGGATCAACTCGAAGAAATGGGTATTGTGGGCCCGCCTCAGGGAAGCAAACCCAGAAAAATTCTACTGCCCAACACAGGAGTTGACAGCCTTGGTTCTCCCACCCCTGGCGTATAATTTTCCGCAGCAGTTCAGCCTGCTGACGGCCATTTACCCAACGCTCGATAGTTTTAAAATTTCCAGAACAATTAAAAAGAGCCATCCTTTTGGGGCAGCCCCTTTAATGTTTTACTTATTTCAGCCCACGCGTTTATAAACGAGAAGCCCGCCGGCGGGAATATCTATGCGGGTATCTGCATGGCCGTCTATATGAATTTTACTGCCAAAGTTATCCCCTCCGTAATATTTAGAATCGGAGTTGAATACCAGCTCGTATTTTCCACTTTGTAACGGTATATTATAATTAGCAAGTTTGTTTTTGTTCAGTGAGCCTACTACCAGAAATTCTTCGCCGTTTTTATGACGGGAGAAAGCCATGACTGAATTGTCGTTGTGGGTATAAAGTTTGGTAACTCCGGCATCGCCGTCAAAAGCCTGGTTACTGGTTCTGAGATTTGTGATATCCTTGCAGAACCTGTGATGAAGTTTACGGGTAATTCCTTCCATCAACTTCTGGCGTTCTTCGGGTTGCGCTGAAGCCAGGAGCTCTACAACCTTTTTATTGTCTTCGGATAGATTCCGGTAGTCAGGTGATTCTGACCGATGGTTGTTATTCATTTGCGCCAGTTTGTCATATTTTTCCAGGCTGGATGTATCCAGATCGGTTTTGTTCCAGTTCCAATCCTTGCCAATATCCATCCAATCCCAGCCCACATCCCAGGTATCGGGCCGGCCCCAGCTGAAGAAGTTTCTAGCCATAGATTCTTCGCCCTGGAAGAACATGGGTACGCCGGGTGAAAGCATTCCTACCCCAAAAGCAAACCGGCTGGCGCCACGGGCCCATTTGTCGGGAATGTTGTGATGGTCGTGGTTGGTTGCCACATTAACAGTCCTGGCTGCATTTCCCACCTCGTCGTGGTTGGAAATAACCGTAACCGAATTCAACTTGTTGGTAAAACCGGGATGAAAAACCATATGGTTCATAAATTTATCCATGTCAGTCTTCCAGCCTTTGGTGGCCTGTTGCAGTATGGCAGGGTTGCTGTGGTCGTGAACCAGTCGATGTTGGAATTCAGTATTCCACATATGGTCAAAACCGGCGCCACCCTTGCCGTTGGGCTGAGCCGGCTTGGTTATGGGCTCGGTGTTGGGAAACTCTTCGGCAGCAGTTGTTGCCTGCGGATGGAAGAAATGAACCTGCCGGTTGATTTTCCTTAAAAGATTCCACCCTTCGGTTCCACCACCCCAACCCTGGGCATGAATCGGATGGGTAAAGTCGAAACGCAGGCCATCGAAGTGAAATTCGTCAAGCTGAGCTACAGCATTATCAACTGCAAATTGGCTCACAGCTTCCTTGTTGAAAGCAGGCATAGCTCCCCAGTCGGTGTGGCGGACTTTTTTGAACAGAGGCATTTCCTGGCTGTTTTTTATAAGCCTGTCTTCGTCCCGGTATGCTTCAGGGCGGGCATCTTTAATTCTGCCCCTCAAATCGCTTTCGCCTGTGCCTGGAACTGCCCTGGTTCTTTGAGCTGATTTAAAAATATGGCCGGGTTCCAAATCTCTGGGATTCTTTCTAGCATCAGCCATCTTCTGTGGGGTAACTTTGGGGTTATGGTCCCAGTCGAAATAGGGGTTTTTCATTCCGTCAAGATCCCACATATTATTATAATCTCCGCCCCAGTGGTTGTAAACCACATCGTTTATCACGTTGAAACCCTTACCGTGGGCGGCATCAACAAACTTTTTAACAGCATCGGTCCCGCTTACCCATTCGCCGTTGTCATCAACAAAACCGTATTGGTCTGACATTGCAAAGGATGAGGTGCCGATATAACCCCAATCCCTGCTTCCCTCAAAGGTATTGGCAGGCAGGACTTCCAGGGTGTTGACTCCCAGGTCTTTGAAGTAATCAAGTTTCTTCAATACATCTTTAAAAGTTGAGCGCTGAACATTTTTGGAGTCTCCGAAAACCGAACCCACATGCATTTGATAGATTACCATTTTATCTTTTGTGGGAGCCATCCTGGGGACATTGTCGTTCTGCCAGTTAAAAGAAGGCTCTTTAATAATTCCGAAACGCTGCCAGCCAAAATTCTCGTGAATTTTGCCGGAATAGGGATCGTTAAAGTGAGTCTTTTTTGCTTCATCGGCAGACAGGTTGCCATCCCGGTTGGCGTCGCCCACAATATAATCCTTTCCGCTGGCGTCAGCTTTATGGATTTCGAATTTGTAATGCATTCCGGGTATCTTGTCAGGGCTGTCCATAATAGAAGCCCATGCCTTGCCCTGTTTTACCAGTTTAATCCTGCCCTGGTTGTCGATATTCTTCAGCCAGTGATCATTAAGTCCGCCCTTGTGGTATTTGCTTACCAGATCAGGGTCGGTTTCACCCAGCCTTGAAAGCAGGTCTTCCTTCTTCATGGGTTTGCCCTGTTCATCGGTAAGTTTTAAATATACTTTGTTGGCGTCGTCATGGCCCTGGACCTCAAAACGAACGAATTTCTTGAAAGAAGGTTTTCCCTGGCCTGCCAACTCAGAATCCTTATAATATTGATGAACCTGGAAACCCTTTGTGGGATGCAGATACATGGTGGTGATTCCCCGCTGCTGGCCCTGTAAATAACGGGCATAGGGGTCGTTCTTATAAACTTTTTTGCCTTCGCTGGTAGTTATCTCGTAACAATAGGTTTTACCCTCGAACTTTTTCCAGCCATCTTCCACACCGCCTGACCACATGTTGGTTTCAGGGTCTTTTTTCAATTGAACGTATTCGGCATTGTCCGGGTCTTCATCCCATACCCGGACTTTTATATCCTGGGCATGGGGTGACCAGAATTTAAAGTTAACATTGTCTTCATCTCTGGTTGCCCCCATGCTGGAATAGGTTGTGGGAGCGTATTTTGCAACGGGTTTTTCTCTGGCCATATCT
>CAZSLZ010000038.1:0-23593 GCA_964607865.1 uncultured bacterium
CTCACCATAATTTAAGTATTTTCTACCCTCCATATCTATTATTTCTATTTATGAAGTCGGTCGGGGATTCCTTGCCTTTTTATTATTGGATGTTTAAAACTATACCCTTTTTAATGCCCACCATGTCCCCGGAAGGTATTGATTCGGCATATTACCGGGATTCAGCTTTTTTGTTGCCTGGGCTGTTCATATTGTTCCGGGGCTTTTCAAATCAAAAACCCTCACAAGAAAACTGGGCAAAGTTATCTATGTGTGTTGGTTTTATTGAATGTTCAGGCGCCAGACTGGAAAGCAAGAATTGATGGCGAACCCGCCAGGGTTTTAAAGGCTAATTATCTTTTTCAGGCAGTTCCCGTATTTCCGGGAGACAAACAAATAGAAGTATATTATCAGCCTGATACTTATCAACCAGCTGTCATACTGTACTTTTTATGCTGGGCTTATACAGGTGTTTATACTCTTTTAAATAGAAATAAATTATAAAAAAACGTGTTCAATAATAATATCTCAGGTATCGAACAGATTCTTTTTTTCTGTCTGTTAATAATTGTTACATTAAAATGACCACAGAATTATTGATTTATCGCCGGAACCCGAGATGATTTTCCTTCCGTCTTTTGTGAACCCTGCTGCGTAAACAGAGTGGCCATGCCCTTCAAGAACACCTTCGCATCTTCCGTTATTCAGGGTCCATACTCTCTTGTTTTTGGCATCATTACCACTTACCAGCCTCTAGCCTTCGGTAGAAAATTCCACTTTAAATATTATGTTCTCATGACCTGAAAAGGTATGCACACAGTTTCTTGTCTGGACATCCCAGATTTTCACAGTCTGATCGCCCGAGCCCGATGCCAGATATTTACCATCAGGGGAAAATGCCACACAATAGACATAACTATCGTGGCCTTCAAACTTTGCCAGTTCTTCTCCGGTTCTGGCATGCCATAAATAGATTGTGGCATCGTCGGATGCTGAAGCTACAGATTGGCCGTCAGGGGCAAACTTAACACTATTCACAGCTTCGACAACTTTATCTATGGTTATCATGGGCCGCCAGGATCTGGTGCTCCATATTTTTATGAGGCAGTCATAAGAGCCGGTAACAAAATAGTTGCCATCGGGAGAATAAGAAACCCCTCTTATCCAGTCGCTGTGTGCCTGAATGTCCTTGAAGGATTTTCCTGATTCCAATTCCCATACCCGGATGGTTTTATCGTCGGAGCCGGAAATAATGAACTTTCCGTCGGGAGAAAAATCTACAGATCGAATCCAGTCGATATGGCCCATAAAAGATTTCATAAATTGGCCTGATTCGGCATTTATAATTTTAACGTCATTACTACCGGTACCGCAGGCTGCGCTGGTGCCGTCGGGAGAAAAACTGATACTGCAGATGCTGCTTTCAAAAAGTACATCAAACATTTTTTTCCATTTAACCGTACTGCCCGGTGTAATTACTGGAGTCGCAACTGCTCCCTGGGATGAAGCCTGGGTATCCATACTTGCTGTGGCAGTTGAAGAAGCAGTTACAACCGCTGGTAATTGTCCCGGAATGGCAGGGGTTGAAATGCCGCTGATTTTCAATAAATCCTGTATTACATCTTCAATTTTTTCATATCTCACATCTATTTCTGTTTCCAGCATTCTGTTCAGAATTTCCTGGAGTCCGTCGGGAACATCATCACGATATTTGGACAGTTGAGGATAATCAAAAGGATTTCGGCTCCTGGGGTCATCTCCGCTTAATAAATAATGAAAAGTAGCGCCCAGGCTGTAAATATCCGATGCCAGAAAGAACTTGCCAAAAAAATGTTCAGGCGATGCGAAACCCGGAGTTCCAACTCTGGTATGGGTTCCGGTTTTCATTCCCACAGATTTTGCCACCCCGAAATCTACCTGGACGATTTTATTATCAGGAGTAACCATGATATTTCCCGGTTTAATGTCCCGGTGAGTTATGGTGGGATCCTGTTTTTGAAGATATCCCAAAATCTGCAGGACATTTATAATCCCGTTGAAAAGCTGGTCAGTCGAAATCTGGTTGTTCTGTGATTTTTTAATTATGCTTTCCAGATCCTCGCCCTTGATATATTCCATAATAATATAAATACTGTTGCCTTCAAAAAAGTAATCGGTAACCCTGGGTAAACCCTGGTGCTTTAACCTGAAAAGCATCTTAGCTTCTTCCTTGAAATGCTTTTTTATGTATTCCCGCTCCTTGGGGGTGGCAAGGTAGGGGAGCATTTCTTTTACTACCACGTCAAACTCCATTTTTTCATCCCGGGCAAGATAAACCTTGCCCATTCCACCTTCGCCCAACTCCCTGGCAATAGTGTATCTGCCTTCCTGAAGGGTGCGGTCCGATGCTTCCTGAGTTTTTTGAACCGGAGGAACCAGAGGAACCACCGAAGCCTGTTTGACCAGCTCTTCAGTAGCGATCATAGACAGCAGGGAATTATTCTTCTTTTTTACCAGCTGTAATTTTTCACCGCAGAAAACACAGAAAGTTGATTTGTCTTTGTTATTTTGGCCGCATTTTGGACAGAACATAATAAAATAAAACCTCATTTGTAATGAATATTACATGATTTTTCTAGTAAGCTGGTTTACATCCTTCTTAATTCTTAACTGTAAGGGTGTTTTTCAAACTTGACGGTAATTTCTTATAAATATTTCCGAAACCACCGTTGGACATTATAAGTATGATTTCACCGCCCTTTATTTTCTGGTTTATGAAACTTATTATTTCATCAACCTGACTGATATGACATGCATCAATTCCCCTGGTTTTTATATCATTTGCAAGTTTGTCCGGGTTCATCAGTTCATCAGGTGCAATCTGGCTGCTGTTGTAAACTCCTGCCACAATAACCTGGTCAGCACCGGGAAAAGATTCGGGATACTGCTCCTGAAAGAAATTACGCCGGCTGGTGTTGGTTCTGGGTTCATAAATACATATAAGTTTTCGCTCCTTAAAACGTGCCTTCACTGCTTTCACGGTTTCTCTTACTTTGGTGGGATGATGGGCAAAATCATCAATTATAATTGTGTTGTTAATTTCAAAAATTATTTCCTGGCGTCGTTTTATTCCACGAAAAGTATTAAACCCATCCTGGATGATTCCTGGCTCGATTCCGTGATGTAAAGCGACTATAGCCACAGCAGCTGCATTGGAAGCGTTATGAGCTCCCCAGAGTGGTATATTAAAGGTAAGGTTTTCTTCGCCGTTTCTGCAGAGAGTAAAACTGGCACCTGTTTCATTCAATTCTAAATTACAAATACGAACATCTGCATCTGAATTATAACCATAAGTTAAAACCCTGCATTGTGCTTTCTCAATAACTTCCAATACATTTGAATAATCAGCGCAGGCTACAAGTAAACCATTTTGAGGTATAATTGAAACAAATTTTTCAAATGCCGATTTCACATGATCAAGATCTTTGTAAATATCGCCATGGTCAAACTCCACACTGGTTAAAACAGCTGTCTGAGGTTTATAATGCCAGAATTTTGGAACTTTATCGAAATATGCGCTGTCGTATTCATCGCCTTCAATAATGAAATAATTACCATTTCCCACTTTGGAGTTGGAATTAAAATTCTTCAGAATGCCTCCCACCATAAAACCAGGATCTTTGCCCGCTTTTTCGAAAACCCAGGCTGCCAGTGAAGTGGTGGTGGTCTTGCCATGAGTTCCACCCACAACAATGGAATGTCTGTCTTTTATGAAAAATTCTGCAATAGCAGCCGGCAGATGCATATAAGGAATGCCACGCTTCATAATTTCACAGGCTTCTAGATTAGTTCTTTTAACGGTATTTCCTACTATTACCAGGTCCGGATTAACATCCAGGTTTTCAGGCTTGAAACCCTCCATAATTTCAATACCCAGGCTTCCTAAATAGGTACTCATGGGAGGATAAACACCCTGATCCGACCCCGTTACCTTATAACCTTGCTTGAGCAGCATGGCGGCAAGGGCTCCCATGGCTGTGCCACAAATTGCTGTAATATGAATATGCTTTACTTCATTATTATTGGCCATAATTACCACCTTAAAAATAATTTCCTTATACTTATTTCCATAAAAAAAATATTCCTTTATTGTGTCGGTTTTACAGGAATTTTTATTGTTCAAATGAAGTTATACAAAGAAATTTGAATTATATTTATATTTTACTAGTAAATATTGATATTTATAAGTAAATATTGATATTTATAATTAAATATGGAAGGGAGTCTTGTTTATGAAATTCAAGAAGAAAAAAGTTTTGACAGCGGTTTTAATGGCAGTAATGCTCATTTTTTCCGTTGTATTTCTATCCTCCTGCGGAGGCGGCGGAGGCGGCACCAGCTCCGGTGGAGGCGGCGGTGGAAACAACGGCGGAACCGATGTCAGCACCACCGGAATAATTATGGGCAACTGTGTTGATTCCGACGGTTCTGCTATTTCCAATGTAAACGTTACCTATAACGGAACCACAGTTACCAGTAACGAACAGGGGTTCTTTACATTTACCGATGTTACCCCAGGCGACGGTGTAATTAAAATTGAAAAGGATGGTTATTGCACAGCTTATCAGAATGTTAAGGTTGTCGCTGGTGATCAGTCGTTTGTCAATGTCTATATGACTGCAGTCGACACCACCGAGACGGTGGACGCCACCACCGAAAATACCGTTACTGACAGCAGTGGCGGAGCTGTTACAATTCCTGCAAATTCGATTGTTGATTCCAACGGCTCAGCTGTTTCCAGCGCTGTGGTTAAGGTTACCAGTGTAAAGCCTTCTTCAGCCAACTATGCCAGCGTTTTTCCCGGCCAGTTTACTTCCAGCGACGATGAACCTCTTATAAGTTATGGTATTTTGAACCTGGAAATTGAAGACTCAGCTGGAAATGAACTTTACCTGAACGGTGGAACCACTCTTACTATGGACTTCCCCCTGGATTCCGCCCACGATCCGGGCGCAACCTGCCCGTTTTATTATTTTGACAACAGCACCGGTAAATGGGTAAGCAGTGGAACTGCCACAAAAACTACTGTTGGCGCCAATACCGTATTCCAGATAAATTATACCAAGGCTCTGGGTTCGAAAGCTGCGCCTGTGGCAAGATGGTATAATATTGATATTCCCATTTCTGATCGTTCTTACAAATTGGTAACAGTAAGAGGCATGGACAATCAGCCGGTAAAGAATGCTGAAGTGTATCTTGACGGTACCGGTTATCGCCAGAAAGGCTGGACCGGTGACGACGGCCAGGTTCTTATTACAACAAAGGCAAACGATTCAATTACTGTGTGGGCAAGAAAGGGTACTGTTGAGTCAAGCAAGACCAGCGAAACTGCCGCAGCAACCGGCCAGACCCTGGAAAACACCATCAGCCTGACAAAACCTCTGGTTACAGTTACCCTTACCTGGGGTGATAAACCCACCGACCTTGATTCTCATACCACTGGCCCTACCGAATCAGGAACCCGGTTCCATGTCTATTATGCTTCAATGGGCAGCCTCACTACAACGCCATTCTGTTCGCTGGATACCGACGACGTAACATCATATGGCCCGGAAATTACCACCATAACCAAGTTACTGGAAGGTACCTATAGATATTCAGTACACAACTATTCCGGACAGGATTCCCATCCCATGGAAAGCTCCGGTTGTGTAATCAATGTGGTTGCTCCCAATAATACAATTACCCGTTACACTATCCCCACATCAAACCCCAGCAATGGTAATGTATGGAAAGTATTTGAACTCAATGTGGATTCTTCAGGCAATGCAACTATTTCCAGTCTGAATACCTATACTACTGTAACCAGTGAAACAGAAATCGAATAAAGCAAATAAGCAAATAAAAAAGGCTGTCCAGTGGGCAGCCTTTTTTTTATATCAGTTAAACGGTTATTGTTGCTCCTGCATTTTATTAAACAGGTGGAATTCATCCAGGTTGTTTATTGTAGAACCTTCGCCGTGTTCGCCATAGAAACTCAGGGAGCCAAGTTGAATTCCAATGGGGAAGGGGACTGAAACTCCGATTTCCCGCTTGGTCATTTCCTGAAAATAAACCGGTTCATCGTTATTTAAACGGGCAAGAGATTCAATCGCATTTATATCCTTGCCGATACGTTTAGATCGGGCTCCCTTTATTATTCCCACACCTGCGCCGATTGCAGCGCCTGCAGCGATTCCTATAGGCCCGCCCATGGTGGCTCCCAGGGCGATTGCCGGAATGGAAAACAGGGAAGCTGCTCCTGCGCCTATACCTGCAAATTTAACACCTTTTGCGAGGGCGCCTTTTATCATTGATTTTATTTTCTGCCCTGTGGTTTCATGGGGTTTAATCATTTTCCAGGGATGCTGGCTATTCATGGTCCCTTTGGTGAAATATGCCAGTTGCCTGGCGGCAACTTTCAATTTTGGATCTTTTGAGGGATCAACCTGGACATTGGGGTTATATACATCATGCAGAAATTTAAGATCGGTATAGTTGTCAATTTTTATGGGCTCTCCAAACTTGACTTCCATACCTCCGGTTTTAAAACTGAACTGCCCGCTGCCTTCCTTGCCGTATATGTCTTTTGTTTTTCCCTTTAAAGATTGTGGGTCAAAACCTATTCCTATAACTCTTTTGGGCTGTAAAATCACAGCTTCACCTTTTCGCAGCCGCTGCAAAGCTTCAAATTCGCCAATTTCGGTTTTCT
Organism: uncultured bacterium; assembly: GCA_964607865.1. GTDB lineage: Bacteria > Vulcanimicrobiota > JAJTBE01 > JAJTBE01 > CAZSLZ01 > CAZSLZ01. The sequence continues at coordinate 6,710 of CAZSLZ010000038.1, forward strand.
TCCTGATTCCCTTATCTTTGGGCTTATATACTTTCCAAGGAAAACCCTCGGATTCCATTTTCTGGGTAAAATAGCCCATCATTTTCGCCGCCTGTTCGTCGTTAATATTCTTATAAGACGGATCATCGGCAATTATATCAACATCAGATGGATTCTGGCCTGGAATGAATTCGTCCAGGGTACGCTTAACGTCTTCCCTGACCTTGCCGGAATCAAAAAACTTTTTTTTGTTATTTTGATAACCTGGATTTTTTACAATCTCGGATCTTATTCTATCCATGGTTCACCTCGTAATTATAATTATTACACACTAATATATTAACACAAACACCCCGATAAATAAAGAAAAGAATGTTAAATAGTTGTAAAAAATAGGACAAATTCGGAAAAAATAGAAAATATAACCTAAATTTTTCAGGAGAGATACAATGAATGAAAATATAAACAGATTGCTGAATATAGATTCAGATAATATCGACATAAATGAAGCCTCCAAAATTGCAACCAATTTGGCAGAAGAAATAAATAAACACAATTTTTACTATTATGTGAAAGATAGCCCAATAATTGAAGATGCCCTGTATGACAGGTTGATGAATCAACTGAAAACTTTGGAAGAAAGATTTCCCTCTCTGATTACTCCTGAATCTCCCACACAGCGGGTGGGGGCGCCTCCCCTGGAAGAGTTCCAGCCTGTAATTCACCGTTTTCCCATGCTCAGCCTGGCTAATGCTTTTTCCGCCGGTGACCTTATCGATTTTGACGCCCGTGTTCGAAGAATGGCTCAGAATACCCACTTTACATATGTTTGTGAGCTCAAATTCGACGGCCTGGGGGTTTCATTGATATATGAAAAGGGCAGTTTTAAAACCGGAGCCACCAGGGGAGACGGTTATCAGGGTGAAGACATAACGCTGAATCTCAGGACTATAAATACAATACCCCTGAAAGTGATGGAAAACCAGTCCATTCCCAACCTGATGGAAGTCAGAGGTGAAGTTTTCATGTCGCGATCCAATTTTGAAAAACTGAACATGGAAAGAAGCGAGCAGGGTGAGTCCCTTTTTGCCAACCCAAGAAATGCAGCGGCAGGTTCTTTGAGGCAGCTGGATTCTTCAGTGACTGCCCAGAGAAACCTGGATTTTTTTGCCTATGAATTTCAATCTGACGAACTTGAGTTTGATTCTCATTATGAAGCTATGAAATACCTGGAAAAACTGGGTTTTAAAGTAAACAGCCACATAAAGAGATTTGATAACATTGTAGATGTGGTAAATTTCTGCAAGGGATGGGTGGAAAGACGTGCCGAATTGGATTATGATATTGACGGGGTTGTGGTAAAAATTGACGAAGTTGGGGTTCGGCAGGAGTTGGGCTCGGTTTCCAGGTCACCTCGTTGGGCAATTGCCTTCAAATTACCCTCAACTGAAGTAATTACCCGGTTAAAAGATATTTCTGTATCAGTGGGAAGAACGGGTTCTCTTACCCCTGTTGCCGAATTGGAGCCAGTGGAGGTGGACGGCTCAGTGGTAAGCAGGGCTACTCTGCACAATGAAGATGAAATAACCAGAAAAGACTTGAAGATCGGCGATTTTGTACTTATTCACAAGGCAGGGTCGGTTATACCCGAGGTGATTTCTCCCATAAAAGATCGTCGTGGCGATGATGTCAGGGATTTTATCATGCCTGACAGGTGCCCGGTTTGTGATGAACCTGTCAACCGGCCTCCGGGAGAAGCTATGGCCCGCTGTATGAATATGGAATGCCCAGCTCAGGTGAAAGAACGTATCCGCCATTTTGCTTCACGCAGAGCAATGGATATTGAGGGGTTTGGTGAAAAACTGGTTGCCCAACTGGTGGAAAACGGCCTGGTGAAAAATCCTGTTGACTTGTATGAATTGACCGTGGAAAAGTTGATGCCTCTGGAAAGAATGGGCAAGGTTCTGGCGCAGAAACTGGTATCCAATGTGGAAAAAGCCAGAAACAAACCGCTTGAGAGAGTTATATTTGGCCTGGGAATCCGTCATGTAGGAGAGCATACTTCCAAATTGCTGGCAAAGAATTACGGAACTATCGATAAACTTATGGAAACTACTTCTGCTGAACTGGAAGAGATTTATGAAATCGGCCCTGAAGTTGCCAACTCTGTTGCTGATTTCTTTAAACTTGAAAAAAACAGACAAATTATAAACAGGCTGAAAGAAAAACAAGTGTTTGCTTCTTCTGAAGCAGCCGATTTTAAAATAAAAAAAGTTTTTGAGGGAAAAATCTTTGTCCTGACTGGGACGTTGCCCACATTGACCCGAAACCAGGCCAGGGAAATGATCGAAAAATATGGCGGGCGGGTCAGCTCCTCGGTAAGCAAAAAAACAGATTATATCCTGGCAGGAGAAAATCCCGGTTCCAAATTGGAAAAAGCGAAAAAATTAGATATTGCAATTATAAACGAGGATGAATTCAGGGCTATGATCTGAAAAGATTATTTCGTCAATTGAATATTGCTCAACTTTTTCAGGGTTCGGATATCCAGTTGGCCGGTAACAGGAAGTTGTTTCTGGTATTGAAACCTGGCGAGAGCATAGCGGGTTGCCGGGCCCAGGACCCCATCAGGTTTTCCGGGATCAAAGCCTGTTTTTTTCAATTTTTTTTGAATTGTTTTTATTTCTTCGGCAGATCTGGAGCGATGGATACTTTGTATGTCCTGCAGGGTAAGTTCCCAGCCGGTTATTATAACGGGTGTTCCCACATTAATTCTGGAAATACCGAATAACTGGTCCAGATCTTCGTTCCTCATAATAATGCAACCATAAGACCAATTCCAGACCGGGCCGGGGCCTCCGCCGTGAATCTGAATTTCACCGCCTATCCCCGGATTCTCACCGTTGCTTTTTTCTAATTTATCTCTTTCCTGAAAAAAATGATACCTGAATTTATCGATTGATTCGGGGTAACTCAGGTCGTAAGCGCGATAATAAGTTGCCTGGGGTTGAAGGTTTATAATCTTATATTGTCCTTCCGGGGTAGAAGAGTTATCCTGGTGCAATTTCCGCTTTATCGGGTTTCTGCCCAGAGAAACAGGATAACGCTTGATGATGTTTCCATCATCTATTAATTTAAGCAGGTAATACCTCTTGTCAATTATCAGGCTGGGGGAGTTCAGCTCAGGCAGTTTTTTATCCACGGTCTTTATGGAGATGACTTTCGAATAATAAGTTTTGCCCTGGTCGGTGACAAGTTCCAAAAGGTAATAATATTTCGAGTTGTCACCTACATTATCATCCAATATTGCACCCCGGTGTTTTATGGATTTCGTCTCATACTGCCGTATGGGGTAAACGATTCTATCCAGGGGTGTTTTGTTAAAATCAGAATAAGAACTGAATAAAGTCAGGGTTTTCAAGCCAGGGAATTTCTTTTCGTCTATTTTCCACTTGATTTCTACATTGTTGTCTGTGGTTAAACTTAAATACAAATAAATTTTATCAGAATAATTTCTGTTTATTGTGTTATCAGCGCATGAAACTGATATGGCATTGGCGATTAACAAAAACAATACAGTCAAAAACTGTAAGTTTTTATTTTTCACTGAAGGCATAAAGATATCCTGAATTTGTTGTAACATAAAGAAAACCATCAGAAACAACAGGGGAGGATTTTATGGGAATATCAAATTTGTATTTCCATATCTCTTCGCCGGATTCAATCTCCCGGCAATAGATATAACCTGAATCTGACCCCACAAAAATAAGCTCATTTAACGTAATAATCGGAGTGGAAAAAAATGTATCAAGAATTCTCAGTTTAAAATTGCGCTTCATCCATACGTTTCCGCCGGTATGGAAATTTAATGCGGTGAGATACTGGTTCAGACTTCCCACAATTACCTTACCGAATCCTACCGCCGGAGAGCCTTCCACCACACCTTCTATTTGAACTGTGGAGTTCCATATATCCTTGCCGGTTTGAATATCCAGGGCATAAAAATTTCCTCCCCGGTTGGGTATGAAACAAAGTTTGCCAGCTATGGCAGGGGTGGCAATAAAAGCTGAGTGGTCGTACTTCTTCTCAGGAAATTGCCAGAGAATTTTTCCATCATCAGAGTTGAGGCAATAAACCTTTCCAGGAACTGTTGCCACAAATACTTTTTTATTAAAATAAGCTGGGCCTCCGGCAATTTTAACGGAATCTTCCGTAGAATCAAGCTGGTAATCCTTGTCCAGTAATACACTCCATTTTCTAAACCCCTTTTTCAAATCCAGGCAGAAAACTTCTCCGTTTTCGGTAGCTACAAAAACGCCGGCTTCACATGCCAGGACAGGCGCCTTGACCCTTCCCAGCAAATTTGCCGAGCCGGTGGGATAAACCCACTCAGGCCTGCCCTTGCTTGCTTCCTGGGCATAAACCCTGCCGTCGCAGGAGGCCATATAAATAATGTTGTCCCATATAGCCGGGGTGGAAACTATAGTGCCGTTGGTGGGGCGTTTCCAGAGGCTTTCTCCGTTGTACTGGTTCACCGCGTGAAGTTGCATATCGGTGGAACCGAAATAAACTATTCCTCTGTAGGCGATGGGTGACCCCAGAATTGGTTCGGGTTTGAAGTCGTTGGGATACCGCCATTTAAACGCAAGAGGGGGGACAATAACGTCCAGGGAATTTCCGTCCCTGGCAGGGTTTCCCTTAAACATAAGCCAATTGCCGGTATCAGCAGTTTCAATCTTTTTACCGCATCCAATGCATACTTCTTCACCGGCACGGTTATAGGTTTTACATTTTTTACAATTCACTATTTTTTTAAAACAGGTTCGGCAGTATTTTAAACCTTGTCTTAACTTTGCTTCGCAACCGGGATGAGGGCAGGTTATTAGATCTTTTTCCTTTTTTTTCTCTTTTGGAATTGGCATGTCCACGGTGGGTTTTGCCTGTTTATCAGAAACGTTAAAATCAGGCAGTTTGAAACCGCACTTGTTGCAGAAATTTGGCCTGGAATCTACATATAATTTGCCACAATTAGGACAGCGTAACATGGGGCAGCGTGAATGGGAATTCTTGCTGGGAGCTTTTACCAAACCAGTTTTGGTTTTATTGGAGATCCTTTGAGTGCCTGATTTTTGTATGGTTTTACCTGTAGTGGTGCAAAATCTTGCGTCAGCCCGATGAAGTTTGCTGCAATGAGGACATTTGATTCTGTTTTTTGACGAATTATCTTTCAAAGTAATAAACCCGAATATTTATTTTATGCATCTTTTCATCGAAGAAATGCTTTATCCTTCCAACAGTTAAGCATGTATTTAACAGGGTTTTTATCCGTTTCGAATAATAAACTTAGTGGTGATATATAATGAAAATAATTATGGTAATGGTTCAAACCGCCGATGGGAAAGTTGCTAAAAACCCCGATGAAACAGTTGACTGGTCCTGTCCAGAGGATAAATTACATTTTAAAAGAGTTACAACCAGGGCCGGTGTGGTTATTATGGGAAGGAAAACCTTTTCTACATTAAAAAAGCCTTTAGCTCAACGATTAAATCTGGTTTTAACCGGCAACCCGGAGAATTATGAAAATATACCGGGAAAAGTGGAATTTATGAAAGGTGAACCCCGGCAAATTGTTGAGCATCTGGAAAAAAGAGGGTATAAAACCGCAATTCTTGCAGGAGGGGTTGCAACAAATGTAAAATTTCTGGAAGCCCAGCTGGTAGATCAGATTGCCATTACCCAGGAAAACCTTATATTCGGACAGGGGGTTGGGTTTTGCGATGGACTGAACCGGAATTTGAGGCTGAAATTGCTTAAACTGGAATATCTTAACCGTGATGTAATTCTACTTAATTATAAAGTAATTTATTAAACTACAGCTTTTTTAACCTTTCATATGTTTCCTGAATTATATAATCGGGGGTGGAGGCACCGGCTGTGATACCAACTTTCCGGGCGTCTTTCAACCATTCGTTCTTTATTTCTTCTCCGGTTTCCACGTGAAAAGTATTAGAATTTACGCTTTTACAGATTTCGTATAGTTTACGGGTATTGGAAGAAGATTTACCCCCCAGAATTACCATTACATCCACTTTTTCAGCCAATATCCGCGCCGAGGTCTGGCGTTCGGTAGTAGCATTACAGATAGTATTGAAAATTCTTATTTCTTTTCCTTTATCTATCAGCTTGCAGGATATTGATTCAAATTTTGACCACAGAGCTGTGGTTTGAACAACAATACCAATTTTATTAAAGCTGGGTAATTCTTCAGCTTGTTTTTCTGTTTCTATCACTCTGCCAATATCCGCCACCTCGCCAAGAATACCAATTATTTCAGGATGTTCAGCATCTCCGATAATGAATATTTTGTAACCTTCTTTTTTTAATTGGATTACAATATCATGAATTCTTTGTACCAGGGGGCAGGTTGCATCGATTACTGTATAACCCAGTTTGTTTGCTTTATTCTTGATCTACGGAGGAACTCCGTGGGAACGGATGATCAAAAAACCGGGTTTATGCTTTTCCAGCTGGTCGATAGAAATTATTCTGTCTTTTTCCAGGTTTGAAACCACCTGGGGGTTATGTACCAGTGGGCCAAATGTATAGACCGGAGTGTCGTCAGTCTGATTTTTTTGTTCATAGGCTTTACTTATTGCTTTTTTAACACCGAAGCAAAACCCGGCATTGGTGGCTATTTCAACATTCATCGGTTTCCTCATTTTCTTCTTTGTTTTTTATATACTTGTGGAATCCATCAAAATACAGAAAATTATTTATGTTTAGTCCTTCTATGTGGGAAAGTCCATAAAGGGCTGATTTGTCGAGTTTTCTATAAGCTGAGGCCGCATTTTCAATTTGTCGGTCAAAGTCTTTTCCCAGGTCAATTATTTCTTCTCTTAGATATTCTATGATGTGAGAAGAATATAATTTATAAATCTTTCTTCGAGAGAAAATATGAAATAGATTTTTCATTTCTTCTTCATTCCCATTTAAAGAAAACCCGCCTTTAGGAAAAAACGGTTTAAAATTCTGAGGGGTAATAAGGGATGAACCGCTAACAATATAAAATATTAAGATCAAAAAAAGTATGCCCACCAGGGTAACCTGAACCCTGCCTGCCAGTTTTATGCCCATTATATTTATGGCAATAAAAAAAACAGTAAAAAAAATTGCTAATAATTTACTATGAAAGATAGTCACTTCAGGCCAAATCATTGCCAGAGTTGCCCCTATACCCAACAGCGCAAAAGTTCTTTTGAGTGTCAGAGAAAGCCCGGCAGCGATTCCTCCTACAGTACCCTCTGCGGGCCCCATACTGCGGTCGATATAAAAGTGGCTTCCGCCGGCTCTTGGCATAGCGGTTGCAAGTTCAGCCTTGCTGAAAGCAAGTCCGGGCAGAATAAAAATCCCCGACGAGATCATTGCTTCCAGGGACATGGAAAATATATCCAAAAGATTTAGTTTCTTATCCAGTTTTAACATTTACTGTAAATATCCCAGGTAGTTTAATAAAGCCCGGGTTTCCCCGGGCTTCTGTTTTTATTATCTGTTTATTACCATATTACCACTTCATATTTTTTCTTACTTTCTGAATAAACCTTCTTGTTTCATAAATATTGGGGACTCCTCCGGATCTTTTTACACATCCGGGGCCGGCATTATAGGCAGCAAGAATCAGATCGGTGGATTTAAACATTTTCTTCAATTTGCCCAGATATTTTGCTCCACCTTTAATATTCTGAACCGGGTCATGAGGATCTCTAACTCCCAGCATCCTTGCCGTGGTGGGCATCAACTGGCACAAACCACGAGCACCCACATAACTTACGGCATAATTATTAAAAGTGGATTCAGTCTGAATTACAGCTTTAAGTAACACAGGGGAAATACCGTTTCTCTGGGCTTCTTCGATAATAACAGGGGTGATGTTGATATAGTTGATTTGATAACCATTGATTACTTTTCCACCGGAGCCTTTATGGCGGGAAGAATAAGTATGTTTGTATTTGTATGAACCCGCTGAAGCTACTTTAATTTTATGTTTTACCATTATCGGCGGATACTTGGAATTTGTCATTTTTGTTGTTTCTTTTTCAGCTTCAGCCATTTTCTTCTTTACAATTTCCGGGCCCCAAATCTTATCAACCTGTTTTTTCAAAGTAAAATATAAAACATCATTGTTCATATTTTCAAGGTTAATATCTTCATCAACATTTTCATCAACTATTAATAACCCGTCGCTGGCGACATCTGAAGATTCGGTCAGCATTGAACCGGCATGGGCTGAAACCGTAGCGGTTATAACAAAGATTGCTGTTAATACTATTACTTGTATATTTCTAAATTTCATTCGTGTCCTCCCAATGGAGTTTATTGAACCCTTCAAGTGTTGCTTTTGGTATAATTCTGATATCATTTTGTAATATTTAATTAATTAGCGTTTATATTACATCAATAATCATGAAATGTCAATAGCGCTATAAATATAGAGTTTCATCTTAAAAACTGTGGTTACAGGCTTCTATTTTTGAATATTAATTATTTGTTAACATCCGGATATTTCCTGCTTTCTTCAAAAAAAGAACCTATTAAATAGAAGCCACTGTCAACATGAATTATTTCTCCAGTAATGCTTGAGGAGTAGCCGGAAAAAAGAAAAGCTGCAGTTCTGGCGGCATCTTCGGCAGAGGTTCCGGAATTACATGGAATATTACTCCTTTATTCCATATATCTTTATAAGTTTCAAACTGCGGCAATGGCCTGGTTGCCTGAGTTTTTAAAGTCCCGGAAGCAATACAATTCACTCTGATTTTAAACCTGTCTCCCAGATCCTTTGCAAGATATTTGCTTATGTATTCAAGAGTTGCCTTGCATACTCCCAGGAAATATCACAAAAATTTGATTCAAAACATTCAGACGGAGCATAACCAATAGAATGCAAAAACCATGAAAATCATCTCATTCCTTCTTTATATACCACCTTTATATACTGCACAGCTTCATTAATCTGATCGGGCTCGGTAACATCGATTTTTTATATCACAGGTATGGGGTCAAAGGTTCCGGCGCAATGCAGTTGCCGGGCAATATAATAGGCAATGCTATCCGTTGTTATTACAGCTGTTATCAAAATTTTTCTATTCTTTATAAACATTTATCCACCAAGTCAACTAATAGTTTTACTTATCATTTTTTCAATTTGAACAGCAAAACTGTCCAGCTCAAGTAAAGGAATTCCCTGAGCCATAGCCTTATTCTGTTCAATTTCATTGTTATATCCCCATTTTGCCATAAAAGTATTAACTCCGATTTCCCTGACTGCGGTAAGGTTTTCCATAATATCGTCAATGAAAAATATTTGATTCAACTTGACATCTTTTTTTTGGGATATTCTTTTCATAAGTTCAGGTTTATAGATGGTGATTTCCCTGGAAAAAATTTCAAACTCCAGTTCGTATTGCTTCAACAAAACCTCGATGCTTTCTTTATCCTTGGCGGAACAGATCACTAATGGGAATTTCTGTTGTAATTTTTCTATTTGTGGAATAATGCCGGGGTAGGGATGATGCAGGGTCATCCAGAAATCAAACTGGTTATTCATTAAACCATTACGGATTTGATAAAACCTTGTGGTAAATTGTTCAACTTCCTGTCGATATCTGGTACGGTAACTGAAAAATTTTTGAAAATCCATTTTGCTAAAATCAATATCAGGATACTCATCTATTAATTTAAGTAAAATATAGAAGTCTTTTCCGCTTTTTGCCAGGTAGCGTCCCTGGTAGAATTTCCTCTGTAGTTGGCCAGTATTTTTGGTTATTGAACCGAAAAGCTGGTTATATGCCAGCTGGGAAACGTAGAAACACTCCTGGATACTGTCCCATATTACTCCGTCAAAATCCAGAGCCAATAATATATCATTCATACTGCCTCTTACCTCCCTGGATTTTATTCTTTATATTGGAATTTTTCTCCTTGATTTGGTATTATGTTAATATATAATTACAGGAGGAAAAATGTTTGCAGGAATAGTCTGGCTGGATTTGCACCTGCTGGGGGAGCCCAATTCTCTGAAAGCAAAAAGAATGGTGATTCGTAGTTTAAAGGACAGGCTTATTAATCGTTTTCAATTCTCAGTAGCTGAAGTTGGAAGCAATGATTTATGGCAGAGATCAGAGCTGGGTGTAAGCATGATAAGCTCAAAGCAACCCGAAGTGGATAAAAAAATCGATAAACTTATAAGGTTTATCGATAAAGAAAATAATATTGAAATAATTGATATCTACAAGGAAATAATAAAAGTCAAATAATCATTCCATATCTTTCTGGTTGTTAACAAGGCCGTAACCGGGGGAATACTGGGGATAGCCCTGGCTGATATAATCAAGAACCAGGTAATGGAGTCCGTCTTCACAATTTACTATGAAGGTTTGGCCATCGGTTGTCCCTTTTAATGTATAATGATAATTGTCTGATTCTCCCCCCTGGGGGCATTTCGGCCTTGGATGTAAATATGCCGGGTTGGATTCGAATATATCAGTTTCCCAATCTGCTTCTGGTGGGTAACGTTCATTTTCTGTCTTGTAAGTTTCAAGAGCTGCGGCTATAGCCCTTAAATTGAACTGGCAACCGGTAAGTTGTGCCTGATATCTTGCTTTTACCATATTCGGCAATACCAGCACCATCAGTAAACCAATAATTGTGATAACTATCATCATTTCGATAAGAGTAAAAGCTTTGTTGCGCCATATTTGAGAAAACACCTTTTTTATCTCCTTTCAAAAGAGAAAAATTATAATACCAGTTTGTATTATATCATTATTTTAACAAATAATCCAGTTATTTATCGAGGTACTTCCACAGATGCCAGGATATTTTTTATAATATCATCAGGAGACAAACCTTCGATCTCAGCTTCGGGCTTCAAGATAATCCGATGCCTCAATACAGGATAAGCTGATTCTTTGATATCATCAGGAATCACATAATCTCTTCCCCTGGTTGCAGCTCTGGTTTTGCTTGAGAGCAGAATCGAGATAGCGCCTCTGGGGCTGGCACCGAGGCTGATATTAATATTTTTTCTGGTATGATTAGTTAGTTGAAAAATATACTCAAAAATTTCATCTTTAACTTTAACATTTAAAATTTCTCTTTTGCATTCTGTAAGAAATTCATTGTAATCCAACTGGTCAAACAATATTTCATCAATTTTATTGGGGTTGAACCCCTGATTGAATTTCTTTAATATATCAACTTCCACTCCGGTTTCAGGATAATTTACCAGAATTTTGTATAAAAATCTGTCCATCTGGGCTTCGGGCAGGGGATAGGTCCCCTCAAACTCAACAGGGTTCTGGGTTGCAAATACAATAAACAAATCAGGCAGGGGTATCATTTCACCTTCTATTGTAGCCTGATTTTCTTCCATGGCTTCCAACAATGCCGACTGGGTTTTTGGGGGGGTGCGGTTGATTTCGTCAGCCAGTAAAAGATTTGTAAAAATTGGCCCCTTCTTTAAAAAGAATTCGTTTGCTTTCATATCAAAGATATGAGTACCAACCACATCTGAGGGCATCAGGTCGGGAGTAAACTGAATACGCTGAAAAGAACCCTTTATAATTTTTGAAATGGTTCTTACCAACAAAGTTTTTGCTGTTCCCGGAACCCCTTCCAGTAATACATGGCCGCCGGTCAATAAAGCTATGAGGGCGTCTTCAATAACTTTTTCCTGTCCCAGAACAACTTTGTGTATCTCGGCTTTCAGTTGCTCAAATATCTTATGGGTAAGTCCGGTCTGCGTTTCCAATGCTAACTCCTTTCGTTATCAGGGCTGGTTAATATTTTTTTCTATAATTCTGGCAAGGTCAATTATTTCCTTATCGGAAACCCTGGATTTTTTTCTTAAAACATTTGATTTTTCTATTATCTTCTTAATTTTTCCTTTGTTCTTGAGAGGAGCGTTTTCAATATACCCCAGCCACTTTTCGTCAGAAAATTCAGGAGAAATATTAAACGATTTTCCAATCCGTCTTTTTAAACCGAATATAATTTTATCCAGGGCAAATCTCAGAGAATTTGCTTTATAATGTAAATTGGCAAAAGAATGCACATATTCGACTGAAGTTCTTTGTATGTCTTTGTTTTGCTTTCGGGGATCACCAAAACGGATCATGAAAACCAGGTAAAAAACCAGAACTGCTATACCTAGCTGAATCAAGATGAAAACAGCCCGGCTGGAAAATTTAAACTCTCCTTTCTTATGCTGCCAGTAACCATGAATTGTTTCATCAAACAATATCGTTTCCGAGTTTAATAAACGAAAAATGTTTGCAATAAAAATTACGTTATCGTTATTTGAGATATTCAAATTTGTTATTATATCAGGGGCGGACAGAACAATAACTGACCCCCGGTTTATCTGTGTTTCTGCGCAGATTACCCCAGAATCGTCTTCCAATAAAACCTGAAAAGGGTGGCTTCCCAAAGGAGGTAGATGCAGACGGGTTTTGCCAAGAATTTCTACCTTATTTACATTGTCAGCAGCTGGGTTTTGTGCTGAAAAATCAGATATCACAGTTTCTTCTGTCATTTCCACTTTTGTGGAAACAGCCAGAAATTTGTAGAGTTCATTATCCTTGTCATCAATGATCAGTAGGTTGTTTCCCTGGCTCATCCATTCATAAATTTTATCAACTCTTTCCCTGCTCAGCATACCGGGAAATGGCTGAACAATTACCAGAGTCTGCCTGATATCGGTTGAATTCAACATGTCGGCCTTTTCCTGAAATCTTTCGACACTGTAACCCGTTTTTTCCAGAAGCAGAAAGAGGGCTTTATGGCCATTTCTTCCTGAATCAAAAGATGTGGGCATGCTGAAAAGTTTTTCTGATTTTCCCGAACCGGTTTTGGAAATAAAAAAGAAAACTAATACTAAAATAACAGCAATTATTATAATCCATTTTCGCCTAGATTCCAATTTTTGCCACTTCTTTCTTGCAGTTCATGAAATAACCTGAAAATTCTTTATACTCTTCTTCAGAACAGTCTTCCATGGCATATATCTTGTGTTCAAATATGGCGTTCAGCTTTTTAAAACTGTTGTTTAACTCCCTGGAGCCAACCTCTTCCAGAAATAATTCAGCTTCTTTATTGGTTTTGGTTTCTGAGTTTATCATAATGTCTTGAAGATTCAAGTAATATAAAAATGAAAGATAGAGATAATGCATGGCCAAAGGGTAATTTTTATCTTTTTCATATTTCTTTGCGAGTTTTTCAAGAGTTAATGAATCTTTGATATGCTGTGGAGAATCCTTAACAACATCAGCTTTTTCAAAAGACGAAATTCTGTTTTTTATTCTAATAATGATATATGCCAGAAGAATGCCGAATATAATAGCAACAATTACATAAGAAAATGAAATAACACTTTCTGACATTAAAAACTGCAGAATAATTTTTATGGCATAAGCTATATGGTTCAATATGGTTTTTATAAATTCCAACCTGGATAATTCGCTTAACAATTGTTCAAGCCAACCAGGCTTCAGCCCACTGAATTCTCTCCGGCTTAAGATGCTTCTTAAATAGCCTTTTATTTTTTCAGGGTTGCTGTTTATTGATAAAAACATACTTTTAAAGAAAAAAGAATTAATCATTTTTTGTAGTTGAATACTCTCTCATCCAATAAGAATCATCCATTTTTCTGAATCTCTCCACAAATTTAGGAAAAAATTCCCTGGTGGTTTTCTGCAGTTTTTCCTTAACTTTTTCAAAACCGTCATTCTCTTTTGCAGAAACGAATATTCCCCTGGAATACTCTCTGTGAAGTGTTTCCAATTCCAGGGAGCTTAACATATCTTTCTTGTTAAATACCAGAATAGTAGGTTTACTGTCACAACCCATTTCTTCCAGAACGGTTTCTGTTACTTCCAGATGCTCTTTCCAATTTTCATGAGAAATATCAACCACCTGAATAATAATATCAGCTTCTTCTACTTCCTCCAGGGTAGCTCTGAAAGCTGCCGCCAATTGGTGGGGAAGATGCCTGATAAATCCTACAGTATCCACTAACAATAATTCAATTCCCATTCCAATATAAAATTTTCCCACAGTGGGGTCTAATGTGGCGAAAAGTTTGTCCTGTACATCAACTTTCTGGTTGGTAAGCAGGTTTAAAATGGTAGATTTGCCTGAATTGGTATAACCTACCAGGGCAGCGGTAAGAAAACCCTTGTTATATCGGCTTTCTCTTAACAAGCCTCGATGAGACCGCACTTTTTGAAGATCCCGTGTCAGGGTTTCGATTCTTTTTCTGACATGGCGTTTGTCGGTTTCCAGCATGGTTTCACCCGGCCCCCGGGTTCCTATGCCACCACCCAGGCGGGAGAGAATCTTACCCAGGCCCGCCAGCCTGGGTAGCAGATATTTTAACAATGCAAGTTCTACCTGCATTTTACCCTCACGGGTTCGTGCCCGTTGAGCGAAAATATCCAGAATTAAAGCCTGCCTGTCAATTACCCTTACTCCCAGAGCTGTGGACAGGTTCTTTTCCTGGCTGGGTTTGAGATCATTCAATACAATAACCACATCGGGCTTTTCTTCATTTTCCACATACTCTTTAATTTCATCAACTTTGCCCTTGCCAATGAATGTGGCGGTATCAGGGTAACTTTTACTCTGAATAAAGGTTTCCAGAATTTCCGCACCTGCAGAATATGCCAACTGTTTCATTTCATGAACGAAGTCTTCAAATTCTTCATAATTTTCCTTGGTCTGTAAACACACCAGAAGGGCTTTCTCTTTGGTCTTTCTTCGTTTAAGCTTTAATAATACCGGTTCTATATGGTCAGAAATACTAATCCACTCCCTTTAACTTATTTCCGCAACGGAAACAGAAAAGATTTTCAATTTCGTTTGTTTCACCGCAATTGGAACAAATATTTACCTGATTGAGTTTCTCTTGTGAATTCCCGGTTTCCTTCACAATATCTTCAATATTTTTGCCACACTTCACACAGAAACGGGAGCCGGGAGGAACAATACTCCCACAGGAGCAGATAATGTTATCTGTATATTCAGGAGTTTGCTGGTTTTCTTCTTCATGCCCATTAACTTGAAGGCTTTCAATTCTTGTCGAATTTTTGATCAGGTGTTTAATCCTTTCTTCAACACTGGACAATTCATCCTCCAGGGTTTCAATTTCTCTGCACCGTTTCATTATTCCCTGGGTGTCTGCTTCACCATCAAAATACTGATAGTAAACATATTCTCCCAATTCATTAATGAGCCTGGTTCTTTTCTGAGCCAGCTTCAAATGGTCAGCTTTCAAGTTTATCAATTCCAGGGCATCCCTGGATTTATCCTTTGCAATGCCGAGAGTCTTTTTTACATTAGATTTAAAACTGTCAAAGAAGGACATCCTGCTCTCCAATATTTTTTTATTATTATAGCATATAACAGGAAGAAAAACAGTTTGTATAGACAAAATTCTGTTTTAACAGGTATAAGGTAGTGAGGGTAAAATATAATAAATGAGAAAAAGCTGAAGGATAATGTAATTGAACATACTCAGAAAAATAAGAAAATTTTTAGCACGGATACGAGGCAAAACATATATCGCTGAGGGCAAATGCAACCAGTGTGGCGCCTGCTGTAAAATGATCACCCTGGTTATCGATTCCCATCCCATTTCCAGTGAAGAAGAATTTGAACACCTGAAAATAATTTACCCCAAATATGAAAGATTTCAAATTGTAAATTATGATGAAAATGCGCATTTACGCTTTTCCTGTAAATATCTGGGTAAAAACAACAAATGCCAGGATTATAAGAACCGTCCCCAAATTTGCCGGGATTACCCCAACCAGGATTTAATGATGCGGGGAGGCAAACTGGTTTCAACCTGCGGTTACAAATTCATACCCACCAGAGAATTCCAGGCTGTTTTAGAAGACATTATCGAAAAAAGTGAGTCAAAAATTAAACCTGAAATAAAAAATGAAAATAACCAAGGAGAGCAATATGAATAAGGAACAATTCTATGATATAGTTGAAGAAAGTATTTCAATGCTTCCTGGAGAGTTTAAGGAAAAATTAGACAATATCGAAATTATTGTAAGAAACCTTCCCGATAAAGAAACACAGGAAAAAATCGAAAAAGGCGGATTGCTATTAGGGCTCTATACGGGCATCCCCCTTACCGTAAGAGGCTCCGGTTACGGTGGCGCATTCTATGGCTTTGTACCGCCGGATCGGATTTACCTGTATAAAAAAAATATAGAAAAGTACTGTAGCTATACACGGGCCTCTATGATAAACCAGATAACCGATACCCTCTTTCACGAAATTGGCCATTATATGGGCCTGGGGGAAGAAGAGGTAAGAGCTCTGAAATATAAACATATTGAAAACAATTAAATTATTATTAATTCCTGTCAGTTTGTTATACTGATTAACAATATTTATATTATTGGTTTAGCAAATATTTTTAAACATTATGTTTAGTAGTTTTTATTCGGCAACATAAAATTTAATTTATTATTAAATTAGAAGTATAATACCAGAAGGCTAATTACTCAAGTGTTTTAAATATATTACAATTTATTTAAATTCAAGTTGAATATTCAGTAATTCAATCAGATTGTTTTTTTGGGGTAGTTTTTATTTTTGTTGTAACCATCATGGTAATACTGGCATTCTGGTCTGTACTTGAATAGCCCAGGATACGCGAGATAAGCCCTTGGCTTTCGTGGCGGTCTGTTTCAGAGGTAGAAATAACAGCGGTCTGGCCATCTTTTAACGAAACTGTGGTTTCCATTTCTCTGAAGATTATTCTATTATTTCGAGTACCGTCAAAATAAGAAATTCCAGGTGCAATTTCAAGAACAATATTTTTCTGGTTAACCC
>CAZSLZ010000039.1:0-23050 GCA_964607865.1 uncultured bacterium
AATGGTAATTAACAAGTACAGCTGACTTTCCACCACCCTTTGCTGCATCATTACTACCCCCTTGCACTGCAAAAAAGTCATAGTTAGTTTTATTTAAACACCAGCATTTCGTCTCGGGCTGTGGGCCGGGGCCGGGCGGGGACGTGCTGGGTGAAGCAGTGGGGCTGGCTCTCGGACTGGCCGAAGGCGAATCCGTGGGGGTGGGTGAACCGCCGCCATTGCTTTCTATGGCCTTCGAGGCCTCCAAGCTGCAGCCGGTTATTATCAAGGCCGAAAGGCTGAGAACCATCAGAAGCAGTACAAAAATTTTTAAATTTTTTCTCATTTGTTTTTTGTTCTCCTTGTTTATTTCCCTGAGAATAATAGAGATTGAGGTAAAAGGGATAATTGCTTTCTATATTTAAAATGATTTAAAAGTTGATACCCTCCTCCTCTCTTTTAATTTTTATTATTAATAATTTTACCTATGTAAATATAAAAATCCATTTTACTAAAAAAATTATTCTTTAATACCTGCATCTATTCCTTTCAAACAGGCAGATTATTTTTAAATGAATGGAATTATATTTTGAATTATCTGGTTGATATCAGGGACGACAATTAGTGTGATTCTAAAGGAATCTTGAAGGAATGGGCGTGGTTAAGAAGCCTTATTGTCAGGAAAATAAAAAAGGGAGGTATAAACCTCCCTTTATAAACCGATTTACTTAAGATTAGAATTCATATCTTAAGGTGGCAACAGGGCCATTCCAGTGCAGGCTGGCTCTGTTAATGGTGTTGTTGATATCGTTGAGTCTTACCTGATAGTATCTGTAACCCAGGGTTGCAAACCAACCGGGATGCTGGAAGTTCCAACGAAGGTCAGCTCTGGCGTCGATAAGGCTGTTGCTCTTGTAGCCCATTCCCTCAACATTTCCATACAGATAAAGTCGCTCTGATAGCCGTTGTTTCCCAGAAAGACCAATTGTAGGAATGAATACGGTTTCATCTACAGGAGTAAACAGGTTGCCGGCGGTAGCTGCTCTTGCATTGGCTTCAAAGGTTATCATTTTGGGTGATAACTGAATATCCAACTGTCCATCCTCATTTCTGGCAAGGTTGTATTTAATAGCCAGGGTAGTGGTGGTGGTTTTAATGGTTGAGGTAACAGTATCATTAACGGGAACCACGGTTCCGGCATAATTGATGGTTCTGTTAACTCTATAGCCTGTGCTGGTGCTCTTCACATAGAAGAAATTCAGGCCCAGACCCCACTTGTCGCTGAGTTCGAAGTCAAGGTCGCCGTTGAAGCCCAGTGCGTTGTCGTGACCCAGATCGCTTCTCGCGGATACGGTGTTTCCTGCGTTGTCCCGGACTTCACCATAAATGCTGGTGTACCAAGCTCCGGCTCCGTAACCCTGAGTTGCTTTCATAACATCATCGGCAGCATATGCGCTTCCCATACTGAGTGCAAAAATAACCATGACTGCGAAAGTCAGTGTCAATAAACTCCTTTTCATCATTTCACCTCCTTGAATAAATTTTAAATAGCAAGCATAATGCTGCTAAATGTGGGAAACTTTCTACATAAAAATGATTATCCCTTCAAATGAAAACATTTTTTATATAATTAAATATTAATATTTAACAGCAGGTCCAGAAATTTATCAGGGCTTCTCCGTTATTAATGTTTTGCCTGATTAAATCAAGGAGTAGCTTGCCAATAGCCGGGTTCCGGAAAAACGAGAAGATAAATTCATGGTGATGGTCAAAATCCCTGTATTGCTGAACCAACGAAGCTATTTCAGGCTTCTGCAATGTTGAGCCTACTTTGTTCCACCAGTGGTCGTCCACATTTTCCAGAAGTTTTCTTATGGCAAGGCCCATAGTTAATTCTTTTCTTAATTCATTCTTCCATTTCTTATCATATTTCTTCAGTATTGAAGTGTTGAAATCGTTGCCATTGTCTGCGCTGTTAATAATTTCAGCAAGGATGTTGGCACATCGAATGCCATAATAAACTCCGCCTCCGGTGGTGGTCTTTATCTGGCGGGCTGCGTCGCCCACAGTAATAATACGGCCAAGTGCTGTGGTTTTTGGCAAACAGAAAGGCATGCTTCTGTATTGAGGTGTAGTGATTTTTTTGGTGATTCTTGATGACAAAATAGAATTTTCCAGAAAATTCTCAAAATAACTGACAATGTTGTTTCTGGTGATCATGCCAATTTTTGCCCGGTACTCGTCAATTTTAACAGCATAGCCGAAGGTTCCGGGGGCTATTTCAGAACCAACAAAAAGCTCAATGCCCTGTATATCCTTTATTTGAGCTTCCAGCTGGGCAGATTTATAATTATGGGTTTTATCGGCCATACATAGTTTGTATGGCAAGGCGGACATTGCCCCGGTGGCTACAACAGTGAGTTTTGATTTGAAGAATTTGGTTTCACTGCCTGTTTGAACTGTAACTAATGTATGGTTCTGGGAGTTTTCAACCTGAATGACCTTATGATTAAAAAATATCTGGCAACCAGATTGCTGCGCCTCTATTGAAAGTTCCTTGTCAAATTTTGCCCTGTCCAGAACCAGGGGGGTTATGGAAGTGGGAAGAGAAAGCCGGGTATTGTCGGGAAAGCATACTTTTACCGAATTGATTTCATCCAGAATTGAATCGGTTTTCAAATTAAACTCAGAGAATAGTTTCTTGCTTACTATTCCCGCACAGTGTTCAGGTTTGCCGACTTCCTCATGTTCTTCCAGTATTAAAATATTAAGATTCCGCCTGGCCAGCAATGAGCCCAGATAGCAGCCTGTCGGGCCTGCGCCTGCAATTATTACATCGTACATTTTTGTTAATAAGACGACCGGGTAAGTACAAATATTGCCCAGCCAAGGTACTCCCTGCCATATTTGAAATATTCGTCCTGGCTTTGGTGAAGCCGCTTTATCACTTTACCTTTCTCCGGGTGGCCGGGGTTTTCTTTCAGCCAGTTAATCAACCCGATCCAGTTATCCGATTCATAGCGGTCCCAATCATCGTGACTGGCCCTTTCCAGATATCCTATGTCGTAACCTGAATCTCTGGTTATCTGTAAAATTTCCATTTCGGTATTTACAGTTTTTTCACGTTTCATATATTCGGTGGGAATCTGCTCTTTATTCCAATAAGGTTCACCCACTACCAGTTTTCCGTCTTTCCTTACCGCTTTTTTTAATGCTTTAATTGTGCGAGCGTAGCCTCCCCAGATGAAGCTTGCGCCCACGCAGGCAGCCACATCAAAATGATTCTTCTTGAATTTATATTCAGCTCCGTTTTCATGAACAATTTCAATTTGATTTTCCAAACCCCGTTCTTTCATTTTTTTTCGCGCCCTTTTTACTGCGTTTTCTCTGATTTCAATACCCACGCCTGATATACCGAAATGTTTGGCCCATAAAGCCAGGACTTCACCGTAACCTGAACCGAATTCAATAACTTTGCTGTCTTTATTTAATCCCATAATTTCGCCAATTCTAACAATTTTTTCCGGGGTGGTGGGGTTGACTAATTCGATGTATTTTTCTGAAATATCATATAAATCAAATTCATTCATGTTATAAACCTCCGCTCTAAAGCAATTTGTAATTCAGATTTTGACAATTCTAACAAAAACCCTCTCACAATTAAATGGTTGGAATTGATATGTTATAAAAAATTTTACATTATGATAACATTTTATTAATAGTGATAATATATACTAATAATGAATATAGCAAATTTTCAGTAATTATGGAGGAAACTATGTCAACTTCATACGGGAGAAGAACCAGCGATAGAGAACGCAAATCTTTGCAGCTGCAACCTCCAAGCCAGATGAAAGCCCGGATTAAGTCAGATAAAATTGAAGTGATTAAGGGTGATTCTCATGAAAAGGTATATGAAGAAGCAAAAAACTTGCAAAATCAGGTTGATGAAATAGTTGAAAGAATTATGAATTTTGAACAGGATAAAAACATAAACATGGATTATGGGGTGCCTGGGGTAATTACAGTCGATAACAGCGAACTGGGTATTGAAGGTTCCCTGAAGTTTGATCCGGGAACCCGGGAAGTGATAGATTTAAAAATTAAATCCGACGAACTGGGCAAGATTACCCTGAAAAGAAAGTTTTCTATAGTTGGCAAAGAAAAGATTGAAATCCAAAGAACATTTACTCCCGAAGACGGAGTCTTTAGAATGAAAAATCTTGTTATAGATACCGAAGACGGTTATATGGATTATGAGCAGGGTTAAAAAATGCAGTTTAAGTGAAACCTGAATGAAAGTTCTAAGGTTCTGATTAATCATACCAGGCTCATTTTTTTATGCCGGTTTTTTTCGAGTATATTTAAATTCAGGAGAAATTGTTGGATAGAAAAGAAAAATATTTTAAGGAAATTGAAGCATTAAGAAATAAACAAATTGAAAAAGAAAAACAGTTCAACCTGAAGACGAAGTTTCGTATCTGGGATGAAAATTATTTTGCAAACAAGGGAAGATATCTTTTTCAATGTGTTCTGGCTACCCTGTGTATTATTATTGTGCTGAGGTCTCTTAACACCCCTGACCAATACGGTTATGATTGCTTCACTGGGGGCTTCGTGATTTGCCGCCTTTACCATGCCCCATAATAAAATTTCCACCCCACGATTGATGGTTGGCGGTTATCTGGTGGGAATATCTATTGGGTGTCTGTGTGACATGCTTTCAGCCTTATCTGCAGATTGGGACCTTCGTTTTATGGTGATTAACAGCGATATTATATTCGGGGCTTTAGCTGTGGGTATTTCTACTTTTATTATGGTTATTACCAATACAGAACATGCTCCGGCAGCTGGCTTGGCCTTGGGTTTTGTCCTGAACCAGTGGACATGGGAAACTATTCTGGTTGTTTTTTGGGGTATTATAGGAGTATCTTTAATCAAGACTGCAATGAAACCTATATTGATTGATCTGGTTTGACTATTCAAGAAATTCCAATATTAACAGGGTCAGGTCATCTTTAAAACTGGAATCCTGTGTGAATTCGAGAATTTCCTTATACACTGCCGATTCCAGTTCTTCCACTGAAAGATGGGCGTTTTTTTCAAAACAACTTATAAGTTTTTCAACTGTAAAAAATTCTCCCGCTTCATTTGTAGCTTCAATTATTCCATCGGTATATAAGATCAACTTATCACCACCGTTTAATTGAAGGTTGAAATTCTTATAATCTGCTTCTATCATTATTCCCAGGGGGAAGCCTTCCTGGGGAAGTTCGTAAACAGCCTGGTTCTCCTTAGTGTAATAAAGTGGGGCCAGGTGGCCAGCTGAGGCATAATTAAGTTGATAAGACCTGGTATCAAGAATGCCATAAAATGCAGTACAGAAAGATTCGTCCAGCAGAACCTGTTCCAGGTGTAAGTTAACTTCATTCAGCACTTCAGCTGGTGTGTTTTCCCTGTGAGCAAAATTCAGGAAATCTATTTTCAGCATGGCGGCAATAAGGGCTGCCATAACACCATGGCCTGATACGTCGGCAATAATAAAGCCAACCTTTTCATTTCCCAGGTCTATAAAATCGTAAAAATCGCCGGCAACTTTAAGGGCGGGAATAAACCGCGCTGCGCTTTTAACACTGGCAATAGGGGGAAAGCTTACGGGAAGGAGGTTCTTCTGGAATTTTGCCGCTAACTCCAGTTCTTTTTCCATAATTCTGCTGTTCTGAATTAAAATTTCTCTTTGAATTTTTAAACGAATATGGGTACTTATTCGAGCATACAACTCGGCAAATTCGAAGGGTTTCCTGAGATAATCAACACAGCCGGATTTAAAACATTTAAGGATATAATCCCGTTCTGACATGGAGGTAAGAAAAATTACCGGGATTTCATTAGTAGAGTGTTGTGTTTTTAAAATTTCACAGGTTTCAAAACCGTTTTTACCGGGCATCATTAAATCAAGAAGAATTAAATCGGGTTGCTCAGATACTGCTAACTCGATCCCTTCCTCTCCTGATGCAGCGGTTACAATATCATATCCCATTTTCTGCAGATAATAACTTACCGACATTCTAATGGTAGGATCATCATCAATTACTAGAATTTTTCCTGAAGTCTTGGTACTCATATTTAAAATAATTTATTATTATAAAATAATAATCCTTTATTATTAAATTTGATGTTCCTTTAAAGTGTCCCCAGTAAACACCAGATGTTCAAACACAGCTCTGGCATATTCAGGTTTGAAGTATGGATCATCCATAGTTAAAAACATAGTACGCAGTTGAATAGTTTCATTTTTAATGATTATTTCTGATGGGCCGGTTATTTCTGTAAACAATGCCTGGGTTGCCTTTATAAACTCATAATTTTCTTTCAGATACTTTTCCAGTTTTTTATCTTTGCCTGTAAAAATAAGATTTTCTTCATTTATATCTTCTTTTAATAAAATTGTTTCCAGAGCCAAATTCTGGTGATGTTGATTTTTCTCTTTAATTTTTTCTCTTTTAATTTTATTCAGCACAAGCAGAATAAAACCGAAACCAAATGCTATGGCTCCAAAAGTAAAACCGTACTTAATCACTCTGCTCTTCAATGTTTCCCTCGTAAATATTTTCATAGGCATTGGGCCCGCCAAAATAAAGTACCGATTGATGAACCAGCATCAGGAATAAAATATAACAAACAATAAAAATAATATAATCTCTGGTTTCCAATACAAACAACCTGTTGGCATTTTTGCGAAACTTATTCAAGAACTTCCCCCTGTTACTGCTATAAAATTGCCCAGGCTAAACATTGGCTTTTTTCAGATGTTTTTCAACCTGCTCTTTTAATATATTCGCAGATTTCTGCAAAGCTTCCTTCTCTTCGTCGTTCATTTTCAATTTTATAATATCTCTTACCCCTTGCCGGTTAACAACTGTGGGGACGCTTAGATATACATCGCTGATATCCAGATAATCGTTAATTAATGTGGATACAGGCAAAACCCGGTTTTCGTTTTTTATTATGGCGCGGCAGATCAGGACCGTACTCATGGCTATGGCGTAATTGGTGGCACCTTTGCCTTTTATAATTCTGTAGGCTGCGGTTCTGGCATCATGAAACATTTTATCGAATACTTCCGGGCCGCAGTTCTGTTCGCAAATGTTGCAGGCATCTCTCAGGTTCATGCCGGCGATATTTGCCTGTGACCAGATAGGAACCTCGCTGTCGCCGTGTTCTCCCAGAATATAAGCATGGATCGATCGTGGATCGATATTGCATTGCTTTCCCAGGTTATGCCTGAAACGCATGGAATCAAGAACTGTCCCACTTCCAATTACCTGGTTTCTGGGCAGCCCCAGATATTTATAATAAAAATAAGACAGAATATCGACAGGATTGGAAATGACTATAACTATTCCGTCAAAACCCACTGATTTTAACTTATAAGAAGTATCCTTTACTATGTCTATGTTTTTTTCCAACAGTTCCATCCGGCTTCCCAGCTCCTTACTCATGGGTATGCTGGCTGTTATGATTACTATATCTGCATCGGCAAGATCCTGGTAATCTCCCTGTTTTACAACCTGAGGGCTTACAAAGGGAATACAATGTGAAATGTCAAGCGCCTCGCCGGAAGCTTTTTCCTTGTCTTTATCGATGAGAATCATCTCATCAACCAGGTTATGGGTCAGAAGGGCAAAAGCTGTTGTTGAACCGACAGCTCCTACACCTATAATTCCAATTTTGGTTTTTTCCTTATTTATATTCATTTTTTATCACCTCAAATATATTATGGGCATATTCATTGTGCAATTAAGATGTATTTTATAATTTCAAATTACCAATATAAGTTTCTATAAAAAATAAAAAAATCATTTTTGCCCAACTTTTCTGAAACTTTTTCCTGTTGAACCTGGTTTTAAGAAGTAATTACAAAGAGAAAAATGACGGGAGGTAATAGATATATGGAGATATTGAAATTAGAAGATATTCATCTTTCCTTTGATGATACCAAAATTATTGATGGTTTATCTGTTTCATTTTGGAAGGGTAATATTCATGCCCTGGTGGGGCCCAATGGAGCGGGGAAATCAACATTTGCCTATACCATGATGGGAATTGGCAACTATAAACAGGCTACGGGCAAGATTATTTATAAAGGCGAGGAGATTCAAAGATTAAATGTGGACGAGCGGGCGAAAAAAGGAATTACCTTGGCATGGCAGGAGCCAGCCCGTTTTGAAGGACTCACCATAAAAAGTTTTTTAAAAGCTGCTGCCAGAAATAAAGACGAGAGCAATTTAAGAAATGCCCTGGACCTGGTGGGGCTTAACCCGGATGAATATATTGACCGGGCAGTGGACAAAACCCTGAGTGGGGGAGAAAGAAAAAGAATTGAGCTGGCTTCTATTTATGTGATGGAACCCGAGCTGGTTTTTCTTGACGAACCTGACTCAGGAATAGATGTGGCAGCTTTGGACAAGATTTTTGAAGTGATTAAAAAGATGAAAGAAAAGGGGACAACGGTAATTCTGATTACCCACAGCCTTACTGTCCTGCAGCAGGCAGAGCATGCATTTCTGATGTGCGATGGCAAAATCGTTGACAAGGGGTCTGTAGATAAAATTTCAGAATATTTTAAGACTAAATGTATTCCTTGTGTCCACAAAAATGAACCAGATGTTGACATTTTTCCTACTGACGAAAAAATTATATAATCAAGGAGGGGTGAATTATGATTAAAGAAAGGAAGAAAATGTTTGATTTATTTGATACAACGGGTTTCAGCCATAATTTATTGAAAGATGAAAATACAGCTCATCTTGTTGTTCATCACAATAAAGTATTGGGGGCCCATCTGGTTCCTGGGTTACATGTAGATATCAAAGAAATGGAAGATGGAATTGACGCTGTTCTCACCCTGGACGAAGGTTCGGTCATTGAAAAACCGGTTCATATTTGTTTTGGAATGTTGCCGGAGCAGGGTGTTCAGAAAATAAATATGAATGTGGATATTGGCAGAAACTCGAAAATTGGTATATATGCCCATTGTACTTTTCCCAATGCAGTGGATGTAAAGCATATAATGGATGCTAAAGTTCATATTGGCGAGGGCGCTGAATATCATTATTTTGAAAGGCATGTTCATGACAAGAATGGCGGTGTGGAGGTTTATCCCAAAGCTGAGGTGGATGTAGATAAAAATGCCGTTTTTTCCACGGAATTTGAACTTCTAAAAGGCAGGGTTGGGTTAATTGATATTGATTATGAAACCACATGCAGGGCGGGTTCCACTATGGAAATGTCAGCAAGGGTGAATGGCACTGGTGATGATGTGATAAAGATTAAGGAAATCGGGCATCTGGTGGGTGAAAAAGCCACCGGTGTTTTGACATCAAGAATTGCCGCCAGGGATAACACGAAAGCTGAGGTTTACAATAAAATGACTGCGTCAGCTCCTTATGCCCGTGGGCATGTGGATTGCAAGGAGATTATCCAGGGCAATGGTACTGCCAGCGCAGTTCCCATTGTTGAAGTAAAACACCCTAAAGCCCATGTAACCCATGAGGCAGCCATCGGCAGCGTAGATTCAAAAGAATTGAATACGCTTATGTCCCGTGGGCTGTACGAAGACCAGGCTGTGGATTTGATTATCGACGGGCTGCTTGGAAAATAAACCAATATAAATTGAATAATTTAAACAGAGATCAAGAACTCATAAAAGTTTCAATTCTTCTTACTCTTGATTTCTGTTATTTTTTTTCGGTATCGGCAGAGCTGGTTTCAATAACTTTGCCAGCTTTTAACTGTTTAATTATATCTTCAGAGTTTTCCAGGTAAATAGATTGACTGGGGAAGGCGAAATCTATATCCAGTTCGTTAAAAGCCCGCATGATTGAAATGTAGATTTCCTGCCGGGCTTCCAGAAAAGTAACCCATTCAGATGAATTGATGAAGAAATTGCAGAATATACCCAGGGACGAAGCTGAGAATTCTGAAAAATAAACTAAAATGGTTTCTTTGGATGTATTAGGGTGTTCAAAGATGATTTGTTTGATTCTTTCTATGGCCTGTTCGAGTTTTTCCGGGGGAGTGCCATAAGTTACGCCGATAGTGGTACTTATTCTTCTCTGGGGCCGCCGGGAAAAGTTTTGAATTGAGGTATTTGCTACAATGTTGTTGGGTATGGAGACTTCATTTTTGGCGAAGGTTCTTATTTTGGTGGTTCTGAATCCCACATCTTCCACTGTACCTTCCACATCGTTAACTACAATCCAGTCGCCTATGACAAAAGGGCGATCAATAAAAATCATGAAGGATCCGAATATGTTTGCCAAGGTATCTTTTGCAGCCATAGCCACTGCGATACCACCGATTCCCAGGCCTGCCAGCAGGCTGGAAACTGAATAACCCAGGTTCTGTACAATCAATATAAAGGTTATCAAAACAAGAAATATTTTAATTGTCTTGTTAATAAGGGGAAACAGGGCTGTTGCTACTGTGGGGTTTTTTTCGGTATATTTATCAGTCATATATTTGGTGCCTACATCCACCATTCGAAGCAACAGCCAGGTTACATCAATGGCTACCAATGCGAAAAAGGTTTTGTTTATGTGTTTCATATATTCTGTGGGATCTAAGATTTGAAGAGCCAGGTAAAAAAACCATAAGTAAATAAAGATTGAAAGCGGAGTTTCAATGGCGCCTATGAAGTTGTCATCGTGGTCGGATTCTGTTTGTTCCGCCAGCTTTTTCATCTTTTTACTAACAAAATAATGAACAATTTTATTTATTATAATACCAACTACGATTGCGCCGGCTGCCATGAGAATCTGTTGGTTGCTGAATTGTTCGAAAAGGAAGAAATGTCCCTGCAGCGCTTCGTTTAAGGTTATTGCCAGAAAATTATACATTTTTCCTCCCAGAAATAAATATTATCAAAAGTGATTTTAAGTCTTATATTAAATTATCCTATAAATTCTATTATGCATTAATTATACATAAAATACAAAAAACCTGGATGATACCAGGTTCTGGTAAAAAAATACTGTTACCAGTTAAACAGCATCAATGCCACTGCTTTACTCCAGTATGCTACTGCCTGTTCCAGCTTGCCTTTCTTATAGAGAAGGCATCCCAGGTTATGATAAACATGCCAGAACCTGGGGTTCAGGTGAACCACTCTGTCCCATTCCATAATTGCCAGCTCAATTTTACCCTGGTAAAGATATGCTTCGCCCAGATTGTAAAAGGATTGCCAGTGTTCCGGGTTCAACTGGGTTGTTCTTTGCCATTCAGCTATTGCCGGATCAAGTTGATCCAGGTCGAAGAAGAAAGTGTTGGCAAGGTTCCAGTGAGCCGGCCAGTGTGAATCGTTAAACTGGGTGGTTTTCTGCCACTGGTTCACAGCTTCTTCGAATTTTTCTTTCAGGAAATGGGCGTTGCCCAGGTTGTAATGGGCTTCCCAGAAACCGTACTTGACGGAAACTGCTTTTTCCCATTCCTTTATTGCGCCTTCCACGTTACCCTTGTCGTACAGGAAATTTCCCATATTGTAATGGGCTTCGCCAAAGTTAGGGTTTATTTCCAGGGCTTTGTTCCACATTTCCAGTGCATGCTCTTCGTTGCCGCTTTCCATTTCCATAGATCCCATATTAAAAAGGGCAATGGCAAACTGGGGATCCTGCTCCAGGGCTTTCTGCCAGTAATCCATGGCTTCATCCTTCTTGCCCTTCATATAATAGGCATTGCCCAGGTTGTAGAGGACTTCGGCAAACTGGGGGTTCAAAATAAGCGCCTTCTGCCATTCCTCCATGGCAGCTTCCACTTTACCCTTTTTGAAATAACCGTTTCCCAGGTTATAGTAAGCCGGGGCGAATTTTGGATTCAAAACCGTGACTTTACGGTATTCTTCTATTGAATTATCGAGATCGCCGTTGCGGTAATAGGCGGAGCCCAGGTTGTAATGGGCCACAAAATTGTTGGGGTTCATCTTTACCGCATTATTGTACTCGCGGATTGCGTCTTTCAGTTTGCCCATACCGTCGAAAGCTGTGCCCAGGTTGTTGTGGGTTAATGCGTTATATGGGTCAAGAGCGGTGGCTTTTTCCCACTCCAATACTGCCAGGTCCAGTTTGCCCTGTTTGTAATAGTTATTGCCCAGAATGTTATGCAGGGAAGCTTCCGCCGGAGATATGGAAGTTTTGAACAGGTCTTCCTCCACTTCCTCGATGGTAATATCCTGAATCAGGTCCTGGATATTCTGGTAGCGGTCGCTGGCGTCTTTTTTCATACACCGCATTATGGCCTGTTCAAGTTTTTTGGGAATTGTGGAGTTATGTACCGAGGGTGGCTGGGGTTCGGCAGTAAGGTGTAACTGGATAAGCGCTGCCGGGTTATCTGCCTTGAAGGGCAGTTTGCCGGTAAGCATTTCATAGAGCATGATTCCCAGTGAATAAATATCGGCTCTCCTGTCAACTTTTTCGCCCCGTGCCTGTTCTGGTGAAAAATAATAGAAGGATCCCAGGATTTCTCCGGGTTGTGTAAGGGTGTTGGCAGTTTCCACCCAGGCAATGCCGAAATCAGCCACCTTAATAGCGCCTTCCTCGGTTACCATTATATTTCCGGGTTTTACATCCCGGTGAACAATTCCATGCTGGTGTGCATAATCGAGGGCATGGCAGGCGGGGACAAAGAGTTTCAGGGCTTCCTGGATGCTCAGCATTCCCGATTCCTTCAGGATCTTATCCAGGCTCTGCCCGGAAATGAATTCAAAAACTATGTAGTATATGCCTTCATGTTCGTTTATGTCATAAATACCGGCAATATTTGGATGGTTAAGGCGAGCTGCCGCCTGGGCTTCCCTGATGAATCGTTCTTTCATCTCCGGGTTTTCGGTAAGTTGGTTGGAAAGTATTTTAATGGCTACAGGACGTTCAAGGACCGGGTCATGGCCCTTGTAAATAACACCCATTCCTCCGCGTCCAATTTCCTGTACTATGTGATACCGCCCGATGGTTGCGCTCATCATAATGGCATAACTCCCCTTAAATCAATATAATTTACTCTTCTGTATTTTTCGATTTTATCCTTTACATTTTTTTCAATAAAATCAAAACAACCTTAAAACCACGCGGTTTTTACTTACCAGGTAATCTCCATCCAGGTTCTTCCCACACGAAAAAAATCTCCGTTATACAGCCTGACCAGTTCGTTGATTTTTTCACCTTCATAGTAGGTGCCGTTGGTGCTGTTGAGATCTTCAAGATAAACGTCGGGAGCCTCTACCACAAGGCGGGAGTTTTTACGGGAAATATATTTATCCAGGGGCAGGGAAAGCTGGGCAGATTTATCCCTGCCGATTACCGTGGTTTCTCTGATTCTGAACTCCTCCCCGTCCTGGGCTCCGTTCATTAACTCCAATTTTATTTTCATTTTTTTCCTCCTGAGATTAAAGACTTAAATATCTGCCTGGGTAGAATCCATATCATCGGGGCCCAGGTTACCCGGAGGGCGGGGTGGCCCTGTCATTGGGCCTTTCATGGGTAACATTCCCTGGATGTCCTGGTGAGGGCCTCTCTGTCCCAGAATAGGGCGTTTTGCCGAAGGAGGGCCTTCCATTTCGGGAGGAAGCGGGGCACGCCGCCGGCTTTGGCCTTTAGTGTGCCGGGGATCAGCAGTCCTGCCGAAATCCTCGGGGCCCAGGGTACCCTGGTCCATGGGAAGGCGTTTGCCGGTTCCGTAATCATCATTGTCGTCATAATCGGGAGGCCGGGGGCCGGGATCGGGGCCGCGTCCCGCCAAGGTTTCGCCGGGAGCGTAACCGTCGGGATCTACTCGCTGGAAAAACAGTTTTTCTCCGTTAAAAGTGGCAACCACTGAATCGCCGGGATGGATTCCTTTTGCCAGCATGGTTTCTGCCAGGGGCTTGGAGAGATAGTTCTGAATGGCTCTCTTCATGGGCCTGGCGCCGTAAGCTGGGTCGTAACCCTGCTGCAGCAGATACTCCATGGCGCTTTCATCAGCCCTGAGCGAGATTTCCCGTTGTTTATAAAGTTGATCTGCCAGGGTAATAAGATTCATGCGGACAATTTCCAGAAGAACATCCTGGCTGAGAGGATTGAAAACAATAATTTCGTCAATCCGGTTCAGGAATTCAGGGCGGAAATGGCCTTTCAATTCTTCCAGAATTGTTTCTCTTAAAGCCTGATCGTTGGTAACATCGAAATTTTCTTTGGAAAAATCAATTTTATCGGTGCCGATATTTGAAGTGAGAATTAAAATTGTGTTGGTGAAGTTTACGGTGCGGCCTTTGGCGTCGGTCAGGCGGCCGTCGTCAAATACCTGCAGGAAAAGATCGAAAACCTTTGGGTGGGCTTTTTCAATTTCATCCAATAGTACTACGCTGTAGGGTTTGGTTCTGACAGCGCTGGTAAGCTGGCCTTCTTCTTCGTGGCCCACGTATCCCGGAGGGGAGCCAATCATGCGGGAAATGGCATGTTGTTCCATATATTCCGACATATCCAGCCTGATAAGATCTTTTTCGCTGCCGAAAAGAAATTCAGCCAGTGATTTTGCCAACTCTGTTTTTCCCACGCCGGTGGGGCCCAGAAAAAGGAACACTCCGCTGGGCCGGTTGGGGGATGAAAGCCCCATTCTTACCATGCGAATGGTCTGGGCGACGGTTTTTACCGCAGATTCCTGCCCAACAACCCGTTTGCGCAGGTAATCTTCCATGTGAAGCAGCCTTTCCGATTCCTCCTGGGTAAGTTTGGATGCAGGAATTCCAGTCCATAAGGAAATAACCTCGGCAATCTGTTCATCGGTTACCTCGGTGATTTCGTTGGAAAGCTGTTTTAATTCTTCCTCGGAAGAGATGGACATTGAACTCATTTTACACCTTGCAGCAGCTTCATCCATAAGATCGATGGCCTTATCGGGCAGGTTCCGGTCGGGAATATACCTTACCGATAATTTCACCGCTGCCAATATGCCCTTTTGTGTGAAAGTAACACCGTGATGTTTTTCATAACGTTCTTTCAAACCATCTAAAATTTCCACGGTTTCCTCTTCTGAGGGTTCGTCCACCATCACCGGCTGGAATCTTCTTTCCAGGGCCGGGTCTTTCTCGATGTACCTGCGGTACTCGTCCACGGTGGTTGCGCCTATGACAGTGATTTCCCCTCTGGCCAGGTGGGGTTTTAATATATTTCCCGCGTCCATACCGCCCCGGGAGTCGCCAGCGCCGATTATAGTGTGAATTTCATCAATAAAAACGATTATATCCGGGTTGCCAAGCAGTTCTTTTATAAGTTTCTGCATGCGTTCTTCAAATTCGCCCCGATGCTTGGTGCCGGCAACCATGGATGCCATATTCAGTTCGATGAGGGTTTTGTTTTTTATTACCGCGGGAACCCGCCCCTCAGCAATACGCTGTGCCAGGCCGTAAACCACGGCGGTTTTTCCCACGCCGGCTTCACCCACAATTATGGGGTTATTCTTGGATTTTTTGGTCAGGGTTTGAATCATCCGGCGAATTTCATCCTTGCGTCCCACGATGGGATCTATTTTGCCCTCCCTGGCCATTTGAACCATATCTCTGCCAAGCCTGTCCAGTGTAGGTGTCTTAACCTGTTTTTCCCTGGGCTTTTCTTTGTGTTTTCTGGCTTCTTCGCCAGCCCTGCCCGAAGGATCTGCGGGGGTAAGCGCCTTTCCCCGCTGCGCTATGAAATGGCTGTAAGCAGAGCCTGCAGAGTTGTAAGGTGCCATACCCTGGGCCGGGGCCTTGAGCTCGCCGGGAGTGGAAGGCGCGCTTCCCAATTCCAGATTCAAAATACATTGCCTTAAATTTTTAAGATCGGCGTTCTGGCTTTCAAGCACTCTGCAGGGCACAGAACGGCCTTCACGCAATATGGCGGAAATTATATGGTTGGCTTCCACCCGGTATGCACGGCGGGATTCTGCCTCTCTCTCGGCAAGTTTCATTACTCTTTTCAACCGGGGGGTCATTATTATTCCCCGCCAGACGGGTTGCTCGTCTCCAGGGCCGCATATATTCAATATAGCTTCCCTTACCGATTCCATTTCAAGCCCTTCAGATTGGAGTTCTTCCCCAAGCCAGTTACGGGAATCCATAACCGTAAGAAAAATATGTTCGCATCCAAGATAGTAATGGCCGAGTTTTGAGCTTAACTGCTCGGCCTGTTTTTTCATTCTTTCGCTTTCTTCACTTAAAAAGATAGGCATGGGATTTATATAACCTTCCTTGTCAATTAGTTGTTATTATTTTCTCTCTTCGTTTTCATTGTTATTTACCGGGTCTGTGAGCTGGGCGAAATCCAGTTCGCCTTCTTCGTAATAATCAGAAACATCATCGCCTGCCAGAGAGGTCATCTGGCAATGAGGGCAGGGAGGTTTACCTTTAGGTAAGGTTTCTTTCGGCCTTATCTCTTCCTGCTTCTGTCCCAGAGATGCCTTGTGTTTGGGGCCATAAGTCAATTTTGCCACAGATTCAACATGATAAGTCTGAGGGAACATGTCCAGGGGGACAAGTTCTTCGAAACTGTAACCTTTTTCGGTGAGGATCTTTACGTCTCTGGCAAGGGTGGCAGGGTTGCAGGATACGTAAGCAATGGTTTTTACACGCATATTTGCCAGCATATCCAGAACTCTGGGGTCACACCCTTTTCTCGGGGGATCAATTACCACCTTGTCGATTTTCTGACCCTGATGATACAACCTGGGTAACTCTTTTTCCACCTGGCCCTGTATGAACTCAAAATTTTTCACATCGTTCAATTGGGCGCTGGCCAGGGCATCCTTTTTGGCATGGGGGACCTCTTCAATTCCTATTACCTTTCTTACTTTTTTTGCCAGGTATATACTGATGGCCCCTATGCCGCAATAGGCATCCAGGATTATATCCTTTTCTCCGGGTTGTAGAATTTCCTCTACTTTTTCAAGTAAATTGCCGGTCTGAATCGGATTCACCTGAAAAAAAGAAAGTGGAGAAATTTGAAATTTTGTTCTTTTAATTTCTTCAATCAGGGCGCTTTCGCCCCATACAGCCTTACAGGTTGGGCCCAGAATTACGTTACCCTTTTTCGGGTTCACATTTATAACAATTCCTTTAATTGTAGGCATTTTTGTGGTAACAATATTTATGAATTCTGAAATGTTGGGCGCTCTGTCAGTGGTGGTTACCAACATCAGCAAAAGTTCATTGCGGGAAGAACTCACCCGGCTTACCAGGTACCTTACCAGGCCCGTATGTCCCTTCTCATCGTAAACCGGCCACTGAAGCTTGGTCATTGCCTCCTTTACTACATTTAATGCCTGATTCGTAAGGGGGTGCTGGATCATACATTTTTCCATTTTAATTACTTTATGGGTTTTCCGGGCGTATAAACCGAAATAGGGAGATTGTTTTTTAGAGTGGAGGTATAATTTGGAAGCAGCAACCGCCTGCATTTTATTTCGGTAATACCAGGGCGAGGGCGCTTCAACAATTTCCTGAATTCTGCAATTCTGTATTGCCCCCAGATGGCGGATAGTGTCATAAGCCATTTTCTTCTTGTAAACTAACTGGGCTTCATAGGTCATCTGCTGAAGCTGACAGCCTCCACACTGATAGAAAATGGGACAGGGAGGTTCGACCCGGTGGGGAGAAGGTTTAATTATCCTGTTTATTTCCCCACGGGCATAATTTTTTTTTACATCGGTCAGGCGGACTTCTATCTTATCGCCAGGAACACCATTGGGAACAAAAACAGCCATATCCTCCAGCCGTCCTAGAGCTTCGCCACCCATGGCAATGCTGGTAAGTTCCAGGGGATAAATTTCTCCAGGGGTAAATTCATTCATTGTTATTTTTTACCACCTTCTAACATTTTCATTCCGTTGTTTACAATTAACTGGCCTTCTTCTATATGAATAAGATCGCTGTCTTCAAATACCAGGGTCATTTCCCGGTAACCCTGCAGTTGGGTTTCCAGGGAATGAATCAGCCGGGAATGAAAATCCTTCCATTTTTCAGGGGCTTTTATCTTTTCCAGAGAATTTAATTCCTGAGTCAGTTGCTCAATTACTTTTTCTGAAGCCTTTTTGCCTTTTTGAACTACTGGATCGTCCAGGTCAAAAAACGGGCGCCGGCCTTCAAGATCTTCCACAAACTTGATAATAGCTTTTATTCCAGTTTTATCCAATACAAAATTGCGTTGGATTTCGCCAAAATTTTCAACAATTTTTTCCATCTTTTTAAGATATTTGCTCTCGTCCATAATATCAGACCTTCTTTTTGTAAAGTAATATTAAAAAATTCTTTGGACAGCGTAAATGTCCTTTAATGGCACTAATTATTGTTTGCTATTATAGTAGAATTTTAAAGGATTTTATTGGGAATATCAAAAAATAATATGGGGGTGCGTTATGAGAAAACATCCAAAAGTTAATATCGGTTTAATTATTCTTGCAGGTTTAATTCTAATTGGAGGAATCGGTTTTTTTGCTTATAACATCTTCACCGGCATTCAGAAAGTAGAAAAGGGTATGTCCAGGGTGGAGGCGCCGGGCGAAGCTACGGTGGTGTTGGAAAAAACCGGCACCTATACGGTCTTTCATGAATATGTGAGTAACCATAACGGCAGGGTTTACAATGTGCAGAATTTACCACCTTTTAAAATGGTATTGCAGAAAAATTCTCAAATAATTGAAACCAGGCCTGCAAATATGAGCTCCAATTATAATATCGGAGGCCGTTCGGGCAGGGCTGTGCTTCAGTTTTCAATAAATGAGCCGGGAACATATAAGGTGGTTACCACCTACGAGGGTGACGGGCCTGCCACAATTTTTTCCATAACCCAGAGCTTTATGAGCGACCTCATGATAACAGTTTTTTCTTCAATTGGGGTTTTGTTTGTGGCAATAATTGCCCCTATGGCAATGATAGCAATAGTGATTGTAAAGTATTTAAAAGAGAAGAAGGAATACGAAAAACAGGCTGAAACAGATGCAGATTCCATTGTATCATTTAATCAGAGTCCGGAGGATTATTAATGAAATGTTTAAGTTGCGGTAACGAAATGACTAACAATTATGTCATTACCCAGAATAAGAAAATTTCTTATGATATTTGTGATTCCTGCGGGGGAACCTGGCTGGATAAAGGTGAGCTTGACAGGATAGTGAAAAAAATAAACGGCAGTATCGAGTATTCTTCATCGGAAGCTTTTGATTCATCCCAGGAGCCGGTGAAACTTTGCCCACGTTGCGATAAGGTTTCATTATCAAAAGTGCATTTTGTGGGTTACAGCGATCTGGTATTGGACCGCTGTGAAAACTGTGAGGGGTTCTGGCTGGATTCGGGAGAACTGGATAAAATAAACCAGGAGATGGAAAGCATTCTTACCAACAGCGGAAAGAGTTTTGCCCGGTTTGTAATGAATGCTTTTGTACCATATTGGAATCAGAGAATCCGAAGAAAAAGTTCTCAGGTTGATTTTAAAAAAGAAGTAGAACCTATAAAACACGCCAGGAAAATATCTGAAACTTCATATTCATGCCCGGTCTGCGACCCAGTAGAGAAAATGTACCTTTATACTATATTCGGGGTGGAATTTGAAGCTTGCCCCAACTGTCATGGAGTATTTCTGGATACCGGGGAATTGAGAAAACTGAAAGACGAAGTTGAAGACGAGCACTGGTATAAGTTAAGATGGATGGACGATGAGGTTGACAGCATCGAATCATCATTAACTACTGCTTCAAACAGAATGTG
The DNA here is from genome assembly GCA_964607865.1 of uncultured bacterium. Taxonomy (GTDB): domain Bacteria; phylum Vulcanimicrobiota; class JAJTBE01; order JAJTBE01; family CAZSLZ01; genus CAZSLZ01. The sequence goes on from CAZSLZ010000039.1 coordinate 19,742, forward strand.
CCCTAAATGTGAGTATTCTCATATGATGAGTACGAATTATGGAGAATCCAACGTGCTTATCGACTGGTGCCCCCATTGCAAGGGAGTCTGGCTGGACTACAAGGAATTTGATGAAATTGTTGATTATTTGAAAGAAAAACTTCTAGCCATGACTTCCAGTGAAATGAAAGACAAGGTGGTTGAAGAAATAAAAGAGATATGGAACGGCCCTGAAACCCGCTGGGAAGAAGTTCTTGACAGCAAAGCTGCGATCTCAGCTTTATTAAGTATCGCAATTTTTGAGCATCCCCGGTTGTATCGATTTTTGAATGAATCGGTAAATACATTGAAATCGTCGGGTATGATATAATGTTCAACTATTATTCGGTAATACTTACAGCCGGTGAATCAAGAAGGATGGGTAAATTTCCCAAGGCGTTGTTAAAAATTGAGGAAAGCACTTTTATTGAAAAGATAATTGAGAGCCAGAAAGGGATTGAACCTGCACCTGAAAACATATTAATTGTGCTGGGTTTTCACAGGGAAAAAATTGTTCAACTTTTAAAGGAAGAAGAGGGATATAAATTTGTAATTAACCCCAAGCCTGACCGGGGTATGCTTTCTTCAATAAAGGAAGCTATCCAGATAATGGACGGAAAGGTTCAGGGTTTTCTGCTGTCCCTGGTAGATCACCCTCTGGTAAAAGAGGAAACTTATAACACAATTATAAAGAGGGCTGAGTCCAATCCCGGGCAAATAATAATTCCCACTTACAGGAAACAGAAAGGGCACCCTGTTTTTTTCCCGGAAACTGTTTTTGAAGAATTGCTGGAATGCCCGCTGGAAATGGGGGCCCGGAAGGTTGTCTGGAATAACCAGGACAGGGTGAAACTGGTTTCAGTAAATGATCAAGGAATTTTAAAAGATATTGATACCCCGGAGATTTATCAGGAAGAAATGAAAAGCCGGCAAGGGGAAGTAAACCAGAAAAGCCAGTAACGTCAGTTGGCATATAATTCTTAAAGCTTTATTCTATTCCTTTACTTTGATAATTATCTTTTCTGTGGCCTTCTGTGGTTTTTCTGAGGCGTCTTCCACGGTAAGGGTAACCCATCTTTCACCGGGCTGGCTGAAAATGATGGCTATGGAGGAGCTGGTTGAAGTTTCCATGGTATCTGATTTCCATAAATACTTGAAAGGTTCGCGGCCGCCCATGACCTGAACTTTAAAATTTACTTTTTCGCCGGGTTTTACCTGGGTTTTATCTGCAACGATTTTGACAACAAAATCAGATTGGATATCAAATGTAACCACTTGGGAAAGTTCCTTGTCCTCGCCTTTCTTTATAACAGCCTGATAATTATATGAGCCGCTCTGGGCGTTTTTGGGTATTATTCCCTTGATATACTTGGTTTTAACATCTTGTTTACCGGACCAGACCTTTAATTCCTGAGTGGTGGTCAGGGAGGGGACCTCATTTCCCGAAGGGTCGAATACCCGCCAGCCAAAATCAGCAGTGGCCATTCTCTTGTCAAAGGGACGGTATCTCATGACCAGCAACACTGTTTCGCCGGGTTTAAACACTTTGCAGGCTTTCTTGTTTTTATCCAGGATGAAAGCAGAGGTGATTTCAAAGGGGTTACCCCCGCCTACCCAGAAATATTCTTCGAACTTCTGTTCGTATTCTTCGCCGGGATATAATACTATTTCCACGGAATATTTGCCGTTTGGAGAATCCTGGGGTATCTTTCCCTCATAGATATTGTGATATTCATCGATAATATCGCCTTCCAGGGTGGTTATCCCCGATTTCAACTGTCCGGTGGGTGTTTTAATGAGCCATTCCAGGGGGATAGCTTCCTTCACATCCTGGGCGCTGTAAGTAAATCCTACAATCAGGGGATCTCCGCTGTCAAAGTTCTTTTTTACCCCGGCGTAGGTTTTATAAGTGCCTATGCGATAACTGACTTTTATATTTTTCAGGGAAAATTCGGAAAATGCTTTTTCCAAATTGCCGTTAATATCCCTGGCTTTTTCAATATCATCCTTGAGCCAGTTTTCAACTTTTATTCTGGCATTGTCATAATAAATACGGCCGTCTTCGGGGACAACTTTCTTCAGTTCAATGATTTCTTCTTCGTAAACCGGCAGGCCCAGTTGTTTCAGGCGTGCTTCAATTGCTTCCCTGGTAAGGGCTGTTTCTGTTCCGGTAAGTTCAAATTCCGATTTTTCAATTAAATTATCGGGACCAGCTTTTTTAAAGCTATCGGAAAAAATGTCTGAAAGGGGGCTTTTATTCTGGTTGTTTTTTGCGTATTCTGCCAGTTTGCTTAATTTGAAATTTATATCTTCATAAAGCAATACCTCGGCAACCAGCTGGGTTTTGAGTTCTGTGGCTGAATCGCAAAGTTTTGTTATCTCTTCAATTCCCTTGAGTTCGTCCCTGGGGATACCATTAAGGGATTCAGGCAATTCAGGTTTTTTAAACTCTCTTATCTGTGTCCAGGCTTCAGCTGTAAGTTGGGGTGGGGTTTCCTGGGCTTCAGTTGAACCAGCCATAAATGAAAAAACAGTAAGAAAGATAATAGTTGCATAAAATCTTTTAAGAAAATGGTTGCTCATTTGTTATACTCACCTTGTCAGTTTTTAATAATCTTTATATTTTTCTTGACTTAACCCTTTATTAAAATCAGGAATTTTTATTTTTTTTACCGTTGAAATCTTTCTCTACAATACTGCGGAGTCGATGGAATTTAAGGTATTCCTCATCGTTTTCCAGCCGGGAATGGGCTTTGCTGAGGTTTCTTAAAAGGAATATCAGAAATTTGCGGTTTCCCTTGAACTGGTGGGGGATTTTCCAGTCCCTGAGCACTTCGGAAATGACTTCATCGGATGGAATCTGGTTATAATCGATTTTTTCAAGTTTAATGATTCCCTTATCGTCGGGCTGGTTTTTGTAAGATTCGATGTATGTTCCCAGATCGTTATCTTCCAGGCCCAGAAAGGATAGAATTTTATGAATTTTGTGTTTTAAAATGATTTTTCTGGAACCTGCCCCTGCAACCTGATAGTAGTGATAGGCTGTCTTATAATATTTCAGTGCGTCGTTAAGGTTGTTGGCAAATCTCAGGCTGTCGCCCATATTTTCGTAAAAAGTGGCCTGGCCCGTGTTGTAATCCAGGCTGGTTTTAATACCCAGGGCTTCCTGGTAAATATTGACTGCGGACTTTATATTCCCGTCTTCCATTTCAAAGGTGCCAATGCGGTTGAGAATGTCGCTCATCTTTGATTTATCGTCCAGGTGCCGGTATGCATCCAGAGCTTTTTTAT
>CAZSLZ010000040.1:0-21709 GCA_964607865.1 uncultured bacterium
CTTTATATAACATAGTTCAGGAGGAATTAAGATGAAAATTACCGGACAGAATCAAATAAGGCCCACAGTTAATAAAAATATAAAGAAAAAAGAAAACCAAAAGTCAATACCCAAAGAAACTTTTACAAGAAGCGGGAAAGAGAATGAGGGTAAAGTTGTCAATTATCTGAAGGGTATTGGTACATCAACCTGGGGCGGCATGAAAAATGCAGGCCTCATAGGTGGTTTTTTAACTTCAAACATACCCACCTTTGCTTTAGACAAATTGGGAATTAATGAGGGCCCAATATTTATGACTACTGCCCTGGCATCAGCTGTACCCGGCGCCGTGATCGGAGGGACAGTGGGAGCTGTTGTGGGGCTGGGAGCAGGCATTATCGGCAAGCCCATAACTCCTTTCAACCTGAGTGAATTAACCTGATAAATAATATTCTTATTGGATAGGGTTTCATGCAACAAGTTGGCATTATTTTAAATTTTGCCAACTTGTTTTATTAATAACATAAATTACATGATTGAACCCTGCCAGTTGGCATTGGCCATGGGGAGTAAACCCCAGTTTTTCAATCACTTTTGCAGAAGGTCTGTTTTCAGGCCTGATTGCAGAAACTACCTGTTGCCTTTGCAGGTTGGTAAATGCATATTCAACACAGGCCCGGGCGCCTTCGGTAGCAAGGCCCCTGCCCTGAAACTCTTTCATAAGAAGATAAGCCAGGGCGGTTTCGTCTTTGTTCTGAATTTTTAAATTAACCAACCCGATATGCCCCAGCATTTTTTTGTTTTTTTTATTAAAAGCTCCCCAAATACCAAACCCGTGTTCTTTATATCGATTAATATTTTTTTGTATCCATTCCATGGTTTCTTTTCGATTCAGGGGATGGGGGTAATATTTCATAACCTGAGGATCACCCAGCAGTTTTATTGATTGTTCCAGGTGCGATTCTTTCAATTCTGATAAGATTAATCTTTCCGTTTCCAATATTGTCATTATCAAGATGCTCCATATAATAAATCTGGCAGTATTAATGCCGGGGTTTCTTTCTGATCAAAAAAGGCTACCTGGAAAGATAGCCTTTTATATGTCTGGTTGATTATGTTTACCAGTCGTTACCCATCTGGCGATCCATATAATGTCCCTTAATGTAATTAAGGTCGTCCTGTGCTTTGGAAACACCGGCCTCACAGCTGAGATCGGCATCCATGAAATTTTTCCAGTGAGCCTGGATTGATTCTTTAAGGTAATACATTTTCCTTATGCTGTAAAGTTGTGCCAGGTAATCCTGGTCTGCTTCCATCCATTCCTGGTTGTCACAGAGGTTTGCCACGGTGAAATCGTTAATCTGATATCCCATCCAATAAAAAAACCTGTGGCTCACACCGATTCTTTCGTAAAAATCATCACCGGCATCTACCAGATAATGCACATACATATGGGACATGCGGGTGGAAGGATAACGTCCTTCTTCCAGCAGGTCAGCCCAATAGGGGAAAAACCGATCGGCTTCATTGCTTTTCAATACATGTTGCATCAATCTTAACTCTTTTATGGCATATTTACGCGCCATGGGGTTTTCATCTGCGCAGTGAATTAAATATATGAGATTATTCACTTTCATTCCTACTAACATGGCGTCCATTTCTGAGTCTGCGGCAACTTCTCTCAGACCGTAAACCTCAAGCAGGGGATCTCTTATGGCATAATCCTCATACATTTTAACGAAAGCTTCGCTGTTTCGCAGAATTTCGTCATTGGCGGTAATTAAAAGAGCGTTGATCATGGTGGCATGATCATTTTCCCATCTCCAGTGAAGATCCGGCCTGGAATCTTCTTCAGTGAAAGCTTGGGCAGGTTGCGCCATAACGAAACCAAGGACCAAAAAACTTACCATTAACATGGTAATTACCCAGGTATTTCTTTTCATAATCCTCCTCCATTCTATAAACTTATATGATTTTAAAAGGATTCTATAACTTTTAATAATTACCTTTCATCAAAAAAACAGTAATTATCGGAAGTTGAAATTTTTTTTTCGAGAAATATGGAATTTTCCCTTTCTATATATTTTTAATTTATATTTTCATTAATAGTTTCTTCATTAATACTGCAAAGAAATGTCCTGCAATATTCAATATCCATGTTGATTTGTCCCATCATTTCATCCACGGTACTATAACGGCTGGTATCTCTTATATGGTTCAGAAAATAAACCCGGATGTGTTTACCATAAATATCCTGGTTGAAATCAAAAATATTTACTTCCAGGTTATAATGGTGCTCTTTAAAAGTCGGCTTGTCCCCAAGGTGGGCAATTCCACAATATATATTCTGGTTTACCCTTACAATAACACAATATACTCCGGGCCTGGGGAAAATCTTATCCTGGTGGATGTCAATATTGGCAGTGGGAATACCCAGCTTTCTACCCACACCCTTGCCCGGCTTGACCTTGCCTGAAATTGAATACCAGCGGCCCAGCATTTCGTTGGCTTCATCCACATAACCCATCAGCAAAGCTTCCCTGATGCGGGTTGAACTTATTTTTAACTGGTCCAGGTTTACCTTATCCACCAGAACGAGTTTTGAAGAGGTGGGCTTGAGCAACTTGTCAAACAGTTCTACATCGCCGGCGCCACCATGGCCGAAACGATAATCCCTGCCGGCAATGAAAATCTTTCCGTTCAATTTTTTCAATAATATTCTTTGAACAAAATGTTCAGGGGTAAGCTGAGAAAAAACTTTAGTAAAATCAGTTTCTATGTAGTATTCAATACCCGTTTTTTTTACCAGTAATTGTTTTTCTTCAAGGGTTGTGAGATATGGAAAACACAATTTCGGGTTCAGAACCTCTATGGGGTGTTGGCGGAATGTAAATATACCTGAAGCAATACCTGCTTTTCTGGCTTCATCTACGGTTTTCTTCAGGATTTTCTGATGCCCCAGATGAATTCCATCAAAATAACCCAGGGCCAGTGCAAGATCGGTATCGATACTATGTTTTATATTTACCAGATCAATTATTTTCATTTTATTGCGTTATTACAAAGGAGTTGAAACCGTCGCTTTTCATTTTTTCCCTGGCCTTATCAGCCTTGTTTCTTCCGTCATATTGGCCGGTTATAACTTTAAAATTTCCTCCCGATTCTACCACACGGGCGCTGTATCCCTTTTCCTTCAGCTTGTCAATATATTCCTGGGCGTTTTCCCTGGAAGAAAAACTTCCCAGTTGCAGCGCAAATGAACTTTTTTCCTCTTTTTCAGGAGTAGGGGAGGGTGACGGAGAAGGCGATGGCGATGGCGATGGCTTTTCCGTGGGCTCCGGGCTGGGCTCCGGTGTTGGGCCTGGCGAAGGGCTCGGAGTTATCGTTGGCTCCGGAGACGGCGTTGGAGTCGGTTTTAAACTTGGAGTAGGCTTCGGGCTGGGAGATAAAGTCGGAGAAGGGCTGGGCTCGGGGTTTTCCTTTTCAGAATCATCCTTCTTTTCTTTCTTATCTCTGGCGCCGGAAAGGGCAAGGCCTTTCTTATTTCTGTCTATATTTATTAAAATAGGTTCAAATTCTTTCTCTGGGGTGCTTATAGGCTTCTCAATTTTGACTGGCTGTTTCCAAATTTTGGGTTTCTGGGCAGGCATGGAACGAAATTCGCTGCTGGTTGCCGAAGTCTTCTTGCCTATAACACCCGCTTTTACTATATAGTGGCCTATCCAGTTGCCTGCTATTAAAGCCACCCAAATAATTAATATAGAAAATATTAACATTCTTGACCAGAACGGATCGCCGTTTTTGTCATTTTTTTTCTCGCTCAACTTAAAGACTCCTTAGTTTTTCTAAAGCCCTATTCTATGGCAATGATGCAAATCCTTCACAGGGAAGACTCTGTAAATATTGTTTTAAATTGAAAATTACGGGTAAAATTACAGGAAAAATATCGGGCTGAATAAATTATTAAAACCGGAGGTAAAGTTATGACCAAAACAAGTACAAATAAAAAAGATTTTCTTGCTGAAAGAACCAGAATTGTAAAAAGTTCGGGTATCAGAAAGGCCTTTGATATGGTCGAGAGTATGAAAGATGTGATTCATCTGGGTATTGGGGAACCCGATTTTGAAGCCCCAGAAGAATTAAAAATGTTAATGAAGATGGCTGTTGATGAAGGGTATAGCCATTATACACCCAATGCAGGTTATCCTGATTTGAGGGATGTGATTGCAGAAAAACTGAAAACTGAAAACAACCTGGATTATGACCCAAAAACTGAGGTCATGGCCACAGTGGGCGCAATGAATGCAATTCACCTGGCAATTTTATGCCTGATTGGCCCCGGTGACGAAGCTATCATTCAGAACCCAGCTTTTGTGGGGTTTGAACCCTGTATCCAAATGGCAGGCGGACGGGCTGTTCACGTTCAACTCAGAGAAGAATTCGAATTCAGGCTTCAGGCAGAAGATGTGGAAAAAAGTATAACTGAAAATACTAAATTATTGATTGTAAATTCTCCCCAGAACCCCACTGGCTCGGTGTTAAGGGGGGAAGACCTGAAAAAAATCGCTGAAATTGCCAAAAAGCATAACCTCTTTGTTATCAGTGATGAAGCTTATGAAAAACTTGTATATGACGGAATTAAGCACATAAGCATTGCATCTCTTCCGGGAATGAAGGAGAGAACCCTTACCGTGATGAGTTTTTCAAAAACTTACAGTATTTGCGGGTGGCGAATTGGTTTTGCTGCGGGCCCTCCCGGCCTGTTAACCAATATGATTAAATTCCAGCAATTCGATGCAGTGCATCCCGCAGCGCCTGTTCAAAAGGCTGCCATGTTTTATCTTAAACGGTCTCAGGAATATGTGGAATACATGAAAAAAATCTATGTTTCCCGCCGTGATTATATGGTAGAGAGGCTTAATCAAATAGGAGGAGTTTCATGCGTAAAACCTGAAGGCGCTTTCTACCTGTTTTTAAATATCAAAAAACTGGGAATCAAATCGGAAGAGTTTTCAAAATACCTGCTTGAAGAATTTCGAATTGTAACTATTCCCGGCAGCGCACTGGGTAAATACGGCGAAGGTTATATTCGAATCTGCCTTACTGTTCCCACAGAACAACTTCAAATTGCAGCTATGAGAATAGAGCAGGCAGTTCAGAGGCTCAATATCATTAAAAAGTAAGTTAAAAAAATATATAAATGAGTTGAGATATTAATATGCTGGCCAGTATCATCAACGGATAAATTGACGCATAAGGGATCATAAGGTCTTCAGAGCCGGTCTGGTCCACCAGGAATTTCATCGCCAGGGCGCTCTTTAATGAAGCTGTGAAAATCGCTACAACGGTGGCGGTTTTTTTGTTTCTCCAGAAAATATTCATAAGAATAAAAATCAAGATAATGTAAATAAAAACAAAAATTAAAGTAGAGCTTAAAATATCCATAACTTCAGTCAGTTGAACTTCCCGAAGCAGGTTGCCGGCATCCATACCCACGGCGGGCATAAACAGCATCAGGCCCAGATCTTTGGTTACAGAGCGGGCAGCTGGAGAAAGCTGGCCGTAAACAAAACCCACCCTTCGGAAATAACCCACCATCAGAGCTACTACAAAAATACCACCGGCAACCCCCAGTTTGATTATCCCCCCCCCCAGGGGAGATTCAATCTGCAACTGGCCTAATATTATGCCCAGTAAGACTACCAGGCTCATGGAGAAGAAATCCAGATCGTCCACGTTAAGAGTTGTTCTGCCGATGTAATGGGCAAATTGTTCAAGGTTTTCTTTTTCACCGGTTACCACCAGTGTATCGCCGATTTCCAGTTTTACCCAGGAACCAGGTGCCGGAATAGTCACTCCTGAACGCCATATCTTGGTAATAAGGCAGTTGAATCGTTTCTTGGGCTGAATTTCCTGAATTGTCTTGCCTCCAATGTCCCTGTTTGTAAGGAGTATGGGGGCTGAAGATATGCTGTCGGTTCTTTTTAATACTCCCTGGGTTACTTTGCCTGTTTCTTTTTCAAATTGGTTTACGTTGGATTCATAACCTTCAACCAGGATAACATCGTTATTCTTTAATTTATCGTCATGATTGGGCAACTCGGACTTCATGCCCCGATTCAACTCTGAAATAACAACCCCGAATTTATCTTCCAGTTGATCTATATGGGGCTTCTTTTTGCTTTTTGTAACTATAATCTTTTTTTTTACTATTTCTTCCTTTTTTATATTTATGGGGTTATCTACTTTTATATCAAGGCTTTCTGAAGAAATATTCTGAAGTTTAAAATAGTGAATCAGAAAAAGTATGAACAAAATATAAATGAAAAGAGAAAGGGGATAGGATAAACTGAAAGACAGGTTCATAGAAGGGCTGGGGTGGGTGCTTATGATATTTGCAAGAGCTGTGGCGCTGCTTAAAATGCCACAATAAATCCCGGTGGCAAGCTCTCGGCTTAACCCCATAATTCTGGCAAGTATTATGTAAATTCCTGTTGAAAGGCCGAAAAATAGTGATGAAAGCCAGAAGTAGTTTATGTTTTCTTTCTTGAAAATAGAAAAAATATTGGGCCCGACTTGAACCCCTAAGGCATATAAAAATAAAATTATCCCGAAATTCTTAACAAAATCGGGAAGTTTGAAACCGAATGTCCCCAGAATCAACCCGGAGATTAAAACAGCCATTGTTCCCAGAGAAACATCTTTTACTTTTATCCGGCTTATTATAACACCCAGAAATATAGCCAGGAAAAAAACAAATATGTGGTCGGTTATAATTTTTGTTGTTTCCATAAAAATATCTCAAAAAAAGTTGCAGATTTGCAACCAGATAACAGTTATGGTTAATGTAATTTAATTTTCTTCGTCTTCCTTGTTCCAATTGGTTATGTCATCCTCACTCTCCACGCCGTCGGGGCCGTAGGAGAAAAGGTCGAAATTCTTATGGGTTCCTGGTTGTATGTAAATATATTCGTTATCCCAGGGGTCTCTGGGGACAGTATCCAGGTATTCCTTCCATTTTTTGGGCTCGGGGTCCGAATCGGGCTCCTCTTTCAATGCATCCAGGCCCTGATCGGTGCTAGGATAAAAGCCATTGTCGATTCTGTATAATTCCAGAGCTTTCGATAACTCGGAAATTTGAATGGTAGCTTTATCAATCTTGGCCTGTTCCATCCTTCCGCCATAATTAACCACAACTATGGTTGCCAGCAAAAGCAGGATAGCAACCACAACAATAATTTCAAGGAAAGTAAAACCTTTCTGTTTTCTTCCGGAATTGAATCCTTGTCTTTTCATTTGTTTACCTCGTACTCCTGTTTTATTTGTTATTATCTAAATTCCATGGGAAATGTAACTATTTTGCCGGTTCTGTCCACTTCCAGGGTAAGATGGTCCTCATTTCTGAAGGCTTGGTAGGCCTAAAACGAATCTTCCACAGAACTTAAAACTTTCTTGTTTGTTTTTATTAAGATATCTCCAGATTTTAATCCAATTTTGGTAAAGAAGGACCGGGGTTTCAGGTAACTGATTTTTATACCGTAAGGTTGGCCGTCTTTGGAAAAAGGAATGAATTTGATTTCATTGGCAAGACGGGACGGAGGTTTCAGTAATGCGTTAAATTTACGCCTGTCAACGACTCTCTTGTTGCCCTGGTATGAAATAATATCATCCAGCTCGTCGTTTCCCTTTTTGGTGCCGGGTGCCACCGATACAGGCGATGCTGTCTTTTTGGCATGCCCCTGCTGTTCGCCAAAAAGACGCAGTTCGTAAAACTCATTTTCATCGTTTACATTCACAAAAACCACGCTATCCCTGAGAATAGAGTCAACTCTGTAACCACCGACTTCCTGTTGAAAATAAAGAGAAATATTTTCTTCTCGTATATTGAAAAAAGCCAGGCTTGTATCCGGGCCAACCACGGTTCCTGTCAGTTTAATCCCTGAATTGTTGTCATTTAACATCTGTTTCCAATTCATATTATCTTCAGGGGCGTCTTCCTCGTTCTTATCTGAGCTGTTTTCCTCATTATTCTTTTTCGGCTGTTCCGGGGCGGTACCCAGAATAGGTGTGATTCTATTCTCGTAAAATGAAAGGGGTTTGATTGCGTCTGCGTTTTCTACTGATTCCCGGGCCAGGGTAATACTCTGGGGTACCACAAAATTCATCCGAGCTATGTTTGAAACCAGGGAACCCAGAAAATACGCAGATAGGAAGACTATTATTGAAATTATTACAGTCGGTGCCCAGTCCGGCAGTTTTTTCATTTCTATACCCCTTACATTAACTGACCTCAAAACCAAGTTTTATAGGATCTTTCAGTTTTACGTTTACACTGTAAACCGTCAGCTTTATTTTTCTATTCTCTTCGGAATCTAACTTTATATTGGTCGCAAATTCTAAATTATTTATCCTTTTTCTACAGGTTCTGGGAGGTACTTTACTACCCATAGTGGGAATTTCCTCTCCGAAATCATCTCCCTGTTGAATTGACAGGCTGGCATCTTCAAAAACCAGGCAATCTATATTTTTTTTCATTTTTGTGGTATAAGTAAGCCGGGTATGGCCGTCAACCATAACAATGTCACTGAAGTGAATCTCTCCTTTTAAGTGCAGTGAACCGGTATCGATGTCAAAAGTGTGGGGTTCGTCATGAAGAATGCTGGTGAAGTCGAACTCAAACACCATAGGGGAATCCAGCTTCAAATTTGAAACTGAATCGATGAGAATTTCCAGTTGATCTGATCTAATGCAGTCATCGAAAAAATTATAAATCCGGTTGTTAATAACTCCCACTGAATCTATAAAGTCGGGCAAATACCTTACCTTTTTGCTGTTATCCTTCAGGCTCAGGTTTAACTGGACAGGAATATACCCCTTATTCAAACCGATTATTGAAAGTTCAGTTTCAAATTCCTCCATACTCTCAGCTTCCTTGAAACGGTTAAAAATTTCTTCCCTGAAATTATTTCTCATTTTTCTCATTATCTCATCGCAGGATTCAAATGCTATAAAAGCTCCTGTATTGCTGTTCCGGAATTCCAGAAAGTGAACCGTTTCTCTTCCAAAAGTAAGGTGAAAATCCAGAGGTTTAATCCGATCTTTTTTATCATCATCCCATTGGCCAAGATGAAGTTCATATTCCCAGCTGCCGCTGACTTCCCAGTCCTCCTGGGTATGAGTCAGGCCCCTGGAGTTTCGGGACCAGCCCACAACTTTATTGAAAACTTCCCTGGAGTGTTTTAAAGCTGGCGCCCAGGGGTCCACAAAAGAATCTCCCCGCAGTTTAAAAGCGCCCTCTGTGGGGGAGTGCTGTAACTTGGTTATATGCAGCTCCAGTTTTCTGGTGTCAGGGGGAATAGCGCTGAATTCTATCCAGGTGAGTTTTTCACCGTTGTCTATTTTTCTATGGGAAGAAAAAAGGCAATGGATTCTTTCCTGGTCTTCAATTAAAAAAGCATCTTTTATTACATAATCATGATTATTATCCGGGATATTATAAAAGAAACAGGTTCTTAGAAAGTCTCCGGAGAAACCGGTAAGTTCAATGGTAATTCCCTTATCGGTACTGCTGCCCTCTATGGGCATAGTGGGAATTTTTTTGTCGTAACGTATTGCAGTATTAATAACGAGTCCTCCCTTCAGATATTCAATCCGCTAATGGTTGAATTGGATTTTTTCCTAATAAATATGATTCAATTTCATTGGTTGTTGTGTCAAAAATAACTGCCGTGGCTTTACCGGAAATCCAACCACAGCCTTCACCGGGGTTTATTACCTGGGTTTTTCCTTCTTTATATATCTTCTGTCTGTGGGTGTGGCCATAAATAATTATGTCGTATTCTTCCGATTTCACCAGTTGATCCAAATCATCGGGTTCGTGCATCATAAGAATTTTTTTTCCTTCGATAATGAATTCGTGGGGCCGTTCATATACATTACCCACCTTACGAATCATTTTCTTTAAATGTGCTTTGTCACCGTCATTATTTCCGTAAACCCCAAGAAAATCGGATTTGAGCCGTTCCCATACCAGAGCTGTGAAAGGCGCAACGTGATCGCCTGCGTGCATAACAAGGTCAACCTTTTCCTTGTTGAAAAGCTCTACTGCTTTTTCAATCATAATGATATTGTCGTGAGTATCAGAAATAATTCCTATTTTCATAATAATTCCCCTATTTTTTTATTTTTAATAGTTTAGCATAATTTAAAATAGAATAAAAGTAAAAATTAAAAATAAATAAAAAAAATTTTAAATTTTTTATAAGATACAAAAAACTGGCACTAGGGCCAGATTGAAATTAATTGCCGAGGTTCAAATTACCAAAAATTGCCTGATGGAAATTGGCATTGGGTGAAGCTTGAATTTTAATTATGGGAACGGTGTCGCCATATTGGTCTTTACCACCGTCAATCATTCTGGCATCTTCTAAATTAATGCCTTTATTCTGTAAATCTACAGATTTTTCCATCAGGGGTTTGTCGTGAGACAGCAGATCGTCCTGGGCAATTTCTGCGGTTAAACTGCCCAGCGCCCCGGCGATAATACGGGTTGGTATGAGGTCGTAAGCTTTGGTTTCAACCTTGAAACGGGAACCCTCCACCTGCATACCTCTGGCATGGGCCTGTAAATCAATTTTCCCGTCTTCTGCCGACACCTCTACTGGTATATTTAAATTCAGGGGAACCCTGGATCCGGTGGTTCCGTTAGGTACTGCATCAACTACTTTCCCCACAGTTCCACTTAAAATCTCGCCGGTACCCTTGACGAGCCCGTCAATCAATTTAAAGGGTGTTTTAACTACTCCGCTGGCGACTCTTCCGGGTTCTCCCAATTGGCCAATAGTTCCATCGGAAACTGCGCCCACGCCGTCGCTGACCATGCCTGAAGCTCCGCCGGAAATATCACTGACTGCCTTTACTGGTTTAATGCCCCCGACGTTAACGGTAACATCCACATTTACATAGGGTTTGCCATCTTCCATAATTATTCTTGGATAGACTGTTCTCCCCTGGGTATCCTTGTTGAACTCAATGCCTTCAACTATATCGTTGCTCCCGGCGACTTTTTCCAGCATAGAACCCCAGTTGACACCACCGCCTTCGCTCCGGTCTTTTAACATCTGGTTTATATTATGGCCGTCAGCGGTTACCAGTATTTTGCCGGCTTCTACTGTTTCCCGGGATGAATCCACATGGCGGGCAAAACTTTCCTTTAAGCCGTCAACGGATTTGTCGCCAATATCAACTTTGGCGACTACATACGACTGGCCGTCTTGGTTAACAACTTCCAGCCCGTTAATACGCGATTGGAAGTCTTTGCTGAAATCATCCTGCTGGAAGCCATGTTCCATCTGGCCAACTTTGGTTAACTGTTCGGCGAACTTTTTATTAACCATCTCGTCAATGCCCGGAAGGGCACCTTTAGCCGATTCCTGGATGCCGTATTGAACCATCTGCTTAAGCATACCCTCCTGCTGGCGAATATGGCTGTCTATCTGTTTGTGAATCTGTTGGTCAACTTTTTCCTTGCCGAATTTTAAAATACTGTTACCGGGCTGTGTGCCTTCAGCTGCCCTTATATTCATATCACCCACAGAAATACTTTGCAGCCCGGAAGCATTTACTTCCTGGGTTACATATAAATCAGCCTTGTTGTCGCCGTCTTTATCGGGCCCAAGCCAAAAGTAGTGGGTGGCTTCGGTGAGAGGCCTGCCGGTATCAAAATTTACACTGACATCAAACTCTTTATCCTGGCTGCCTATGACATTGCCGACCATTTCGGTGACGCCGGCCTTGTCAGTGCGGCCTTTCAATTGTTGGGATTCCAGCATTCTGTTTTTAAGGGTAAGCACCTGCGATGAAGCCCGGTTAACCTGCTCTGGGCTTCCATTCTGCATAATTTCTGCCAGCCTGTCCATCTTGGCCTGGGTTGCCTTGCCGTCAAGGTCCTGGGTTAAATCCACATTTCCTGAAAAACTCATCGATGCTTTTTCTGAGCTTACTGTGGATTTTACCCCCATTAGAAACACATATGCTTTATCCTGGGAGGGTGGCGCCGGCTCCTGTTCAGGCGTGAACATCCGGCTTTCCACCTTGAAATCAGGTGCCTGCTGGTTCAGGTTGTAACCAATGGAAATTGGAATTTTTTCTTCTCTCACAGAACCCAGGTCTGTTCCCGTTGGGTTGGTAATGGTCCAGTTACTGCCGTCGGTGGGGTTCTTATAAAAATCTTTGCTGCCCAGGTTAGGAACACCCATGTAGAACATGGGTTTTTCATCGGTAGGCAGGGGCGCCCTCACCGATGCCAGAACCGACCCCGAAATTTCGCCCAGGTTTTCAAGCTGGCTTTCCATCTGAGTATCAACATTATCAATGTTTTCATTGATAGCCTGGCGGGCGGGGTGCTCCCCGTTCATAGAGTTGATTAAACTCTGAACTGTTTGGCCTGACATTTTTATGGAAACATCTTCCATTGATTCCTGTTGAACTGCGTTTATAGCTGTCAGAGTAACCGGGTTGTTGGAGGTTTGTCTTATGCTGGTGGGAAAACGGGATCCATTCTGGCCGAATTCATAACCCACTAAAGGCGCAGATTCCATTTCTCCGGGCATTACCATCACGTCATCTATGCTCTGCCCTCTGATTGCCCTGGATTCGTCACGAATACCGGTTTTCAGCTCATAAGAAACCTGGGGCTGTGCTTCTTCTTCCAATTGGCCTGTTGCGCCGGGCTCAGCTTCAGCAGCCCTGGTTGCGCCAGAAGCCTGGGCAAGCTGCTGGAAGTTCATGTTTTCTATCATAGGCCTATCAGCGTCGGTCTGAACCACTTCCACTATATCGGCAGTGGTATCCCGGCTGTCCATATAATTCATGACCTGCTGGCCGATGCCCGAACCTGTGGTAAGGGCAGCGGTCAGAGCAACATATCTGAGGGTTTTACCCAGCCTTCCCTGAGAAAGACTGCTGATAATTCCTCCCATTGAAACCTCCCGTTAACCGTTTAATAAAAACTGAATCAGAAAAATATACCAACTGCAATTATTTCTTTTTACTCAAAAAAATGAGCTGTGCTTCTGCATTTCTTGCCAACTTATAAAAATTATTTTAAATCCCCACAAAGATTCAACCTTATTTTTGCCTGCAATTTTTTCAGTATAACACCCCAATAAACATTTTAGCATAAATATAAACAACAGATGTTAACAAAATGTAAACATCTGTTGTAAATTTAAATACGATTTGAAAATTCAGTATTCAAAAATCTGTGGCGGGCAGAATCCCGATGTGTGTCCACCATTTCTGGACTGGGAGCACCATCTCAGTGGGCCACAGGCGGCTTCTGCAACTTCCGGGTGTCCGTCACAGCAGGAATTACAGTACGTTGCCATTGTAACTTCATTATTCCATATTTTAAAACAAACATAATACCCGGTATCTGCATTGGTGGGGCATACAGGGGGGTTGGGAATATAATCTGGAAAAAGAGGGCTGGCCGGAATTAATGAACTGAATTCATGAGCTTCATTATTGTTGCCTACATCTGCCACATACATTGCCAATGATGTGGATATGGATTTTAAATTCTCCACACAGGCTGTGAATTGTGCCTTGGAACGCGCCTTGGCAATATTGGGAATGATAATAGATGCCAGAATTGATATTACTGCAATAACTATCATAAGCTCGATTAGGGTAAAACCCTTGCCTTTCATAATATCACCTCGTATTAATTATAACAGGGGAAAGGTGGGGGTTCAATAGTATGATAGTATAATATTTAATAATAGCTATTTAAGCATTTCAACTGCTCCGTGATAGGAACGATAAAAACTGAAGTCGTCGAAAACTCTCGGGTTTATTACCGGTTTTCCTTTCATGATAAGGGATGCCAGGTTTTTTGCCAGGCCCGGCCCCAGCATCAACCCCTGCCCACAAAGCCCTACTGCAAGATAAAGCCCTTCAATTTCCCTGACTTTATCCACAATGGGTATGCCGTCTGGAGTCATAGGGTAAAGCCCCCGCCAGGTACGTCTTATTCTTATATTTTTCAGCCTGGGTATTACTTCTATCATTCTGCGGGAAACCTGGGGGAGAAAATCTGAAGAATTCTGCCGGTTATCTCCCCATAAGGGTGGATCCGGAGTCATACAGAATACAATTTTATGCCAGAAATTCTGGTAAAAATAGAAGTTTGCAGAACCGGGGCGTTTTCTCAAGTCCACAATGAGGGGGTCAAAAAACTTTTTCACCGGCTCGGTTATGCCTGCTTCGTGCATATCGGGAAAAACCTGAATATCCAGGCCGGACATTTTGCCAATTTCTCTGGCATCGGCGCCGGCTGCATTTACAACCACATTTGAATAATAGGTATTCTTATCGGTCTTTACTCCCTGCATTTTCTCTTTTTCTGCAAGAACGCCGGTTACTTGCTCATTGAATTGAAAGGTTACTCCGTTGTTTTTTGCCAGCCTGTGAAAAGCATTGACTGCCCTGAGAGGGGAAATGTTGCCGTCGTCAGGAGAATAGGTGCCTCCCCGTAAGTTCTCGTCGTTTATTCCCGGAACCAATTCCTTTACCCGGCCTGGGCTGACCCAGTCTATGTTCAGGCCATGTTCATGTTGAATTTTCAGCAGGTCTTTCAGCTGGTTTTCCAGTTCTTCTGAAAAGACCGGAAACAGATAACCCCCTTTAATCCAGCCCAGTTCGTCCCCATGGCGTTCTTTCCAGGTAGATAAAAGCTCCAGGCTGATCCGGCAAACTTCGATTTTACCCGGATCTGAAAATGTCGCCCTGATTCCGCCTATGGCAGCTTTATTCTGGCCCTGTCCCGGCGAGGGGTTTTTCTCAACTACCAGGACTTCCATTCCCTGGCCTGACAGCTCCGCAGCCAGGGGGGTGCCCACGCTGCCGGCGCCGATAATAATTGCATCAAAAATCTTGTTCATAATGTTTTCCTCTATTACAATCTATTATTTATTCATTTGCCTTGGGCCCAGCTGTTTGCTTTACCGACATTTCGGTTGCATCTCTCAGACGGTCAATTAATATATCAAAAATTTCAAAAGCCATTTCCGGCTCCTGAAGAATAAGCTCATGAAAATCTGCTTTCTTGATTTTCAGCAGGGTCAGGGTATCCGCAGCTTCAATAGTTGCTGTTCTTTCTTCTTCGTCGCTTAATATTGCCATTTCTCCGAAGCAGTTTTTTTCCTCCAGAATGGCAACGGTTTTCCTTTCTTTTTCCAGTTCCTTAATAACTCTTACCTTGCCTCCCAGAATTATATAAAGAGAATCTCCTGGCTCTCCCTGCCTGAAGACAGTTTGTCCCTTGGAAAAACCCACTTCTGCAGCTTTCTGGGCAAGAATGGAAAGCTCGGAAGCTGAGAGGTTCTTAAATAAGGATATCTGTTGAATGAATAATATTTTTTCCAATGTTGACAGCATAAAATCACCTGTTTTCGAAGTTATTTAAATACACCAGAGCCTGCTTTGCATGCTCGCAGATAATTAAATTTTTTGATTCTGTTCCTTTTTTAATTTCAGGTTCCCATTCTTTAATTCCCAGTTTCCCCGCGGTAAAATAAACCCAGGAAACGATCAGGGGCTCGGAAGTTTTGTAAAATAATTCCAGAATTTTCTGAATATTATTAATATTTCTGTCGCAATTCTTTGCTGTTTCAGTAAAAGCAGATTCCAGGCTGTTTTTTTCAAATAAAGGAATAACCCGGTTTTTGGTTTCTATAGGAAGTATGTTGTCCAACACTTCCAGGGCAATGTTTTTTTTTCGGGTATTCCTTGAAAAAATACTTTTGTAGAGGGTTAAAATCTTCTCTTCCGGGTACAAAAGATGCAAGCCCAGAATTATAATCTTTTTCTGAAGCAGAAAACGCTCCTTCAATAATATTTTTAATATTTCATAGAATTTAACGTTTTCCGGATCGTTTTCAAATTGTTTTTTTAAGGCCAGTGCTGAGCAACTTTCATTTTCCAACTGCTCTATTTTTACATTAATAAAATTTCCAATTATTTTCTGCTCATCTCTGGAAAAGGTTCTGAGAGCTGACAGGTTGAAAGTGAAATTTTTCAGACCTGATTTAATTACTGAAGGAGGGTGTTTGGAAACCTGCTCCAGGAAAAAGGCGTTGTCTTCTAAGTTTTTTGAGCAGGACAGTATAAAGTATTTTCTTTTTAAAACCTGGTTTGAATTTTCAGGTGATATACTTTCCCTTACCTGGGGGATGGTCTTTTGTTTTCCCTTTATAAGAACATTCATGGCGCCCCCGGCTATTTTATTGTTAGAATGGGCAAGAAGGGCAATTAACTTTTCTGCAGCTTCGGGCATGGTGTTCTGTTCAAGTGAATTCAGCGTATTAAGCACCACATTGGGGTTTTTGTCGTTTAATAATTCCAGGGTAATTTCTTTGAAATTATGTTCTTTGTCGTATTTTAAACTGTTCCCCATACAGGCTTTTACGTCGGGGTCAGCAGTTTTAAGAAGGCCTTTAAATATTTCCTGCTGGCTGTATAAAAGAGGTTTCTGGCTCCACGTATAGTCGAGGAGCTTGCATTTGATAAGGGAATCTTCCTCTTCTACCAGAAGCAGGGGGGCGTTTATGTAAAAACTGTCTCTATCCAGTTGTCGCAGGCTGTTCAATATTTGCAGTTTTATTTCCCGGTTTTCATTTTTATAGTTTTTCATCAGCCGGGGAAAGAGTTTCTTATCCTCAAACTTACCTAAAGATTCAATGGCAGCATTGCGAAGTTTCGGGTTCTGATTCTCAAGAAACTCCAGCATGTCGTTCTTCAAAACTTTAATTTTAAGCTCTCCCGCCAGTTTCAGGGCAAACTCTTTTAAATTGTCATTTCCATACTGCAGGGGCCTTCTAATCAGACGCAGGGTTTCGTCACCGCCCAATTGGGAAATTGCCCTGTATGAGTCCAGTTTTTTTTCTTCCTTCTTAACAAAATTTCCGAAAAGGGTTTCAATATATAAATTTTTCAGATAATAAATTGCTATAATCCAGATGATAAGAACGAAAGGAAGTAGAATATTAATTGCCAGCAGCGCAGATTCCGTCTGCCATTTTATAAAGGCAAGAAGGCTGAAACCTGCCAACCCCATGGAAAAGGGGGTTACAATAATTTTGATGAAGCTCATGGCCTTTTCCCGCAGTTCATCTTTCACTGCGCCGTAAATGGCTTCTGAGGCAGTTTTAAAGAATGTTTCCTGGCAAAGAAGATCTACATATCTGCCAAAAACCGCCGGGGGGATAAAAGAGTTCTGAAAGAACAGGTTTCCGATTACCGGAAAAAAAAGCAGGGCGGGGTGGATATAGAGGGAGTTTGTTATCCCCATTTTTCCAATAACCCTGGCTGTAAGAAACAACTGCATAATGATAATTCCCAGGTTAAGTATTCCGTTGAAGTTTCCCACAAACCCTATGAAATTCATGGCATTGGGTATCTGTTGGCCCACAGCCCGATAGAATTGGAAATAAATAATGAATGAAACTACAGACATGATGAAAATTATGAGAGCCATGATTTTCATAACAGGTATGGTTTTTATAACAGTAAAGCTTTCCAGTGTATTTTTCAGAAAACTTTGTTCATAAACAGTTTCAGGTTTTAAGTGTTGTACGGGTTTGTAGAAAATAATGGTGATTAAACTGCATATAACGAACAGGCCTGCCCATATATATAAAAGTGTGATGGGCGATTCGACAATATTTGTAATAAGGCTCAGAGAAAAGCCGGTGATGAGGGCTCCCAAGGCCCCTCCCATGCTTAAGATTGGAAAGAGCCTTTTTCCCTGCCGCGGATTGAATATTGAATTGGAAACGGACCAGAATTGAAGGTTAACCAGCAGGGCAATGGATGTGGAAAGAACATACAAGGTCATTAATAACCTGTAATTATTTATTTCCATAGTAAGAGTGTGGCCTGCAAAAGCCACCGCAACAGCATACAGGGCAAAACTGCCGGTAATCAGGGCTTTTCTGCTTACTTTGCTTTCAAGATAATTATAAATAATGAGATAAGGCAGAAGTACCAGGCCTGAGATTAAAAGAGCCCGGGGTATAGCTTCGAATCCTATTTGAATAATCAGCAAGGCATTAATTACCGAGAATGCAATAATTGCGCCGGAAGCCAGGATGAAATTCAGGACCAGAAGCCAGCTCAGTGGTTTCCATTCTTCCCGGCAAATGAGCAGTAAGCGTTCCAGTTTATCTTGTATTTTACTTATTAACATATTTATTTTTGGGCAATACCCCAGAAAAGGGGCAATAATGTTACCCGCTGTCCTTTTTCGATAGCTTCCTTATCTCTTTGTTTTATGGTATTCACCCAGTTTTTCATCATATTTCCCTTTGCAGTTTTGGCTGAGAATTCCCAGACATGTTCAAATTCTTTTTTCATAGTTTCGTCGTCCCATAAATCTGCATGGACTCCCATTTCGGGTTTCAGGTCATTTTCTGAGAAAGTTGCTTTTAAAACCCTGCCGAAAAAGGGATCGGCGCCCTCGCTTTGCAAAGCCCGAATGCTGGCGTTTACACCGCCGTAATCGTCGGGGTAGTCAATTTTTCCGCCATAGTCAGGCTCGGCGGCGCAAACAATCCATCCTCCGGGCCTGGTTACCCGTTTCAGTTCGCCAATGGCCTTGTAAGGATTCTTGACCCACATCAGGACGAAATGGCAGAAAGCTACATCAAAAAAATTATCCTCAAAGGGAATATCTTCGATTGAACCTTGCTGAAAATTGCCTTCTGGAAATTTCTTCTCCGCCACTTCCAGAATTTTACTGTTGAAATCTATTCCGTGAACCTCACCGCCTGAAATTTCGTGCATTTCTTTTGAAATCAAACCTATACCGCATCCGGCATCCAGAATTCTTTTCCGGTCTTTCAAGTTTACTTTATCATAAAGCATTTCCCGTAATTTCCTGGTCCAGTAAAACTGCCGGGATAGGTGCATCTCCCATAATTCTTCGTTCATAATTCTGGGTGTCTGCATAAACATTACTGTCTCATTCCTTCCAATATTACTTTACCCCTTAATTTCTTATTCCCTCTAACCACGGTAATTGTAACGGCATCGCCGGGCTTGTACCTGAACAATATGTTGCGCAAATCGCTTGAGTTGTTCACCTTATAACTATCCAGTGCCACAATTACATCTCCTATTTGAACTCCTATTTTATTGGCAGGCGAATAAGGGGGGAAGCCGGTTATTAAAGCTCCATAATTAATTCCCAGGTTCATCTGTGGGGTAACGTTGATGACGCTGACGCCCAGCCAGGGTTGCTGTACGCTTTCCCTTTTCTGAATAAGGCTGTTGGCGATTTTGACAGCCTGGTTTATGGGTATGGCAAAACTGAGGCCCTGGGCAAATTTAGAACCCGAACCGGTATAAACCAGGGTGTTTATGCCAATAACCTGCCCACGGGAGTTCACCAGCGCGCCACCGGAATTTCCGGGGTTAATGGCGGTATCAGTCTGGATCATATCCTTCAGAACCAGGCTCCCAGCTTCCAGTTGCCTGCCGGTTGCGCTGATACACCCCACGGTAACCGTGGATTCAAACCGCCAGGGGTTGCCTATTGCTATGGCAACCTGGCCCTTCTTCAAGCCTGAGGAATTACCCATGGGCGCCACTGGTAAATTCTGAGCGCTTACCTTCACTACAGCTATATCTTCTTCGGGCTGGGCCTTCCATTCAGCGGCCTGGACTGTTCGCCCATCGTTAAGAGTCACAAAAATTTTTCTGGCATTTCTGGTTACATGGGCGTTGGTGATAATCCAGCCCGAATCAGTTATAATTACTCCCGAACCCATACCCACTTGGGTACGGCCATAACGGTCTATCCAGATGGTTTTTATGAAAACCACCGAGGGTTCAACTTTTTCAACAGCAGAAACAATATGTTGTTCAGAAAGCGGGTAAGAACAATATCCCGGAGTAAGAACAAAAACCAGGATAAAACCGACCAGAAAGATCAGATAAGTATTTTTTGATGTTTTCATATTCATAACCTCATTATCGTTAATTATATTTTTTTATTTTTCTCTTAATTCCTGTAAAAACGAATATGGAAAGAAAAAAAGGATTATTTTTACAATATCAAGTAATAGAGGTCGAGATTACAAGCTGTTTGAAAAAGGCTTTTTGTTCTTTTTGTAAAATATGAAAGCAAATAGCAGAATCACGGAGTTTCCTGATGAACGAAAAACCGTTGTTTATGAAGAAGAAGCCCAAAACCGGACTCATTGTTCTGGTTTTATTATTAATTATCGCCGGCTTTTTCGTTTATAAATATTTCATAAAACATGAAGAAGGTGATGAGGGATTTAAAATTGGCCCAATTTTAAGTTCCCCTGCAGGTGAAGTTGCTTTCAAAAATAAGGATAACCTGGTAATTCTGGTATTGGGCCTAGACGAAAGCAGAGACGAAAAGGGAATTCTGCACCATAAAGGCTCTCGTACCGATACGATATTTCTTTTAAATGTAAATAAAAAAGCTGACAGGCTGGGCATTCTTTCCATCCCCAGGGATACCTGGGTATTTCTTGATGACAAATACGGCAATGGCAGGATCAATTCGGTATATGTAAATGCGTTCTGGGATACTTATGCCGATTCCGATTATGACTACGAATTGGCAAAGGAAAAAGGAATAGAGGCTGCCCGGCAGGTGGTTTCTGATTTTCTGGGAATAGAAGTTGACTATTTTGTTCTGTTAAAAATCAAGGCTGCCCAGGAATTTGTGGATGCCATAGGCGGTGTGCCTGTGAATGTGGAAAAGGATATGGATTACGATGATAACTGGGGCAATTTACATATTCATTTGAAAAAAGGGCCCCAAAGATTGAATGGAGAGCAGGCGGTGGGTTATGCCCGGTTTCGCCATGATGAAGAAGGCGACTGGGGAAGGATCCGCAGGCAGCAGCAGTTTGTAAAGGCACTAGTTAATGAGCTTAAAAAACCCAACCACATAATGCACATTGATAAAATCGCCAAAGTAATAAAAGAAAATATTGAAACCGATCTTAATATAAACCAGTTGGTAGATCTGGCAAGGGCATATAAAGACTTTAATAAAAACAAAATTGTAAAGGGGATAATACGGGGAGAAGATGAGGTGATTTCCGGCAGCATGGTTATAATTCCCAACCAGACAATTAAAGACCGGCTGGTGGCTCGCATATTGAAAGATCCTGCAGCGATTCCTCCTCAAGAAACCTGGGTCAGGGTTCTTAATGGCTGTGATGTGAACGGGCTGGGAGGCCTTGTTTCCGATAAGCTGAAAGAACAGGGATATAATGTGGTAGAAGTAACAAATGCTGATGTGGATACAATGGAACGAACCGAGATAATCGATCACTTTATTAATCCTGAAATTACCAGAAAACTTGAAAAAGAGATTGGCACAGAAAAAGCAAGGAGTTTTTATAAAGAGTCTGAAAATTCTGATTTAACCCTGGATTATACCATCGTATTGGGCAAGGACTCCTGCCCGAAACCTGAGGAAAAAGATGGCGAAAATTCTGAAAAACCCGAACAAGCCAATGGAACCAGGGTAAATAGTTATTAATCTTTTTTCTGGTAAGAAAGTTGAGTACTAAACCAGAGCCCTTTTTCATAACCATCAGCACGTTTTCTTACCATCAAGAAAATTTTTCATCGCGGGCATCCGTAAGGATGCGTGGCGATCTCTCCCCATTTGGAATGGGGG
>CAZSLZ010000041.1:0-21598 GCA_964607865.1 uncultured bacterium
ATTACTTCCACTTTTCCGCCTCCTATTTCCCTGGCAATTGCCGCCAGGTCCGGAGTGGTGGTTACAACGTTCAGTTTTGCCCAAGCCGGTGAAATTCCGACAGTAAAAACCAGTATGAATATAATTGACAAAAGGGTTGTATTTAATTTTTTCATTTGTTTCCTCCGTTATTCATCTTCCAGAATATGTAATTGATTGTATTGAATAATGTTAGCCTCAATCTGGTCAGCTAAAATTTTGTTTTCATCGTGGTTAATATGAAGCTCTCCGTTTTCGATATCTGCAGATTCAAAATTAATTCCGGTAAACCAGTTTCTCAATTCAAGAACCAACTGCGCCCGCTTATATTTCCCAAACTCCAGCTCCAGGTTTACTTCTCTGGTAAGAAGTTTTTCCATGGGCAACTCCAGATGCATATGATATTCCTTGTTTTCTCTTTTTATATGGCCTTCCATCTGTAATGAAGTGAGGGAATGCTCGTGTTTATCCCTGGTTGCATGGTTATGTTCTGCAGGAGGGTGAATATAATAAGAAAAAGATGTGTAGGTCCCTGGGTTTGCATTATGATAACCCAGGTCTGTATTGGCCAGGGTCAGGTCAACTTCATATGGGCCTTCAAGATGAATGCCTGTTTCCGGCCCCAAGTCATGATCATGCTCATGTTTTTGTCCTGTTTCCAGAATATGCTCGTGGCCATGATCATCATCTTCGCTGTTTTCACCCGGTGAAAACTCCAGGTGCTGTAGGAAAATCCTGCCCTGTTCAAGTTCAATTTCATAACCGGTATTGGTGGTAAATTTCCCGGTACCTTCAACAGCCACCAGCATTTCTACCTGAGAAGCCCCCTGGTTGGGAGTGCTTTCGTCCGCCCTGCCCCCGGAACATGAATTTATGAAAATAGAAATTAGAGCAATTGTAAATATTTGCAGAAAAAACTTGATTTTATTCATTGTTATAACCCGCCTTTCTAAAACTCATGAACGCCATGGGGGCCCATCATGAAATTGATTTGAAACCATAACTCGTTGCGATGAGGCTTGTAGTTGCCGGCCAGATGGTTGTACTGAAGCCTGTAGTAGGCAAATTCAGTGGGTAAATATGTAAGAATTCCACTGTAGCCTTTTTCGTGGGAATTGATAAGCCCAGGAAACTCGGAATAATCATAACGGGCTCCCAAATACCAGTTTTTATTCAACTGATATTGCGCAAGGCCGTAATAACCCATATTCTTTATAACCCGGTTAGCTTCAGCCCTGTTGCTGTGCAGATATTCGCCTCTGAGCAGAAATGAATTATAGTGTGAGCGTTTCAAGGGTTTCCAACGGTAGGTAATATCTATTCCGTTAAGTTTTGTGAGCCTGGTTGCAGCTGCATTGTTGAAACCTCTGAGATGCGAATACCCCAGCTCGATATTTGACGCCTCGCTTATATCGCCAAATACTCTCGCCCTGCCGCCGTACAGGGGTTTACCTGAATCTCCGCCTGAAAAAGACCGGTTCCCTTCATCCTTTACCGCATAGCCCTGGATTTCTGAAAAAACCTTGCCAAGAGGAATCATATAACTCACCTGGGCGCCGGTTCCCCCCAGGCTCTCGGAGCTGAGGAAGTTTCTGTTTACCAGGGGCATATCCACATAAGGGCGGGCATGCTGGTGCAACTGGTTGTCCTTGCCGAAGGGAAGAAAATATTTTCCAAGTTTCAGTTGAGTCCCCAGGGGCATGCGATGGAAGTCCAGGTAGGCTTCTTCAACGTGTATGGCGATATCACCATTGTGGGAATGCATACCCACATAAAAGGCAGCTTTACTCCAAGGGTCAACATTATCTTCAAAGCCCAATTCCAATTCTCTTAAATTGAAAGCGTTTCCGCCGTCAATATTTTTATCGTGATTGATTTGCCAGGTAAAATCACCAACTACACTTATCTTGGGGTTCATGCTCTGGGTCTGGCGCGCCACTGTGGCAGCGGATTCCCCGGTGTCAGCTTCTCCCCCTAACTCCTGCTGTAATGTTTTTAATTCGGCATCCAGATCATCTACATTGCCGGATGCTTCTTTCTTCTGCTTATCCTTAAACTCTTCAAGCTCAGCTTTCAATTTCCTGAGTTGGCTCTCCATGGTTTCCATTTTCTTCGTCAGGGTTTCCAGCTGGGCTTTTTTTATTGTAACTGTTTCTTCTTTGTCTTTACTGTTATTTTCTGCAAATACAAAGTGTGATTTGGTAGAACAGAAAATAAATACAAAAATAATTAAAACTAAAAAAAGTTTATTTTTCATTTTTTTCCTCCATAGTTAAACTTGGTTGCTGATGCTTAACTATGCAGGCGGGGCGCGGGAGGGATATAACTTTCGTAATACAGTTATGGTGGAGCTTACATCCCTGTAATTAATTTTCTGAAAATTGTCAAATTTTAATACCAGAAATGATGAAATATTAAAAATTATGTTATTGGAAATGCATAATAATTGACAGACTGAACAGAACTCGGAATGAATTGCAATTTTTCCTTGGTGTTGATGGTGGTTGCCGGTAATAACGGGTTTGTGAGAATTGCAATTCAGATGATTATGGGTGGCAACCAGGTAAATAGAAAACAATACCGAGAATACCAGTATTAAAACAATAAATTTCTGTATTGATTTATATTTTTCGTTTTTCATAAACACAATAAAAGTATGTTTTGTATAAATAACCATTTTCCTTTTCTGGAATTATTTGAAAATGATATTCAATATCAAATACCATTCTCCTTTTTTCTTATTGAAAATATATTTCATCCAACAGTTAACATAGAATTAACAAAAAGTCTTTGATTTGTGATTATTACCATGATAATATTACCATGTGAGAAAAATATTTTTGATGAGGTAATTCCATGCCTATGGAAAATAATTATATAAATAGCATCATTGGCCCGGTAAATCCGCCGGAGATTAATTTTGAGCCATCTTCTGCCGGTGTCGGGAAAAAAGAAAAACCTGCATTGGAATGTGAAGATGTATTTCAGGCAGCCCAAAGTCTGAAGGACGAAGCCATGGAGACTCTGGAAAAGGGGAGGAGCCTGTCAAGGCAGGGTTTGCTAAGCCAGAAGCGCGGACAATTAAAACAGGACAATGCCGAGCAGCAGAAAAAATGCGCAGAGCACAAACAGCAGGTTGCCCGCGAAATCATCGAAGATGCTTCCATAAACAAAAAAGAAGCAGCTGGCCAGGTCCAAAAAGGTACTGATACTAAAAAACAAGGAAACGAAAAACTCTCTCTGGGCAAAACAATGGTTGATTCAGGCCTGGAATTGGATGAAAAATCTGCGGTAAACAAAAAAGCCGGCGCCAGAATGATGCAGAGCGGTCTGGGGGAATCCCAGACTGCTCATGATTTGGAAATGAACGGATTAGGAACCCTTACCAGAGGGCTGGGTTGTCAAGATAAAAATCTTGAAGTTCAGAAAAAAACCAGCCGGGAAATTGAGCAGGGTATAAATACCCGGCCTGGGGCACTCGAGGACCAGAACAATGCACTGCAGAAGCTGGAGAAGGGTGTCTGCAAATCGAAAAAAGGATTGAAGATTAAGAAGCAAGGGAGCCACCTTGTAGAACAGGGGCTTGACAGGGTTAATGATGCTCAGATTAAACTTGATAAATCTGCGGCAAAAAAGGCTGAAGCTTTTCAATTTGAAAGGGATGCCCGCCTGAAAGCTGCCAATGCTTCTCAACTGGAAGCAAGCGCCGGCAAGGATGAAGAATCTGCCGGAATAAAGGAAAAACAGGCTGCAGGTTTGCTCAGGCAGGCAAAAGAACTTGAGAATAAGGCAGAAATTCTGCATCAGCAGTTCTCACAGAAGTTATGCCAGAGCCAGAGGTTCAAACATGCCAGCCATGCCTGGTATCATCGTGGGTATCAAAACTATACCATGAGTAATTTCTACATGGCCAACCCATTTACTTTCACTGCTGGTATGGCGCTGAGAAACCAATCAACCCAGGAAATCAACACTGCTTACAACTATATGAACACAGCTCAGTCTCTTTTTACCCAGGCCCGCCAGGACTATGATGAATCTGTAAGGCTTAATCAGGAAGCCCGTAAATTAAAGTTACAGGCGAAGGGTTTGCAGGACAGCGCAAAAGACCAGAGAGATTCAGCTTCTAAAAAGAAAAAAACAGCTGATGAGTTGAACATTTCCGCCGGGCAGGATAAAAACTCTGCAAAAAAAGCCGACAAAGAAGCTGACCTTTTAAAACATCAGGGAACTGCTGCAAAAATAGAAGGTGAAAAGGACAAGCAGGCTGGTTTTAATTTGATAAGCCGGGGTGAGAAATTTACCCGCCATGGACAGAAACTGCAGCAGGAAGGGCTGGAGTCATATGACAAGAGCCTGGAGCAGGAAGAAGACGGTTTCAATGCTGTTCTGGCTTCGACAGTAAAAGCCCGGAGGGGTTTAAAAAGAAGTCGAAAGCACTTGAAAACCCAGCGTAAAGGTTATAAAAAGTTCAGCGATGGGCTGGAAATTTCCGACAAGGCGCTGGCAAAAAAGCAACGCGGTTTAAAGAAGATAAACCTGGGGGTTGCCCAATCTGAAGAAGCCCAAAAACAGGAAGAAGAAGGGCTGGGGCATATTTATCAGGGAATAAATTTCGAGAAAATTGGGCAACAGCAGGAACAGGAAGGCATGCTTCTTCTGGAGTAAATCGGTGACGTTGAAGATATGGGCCAGAAATTATTACTGGAGGGCATGGCAAAGGCAAGAACTGCCGGCGAGTTGCTGGAAGAAGCCAGGAATATGATAAAATCAGGCAGGGAACAGCAGCAGGCTGGCCAGATACTACAGGAAAAAGGTATGGATTACCTTAAAACCGCCATGGAGTATTTGAAGTAATTACACTGGTTGATACTGTTAGTTCTTTTTCTGGTCATGCTTATTTCTAAAATTCCGGGTTATTTTTTTCAGGTTACCCAGGGTAGTTTCTTCTTTTTTTCTTTGGCCTTTTTTAGAAATCTCTCCTGGTTTCAGTTGAGTTTTTTCGATATTCACATTAATTTGTCGTGGGCGGGTTTCTTCTTTTCTTTTTATTTTTAACACGTTAATTGTTTCTGATGTATCTGGGGCCTGATACTTTTCCCGCAGCCCCTGTTTTATGTTTTTAAGTTTAGATACCCTGGTTATTACAGTTTCGGGCTCAATCAAGACTTCTTTTCTTTTAATTCTGAATCTGTCCCAGAAATTTTCTGGTAGATAAACCCTTCGAGATGCCACATCAAGGGGTAACAAAAATAATGCCAGTAAAAGCAGGCCGGGCCATATTGATTGAGGATAAAAAACCACTTTCTGGTTTTTTTCGAACACTTTTTCCGGGTTCTGTATCATCTCTCCGTTGGTGATATTGGCAACTTTCTGCAAGAGGTAAAGGTTGTTATCCAGTTGCTTATATTCCGGCGAAAATGGAACAGAAAAGGACTGAAACTTGCTGGTAATCAGTTCTCCATTCCGTTCTTCCACCAGGTTGATAAGATAAGTCCCCACCTCGGAAGCTGAAAAAGTCCCTTTATATCTACCCACCGATTCCTGTGAAATTTCAATTTCGTTGGTTCTTCCCGATGGGGAAACAACCCGGGCTTTCAGGTTAAGAAAATTAACCGGATTTCCGTTTTCATCCAGGGCTTCCATCACAATTTTCCCCCTGTTCTGTTCCAGGCTGGTAACAACCGAGTATCTATCGTTCAGGTTATCGGGAATAACCCAGCGAAGCGCCTGTACCCAAAACTTTTCATAGTCTTTCCACTTTAACCAGGTTTTTCCCCATTTGAGCCCGTCATCAGAGGTAAATGCCACTGATTTTCCCAACCCGGTTCGCCAGTATGCCAGCAGGGGATCTTCCTCGTTGGCAAAATGAGATGTGGTGGCTATGGGCTTGGCGGTGGTTACCGTATAACCAAGAAGCTGGGGTAAGTTTGCTTGGTCCAGGCCTTCCAGAAACTCGGCAGGGGTTTTATAAAGTGGTTGAAAAGATTTTTCTACAATTGCCATTTTACCGGCAAGAAAAGTTTCCCTTATAAATATTCGGGGTAAATTTTTCGCATTTTCCGAATAATAAACCCTGCCCTTGCCCAGCTGGGCCAATTCCTTTAAAAACGGCATGTCGGCATCTGCCCCGATTCCCACTGTGGAAAGGGTAATATTTTTGTTCTGCATTTTCTGAGTAAGCGCCTTGTAATTACCCGGAGCTGACCTGCCGTCAGATAGAAGAATTATATGTTTTACAATTGCCTGGCTGTCTTTCAGGGCAAGATATGCGGAGTCCAGGGCCGGATATATGTTGGTTCCTCCCCCGGCTCTCAGCGAGGCGATTTCATTGGCAATTTCTTTCTTTTTATCGGAATAGGTGAGCATGGTTACCCATTTTGAAGCGGAATCGAAACCAATCACCCCGATTTTGTCATTGTTTCCCAGCAAATGAAGGGTGGCGATGGCAGCTTCCCTGGCAAGAGCTATTTTTTCAACCCCATCGGCAGCTTCTGACATGCTTCCTGATTTATCGATGCAAAGAATAAGGGCTGCTGTGGGGAGATTTTTTCTTTTGCGAATATCCAGATCAACAGGTAAAATATTTTCAACCGGGGTTCTGTAATAACCGCCGGGGCCGAAACTGGCATCCCCTCCTATCATTATGAACCCTCCGCCCAGATCCTTGACAAAATTTTCCACCATTTGAAGTTGGGAGTTGGATAATAAAAGCCCGTCCAGGTTATCAAACACCAGGGCCCTGTATTGGGACATTTCAGCCAGGGTAAGGGGAAGGTCTTCCACGTCACCCAATTTTATATTGAAATTGTTTTCCTTGAATATTCTTCCCAGCAGTTGTTCTCTGTGGGAACTGCCTGCTATATACAGAATTTGAGGTTTCCCCTGAACAGTTACCAGGGTTTCACCGGTGTTATTCTGGGAATAACTGTCGCTGGAAGATTCGAGAATGGCATGGTATTTATAATTGCCCTGGGCCTGCAGGGTATCTTTGATGGTAAACAGGTTTTTGCCCTGCTGAAGCTCCACTTTTTCTCTTGCAAGAAGGGTATTGTTTCTGTAAACATTGAGTATTCCTGTAGTTTTCAGGGAGCTTTCCACTTCAACTTTTATAAGGAAGGGGGTTTCCCTGGTAATTTCCGGGGGGGCTTCCAGCCGGTTTATCATCAATTCGGAAAATTTCTGGGTTGGGTAGGCAACAGTCCTGACCTCGATGCCCCTTGAAGCCAGTAATTCCGCCTGTTTTTCTGCATTTCCCAGATTCTGGTTGCCATCGGTTAGCAAAACCACACGTTTGACGGTATTTTCGGGGAAGACTGCAGAGGCAAGCTGAAGCGCGCGGCTGATGTCGGTATGTTCAGGCTCTATGATAGAAGAGAAGCGGGTAATTTTTAACCGGGGGCTTAAAGTTTCCTCCACCAGGGCATCCCTGCCAAACAGAATAACGCCAGCTTTATCCCTGGGCGGTTTATTCTCCATGCTTTTCTTTATGAAATCAAGAGCCCATATTTTTTTCTGTTCTGTTACCGACAATGAGGAATCTACAAGAAAAAGAACTGACTGATCCTGTATTTTATGTTTCAGTTGAAGCCCGGAGATAGCCAGTATCACTGCCAGGATAATAATCATTCTTATGCCCATGGATACCTTTCTTCGAAGCGGGGGCATGTCAACGATGCTATTCTTATACCAGTAAAAAACCGGTATCAACAAGAGCAATAATATCAGTGCCTGAGGCCTTGTAAAATCTATGTAGGGCAATTGTTTACCTTTCTATACTCTGCGTTGGTTGAAAACATACCATTCCAGCAATAACAGCAATAAACCCACCAGGGCCAGGGTGGGCCAGATTTCCTTTATCAGGGGGGATGCCCGCCGGGTTATTCCCTGTTCCTTTTCAATCTTGAATTCCTTATCGGGTTTAATTTGTGATTCCTTATTATTAACCAGGTTTACCGGTATCTGCATGGTTTTTTCGCCGGTTTCAACCCTGTAAACACCGGCGTTCTTGAGCTCCAGGGCTTTATAACCCGAAACCAGGCTTAACCCAGGTTTATAGAAAAGCCTGGGCGATTCTATCTCAATAGATGCATCGGCAGGCAGGAAGTCAAAAACAAGTATCTCCCCGGTTTTGTGAGTTTCAACGCTGGACAGCTGATATTGATTTCCCAGATAGTTAATTATGTTGGCGAAAAAGATGGGAAATGAAGGATCCAGGGGCCAGTTGCTGTCCAGTAAATCGAAGTTGACATGTATTCCCCGGTAACCCGGTTCTTCAACCAGGTATGCCAGGGGGATATCCGGGCCTTCAATGAGAACTTTTGAGTTTTCAGGAGGTTCCGCCGGTTTCGCTGCGGAAATGGAAATATTCGAAAAATCTATAAACCGCAGGATTGGGTGGGTTCGATCCCAGGAAAGTACCCTGGGATATTCCACGATTTTTCCGGAAGAAGTATCATTTTTGGCATAACTGTTTATAAAAAGATGATTACCCCTGCCCGGTGAGGGATAAGTTGTGTCGTTCCAGATTACTAGTTTATAACCATCCAGTGTGTTATAATCAATTGCTCCCGGAGTGATATGATCCAGGGACACTCCCGGCATCAGCGTTAATACCCCTGTCAGAAATAAATTTTCATTGGAAACAAGAAGGATTTTAAATTCGCCGGGGTCTTTCATGAGCCCGTATGCCCGGTTATCGGTTTCCAGCGCATCGGGCTCTGATAACTCAGCCTTTACCAACCCGACATAATCAGCAGGCAATGTAAAAACAAAACTTTCTGATTGTTCAGGTTTCAGGTTCAATTCGTTCAAGGCGATAGAATCTTCTCCCAGAAATATTTCCAGAAATCCGCCAGCTTCTTTGTTTCCAAAATTTTCAACTTTGACAAAAAGCAGGGGAGAACTGGCAGGGGAGGTGCGCGAAACTTCAAAAGATGTAATTCCAACGTTGTCGGCCTTCTCGCCAATGGGAATGAAATTGAAGTTTTCCACTTTTTCCAGGTTGATGGTATCATCGTCGGGTAATTTATCTCCCAGAAGGATAATGCCTGCGTCGGGATGGTTCATTTTAAGAGAGAAAGCCAGGTATAATGCGGGGTTCAGGTCTGTGGGTGTATCCTCTGTTTTTAACGAAGACAGAAGACGTTTTATTTTGTTTTTATCGTTGGTGAAACTGGACAGGACCCTGGCGGAATTTGAAGATGAAAGAAGCATAAATGAAGAGTTGCCCTGGGCTTTATCCAGCATATTGTTAATTTTCTGCCTTGCCAGGTCGAACCGGGTACCATTGGTTTCTTTTGTTGCCATGCTTGCTGAAGTATCTATAATAAAAATTGTCTTCTGGTAGATACTGCCCGTGGAGGCGAAAAAAGGGCGGGCCAGGGCAAAGGTAAGGGCGCCCAGAATGAGCAACTGGAATAAAAGCAGAATATTGAACTTCAGCTTCTGAAAGAAAGAATCGACTTTTGCCTCTCTCATTACTTTATCCCACAGGAATGTGGTGGTAATCTTCAATTCTTTTCTGCGGAGTTTCATTAGATAAAATATTATTATAGGAATCGCCAGTAAAAGGAATATGAATGAGCCTGGATTTATGAAATTCATTTTATCAGCGCTCCCTTTCTGAGGTATTGAAGCACCAGGTCTTCGAAGGGAACTGTGGTTGGCGCCATTATATACCCGGCCCCCATTTTATTGGCCAGTGAACGCAAATTGGAGCAATATTCATCGATGGTGTTTTTATACAAATCCAGAAGTTGATCTGTAACGGTAAGTTCTTTAACTTCTCCCGATTCCACATCAACAAATTTAATATCTCCTCCTATTTCAGGGTTCAGTTCGAAGCCGTCGAGAACCTGAATAAGAAAAAGATCGTTTTTGTTGAAACTGAGCATTCTCAGGGCGCGGGAAAAATCTGAATAATCGAGAAAATCAGAAATAATTATTACCATTCCCGGCCTGAATTTTCTTGAACAAAAATGGTGAATGGCTTTGGAAAGAGAAGTTTGACCTCTGGGCTCCAATTTTTTCAGAAGATCAAAAATAGTAAAAATCTGTTGTTTGCCCCTTACAGGGGGCTGAAAACCGTCCAGCAGAGAATCGAAAATGCCCACGGACACCCTGTCATAGTGGCATAAAGCAATGTAGGAAAGGGCGGCGGCGATTTTTCCTGCCACTTCCATTTTTGAGGGGTTGCCGAAATCCATGGATAATGATCGATCTACCAGAATATAAAAAGTAAGTTCCTCTTCTTCAGAAAAAAGTTTTACAAACAGCTTGTCCAGACGGCCGTAAATATTCCAGTCGATGGTTTTGATTTCATCGCCATACACATAATTTCTGTGATCAGCAAATTCCACCGATTTACCCCGCTTGGAGCTCTTGCGTTCTCCCTTCATGGTCCCGGTTAGTATCTTCCTGGAAAGCATCTGCAGTGTTTCCAGTTTGCTCAGAAATTTAGGTGTGATTAAATTTTCCTTACTCATTTACTCTCCCGCCGGCTACTCTTTATGGTTGTTTATTTTATCGGAATTATTTCCTTTTGCAGGGTTGCCGGAACCTGGCCCGGAAAAGTCTTTCCTTGTTTTCATAGTTGGTAATTTTTTAAAATAATCTTTTGTCATTTTGTAAACCACAAAAGAAAGCCCCAGTATTCCTATAAGATTGGGAAAAGCCATCAGCGCGTTGAAAGTATCGGAAATATTCCATACCATGTCCAGCTTGGATATAGCCCCTATGGGGATTAGAAATACATAAGCCCATCGGTAAACAGGTATTGCTTTCTTCCCAAAAAGATATTCGGCGCTGCGATCTCCATAATAAGACCAGGAAATGAGGGTAGAAAAAGCAAAAAAGCAGAGCCCGAATGTTACAATATAATTTCCCCCAATTGGAAACCCGGCATTGAAGGCTTCCGAGGTCAGAACTGCGCCGGATAACCCCTTTCCGTTTACAGACCATGTCCATGCCCCTGTAGTTAATATGACCAGGGCGGTCATGGAGCAGATTACCAGTGTATCTACAAAAGGTTCAAGCATAGCAACCAACCCTTCCCGGACCGGTTCCTCGGTTTTTGCGGCAGCGTGAATGATAGGCGCGCTGCCCAGCCCGGCTTCGCTGGAGAACAACGCCCGCGCTACCCCAAAGCGAATGCCCATCATAACCGTGGCGCCGGCAAACCCCCCGGTGGCTGCAGTGGGTGAGAGCGCCTGCCTGAAAATTAACATCACAGCTTCATCCAGTTCGTGAAAATTGGACAGCAGTATGTAAAGCGCCCCCACAACATAAACTATGCACATAACCGGCACAACAGCGGAAGCAACCTTGCCGATTCTTCTGATTCCGCCTATTATTACAGCGGCGGTAAGGATGGCAAGGACTATTCCGATGGCCAGTTTCAGTAAAAACAATTCTTTCTGGCCGGCAGGGGATGTGTCTTTAATAATTTCTGTAAGAGGCGCTACTACAGAGTTGGATTGAACCATATTACCTATACCGAACGATGCAACCATGGTGAAAAAAGCAAAGAGCCAACCCAGCCATTTCTGTTTCAAGCCATGTTCCAGGTAGTACATGGGCCCGCCGCTGATGGTGCCGTCGGGGTTGATTTTTCTGTATTTCTGGGAAAGTGTGCAGGAAGCATATTTCAGGAGCATTCCTACAATGGCAACTACCCACATCCAGAAAACTGCTCCCGGCCCCCCGCAGGCTATTGCGGTGGCAACGCCGGCTATATTGCCGGTGCCGATAGTGGCAGAGAGGGCGGCGGAAAGAGCCTGAAAATGATTGATGTCCCCATGATCCTCGGGGTTGTCGTATTTGCCCTGTACCAGTTCCAGGGCGTGTTTGAAACCCCGGAACTGCAGGCCTTTCAATAAAATACTGTAATAAAGGCCGGTCCCCAGTAACAGAATGATGGTAACAGGGCCCCAGGCAAATCCGTTTACTGCAGAAACTATATTATTTATGTTAAACAATTTGTTCTCCCGTTAACTTTGTTTACTCATTGTTTATGCACTTTATGGGTTTATCCTGTTTTCAGGCCTCCAATTTAACCTAGATACTCGTGAAGGCAATAAATTATATCCTTTTCATGAATACGCGCATTTGAATTGACTTCCAGTTTGTTGAAAAATCCCCGCGCCACCGCCCATTCCAATTCATCGGCAAGGCACATATCAGACTCTTTCTTTTCGGGCGGGTTTACATAAGTATTAAAGAAGTTTTCAACAGCTTTATAGGGGTTGGAAATATCAACAGGTTCAAAATATTTATTTTTCAGGCTTTCTTTTCTGTTGTTTACTTCAGAAAAAAATGTTTCAACGGGGCTCGAAAACTGGTTCAATAATGGAAATGGAGAAGGAGAAGCTGCTGTCCGAAATTGAAACTGGGTTCTGAAACTGTTGAATTTCTGTTTTGACATTTCAAAGAATGAGTTGGTGAATTCCTGAAGTGACTGGTTGGCAGCTTCGTGATCATCCTGCAGAAAACCTATGGCGAACCTTTCAAAGTTACTTGAGAAATCTTTGTTGTAAGGTCATTTATTCCCCAGAAAAACAAACTGTCTAACAATTCCTTTTCGTTGGCTGCTATCACTTTTTCCATAAAACCGGGCAGATGCTTTGCTTCCATTATCCATTGGGATAAATACATGTAGAAAAGTTCCTGGGCGCTGAGAAAAAGTTCGTTGAATTGGATTATATTCAATGCTTCCCTGAAGCATCTTCTTGATGTTTTAAGATTTCCGGCGATAAAACTGGTGAAGCCGTCCTGAAACAGATGCCTTACCTGGCTGTTTAATTGGAAGCGGGCCTGGCTATCGGGGGAAAATTTTTCAATTCGGGGGCGGATCATATTATTCAATGTTTTCCAGTATTCCCGATTGTGCATTTTCTGATCCTCTGATAACTGTTTTAATGGTCTTTCAATGAAAAATAATATTTCTTCAGCATTTTTTTTATACTGTAATCTTTAACATAAAAATATTCTTTAGGGAGTGACAAGTCTTTCAATTGGACCCACATTAATTCTTCAACCAGATCCATATTCCTATGTTTCATATCAGGATTGGAGATGTATTTATTAAAGAAATTGTCAAAGATTGTCTGCATTTTTGTCCGGTTGTAGGTAAATACAGCAGAGTAACTTTTGGAGTATCCCAGCAGGACTTCGATCTGTTTTAAATAGTAAAGAATGTTTTGTCTCAGGCGGTGTCTTTCCTGTAAATATTCCATTGCCCCGGGGCCGCCGTTTTCCTTTATTTCCAAATCAGTTGCCTTTTCAAACTTTATCCAGCGTGAATTATCCTGGGACAACATATATGGCATTTTCTGCAAAGCCGCCTGGCACAGGTATTGAGCATTCTTAAGAATACCCAGGGCGGTTTCGAAATCTGTATTAATACAATATATTCGGGTCAGCATTAAAAGCATGCGGGCAGCTTCTTCGTAGTC
Source organism: uncultured bacterium (assembly GCA_964607865.1). Taxonomy (GTDB): domain Bacteria; phylum Vulcanimicrobiota; class JAJTBE01; order JAJTBE01; family CAZSLZ01; genus CAZSLZ01. The sequence continues at coordinate 13,473 of CAZSLZ010000041.1, forward strand.
GTATTTTAAGAAGTTGTTTTTCCTGGGTAAAACTGGCCGGTAATTTATTTTTGTAAACTTACTTACAATATTTTTATTCAATGTGTCATAGATTTCCCGATTACCCCATTGGAAAATTTTATAATATATGTTTTTCTCAAGGGCATCGATAGCTTTTGTCAAATAATGCTGCATGGAGGATGAGTTATAAATCCACTTGATGTAATATAAACGCAGATAATCGGAAGAATCAACAAGGTTGTTTTCAATTAAATAAAAATTGGAAAGTAAATAATTGTTGAAAAACAAAGCTGACTCTCTTATGAATTCCCTTGCCCTGTTGTCCTGGTCAAATATAAGCAAGGTTATTCCGTTGTTGAAGTATGCCCGGGCCATGCTCAAGCCCTGGTAAAAAGAAAGATTATCCAGTTTCTGGGTTTTCTGCCCTTTTATACATTCATATTCAGTTTGAAAATACTTTTTTCTATCCATCATTTATTTTATGTTAGAATACAGCCACCATATATTCTTGTTTGAATTTTCAGGTTTTTCTTCTTCATATTTAAAATTCTTTTCTTCTAAGGATAAATCTTTGAAAGTAATAATCCATAGAATATTTTCCATGGTAGCAAGCTCACATTGGGCTTCACTTGTAATTTTAATATAACTCCCGATGAAGTCTTTAATAATTTTATAGGCAGTTTCTTTATCCTTATGATGGGTTTTTATTATGTTAAAGAGTATTCCAAGTTTGCTGTCATATAAATCCATTATCCCGTTAAAATAACTAATATCTTTTTGCTCTGAAAATTTCTGTTTAAATAATCGATGAAATCTTTCAACATAATCGATAAAAGCCACAATTTTATTGGAATGGATTATACTTGATTTGTTAATGATAAAAATATAAGTTAAAAGATTAAACAGGGTTAAATAGTCGATAGGATCTATTTCTAAATCGGAATCCAGTTCGTAGAAATTTTCATATACAGGATTGTAAAGCTCCGGGGGCGCTAAATTTGCAGAAAGTGTCTTCAGGGTATCCATCTGTTTAAAAAGAAAAAGCCTGTGGCCCAGATTGTTCCATATCTCAACAGTAGCTTCTCTGGCGAATAAACTTTGCTCCGCCTTGTTGTCCAACAGCCAGCTTACAATAAACAGCTTGATTTTTTCCTGGTATCCCAGATTGTTGCATTGGTACAAAAACCTGGCCCTGCAACTGTAAAGCGATTTTTTTGCTTCCATAAATTCATCCAGAATCAATTTAAGAAATGCTTCTTCAAAAAATATTCTGCCATCTACCAGTATCTTAAATGGATGAAACTTATATAACTCAGGTTCAGCTTTAATTAATTCAAATTTTCTTTTCCAGTGTATTTCATTCATATATATCCCCTTTGTAATATTTAGCTAAATGCCCGATTCCCCTTCTATTTGTAAACAAATTGAAAATAAAAGTAAAAAGTTTTTAAATTGAAAATTGAATATTATAAAAGGTATTTGTAATTTATCAAAAAAAATTAATTTTCAAATTTATGGTTTAAATTTCAGTAATTCTGCAGGCAAAAAATATTTTTGATTTTTTTGTGACTAAAACTATTGACGATGTTAATAAGACATGTTAAATTTAAAATGAAGAAAATGATTAATCATGGTGAAGATTTAGTGAGTGAAGACGGTTCTTGCGGTAGTTACCGCCGTAAAAGCAAAAGAGTTTTGAAGTCGGGTTATAACCTTCTTCTTTGAACAGGGAGAGATATTTGAGCATCCTTGCCGGAGAAGGGTTGAATCTTCTCCGTTTTTATAAGAAAGGACGAAAGGAGGCGATACTAATGTTGCAACAGTTAGCTGCTTCAATGCTGGGGTGGTTTACCATGGTTCTAATTATGGGTTATTTTATCCATCAGGAACTGACGGTAACCGAGCTGGAATTGGAAGAAGACGATGAACCTCCTAGTAGTCGCCTCGCCGTTCTTTGGGCGAGGTAACTAAAGGCCGGACTATAGACAGCCCGAAAGGGCTGTTTTTCATTGGTGGTTAGGGTTATGAACGCTTTTCTATACAATTTTTTGTCGTTTATTGCCGGGCTGATTCTGGGGCTTTTCTAGTTCGGCGGCCTTCATATGACCATTAAACAAATGGAAAACATAAAAAGTCAGGGGCTGGTTTCTTTTTTGAGTTTTGCCATAAGAAGCCTGGTGGTTATTGTGGGGTTTTATCTTCTGGGAAAAGATGATTTTATAAGGATAATTTTTGCTGTCCTTGGTTTTTTTGTGGCGTTGCTTACATATCATATTATAATTGGAATTAAATATGGCAAAGAATGAATGTTTGAATATTGATCTAATTAATGGTATTATTAAAGTGAGAAAAGCACAGAGTGGTGCAGGCCAAAAGTCTGTTACATTACCCTAGCCCGTTATGGTGTCACGATAAGTTTCAGAGAAAAGGGGGCAATCTCAGGTTAGATCGGGTTGGTTCCATACCCACTTATCTTGCGTCCGTGAGCGTCCGGTTCTTTACTGGTTGAAAAAACTATAATGCGAATAATATATTCTCCAATTCTTAATTGGGGTGGCGCAGAGGTCGCCACGCATCCATAGGGATGCTCGCGATGACGAAATTAGGGGTTTCATCTACCTTGCATCTGTGAGCAAACGGATCTTTTGCTTTTTTTCCCAGTTACGGTGCGAACAACGTGTTCTCCCATTCTAAATGGGATTCCCCCATTCCAAATGGGAAGAGATCGCCACGTCGCTTAACGCTTATAATGATGACGGTTTTTGTGTAGAGTTCGTTCTTTCTTTCAATAATCGTTGAAGGTCTTTGGATTCAGCTTGAGATTTATTTTGCCTGTCAGTAATAAAAATAGAGGAAAGCCTGTAAGCAGTTTTCCTCTATTTGTGTAAAAGTATTTTCTCTGTTTGCCAGAAATATAATGGTTTTGCAATAATTAAACCACAGAGTTCAGTTTGAAATTTACCTTCTGGCCTGGTGTGTTAAAAAATCTTATCTTGGAGGACAGGAACTTCTTAATTTTCTGCCTGGCTCTATACAAAGCGTTGTCCACAGCCTTCTTTTCTGTTTCCATACGCTCAGCTATCTCTTCCGATGAGAATCCAGAAAGCTTTAAATTCAAAATTTCCGCTTCCTTTTCGGATAATTTTGTGCTGACAATCGAGCAGATTCTTTCTTCGGTCAGGGTTTTCATAGCTGCCGTTTCCGGATTGTTTTCCCGGTCTTTCATCATCATAACGTTTTTATCAAATATAGATTTTGCCTTGGTAAGAACCAGTTGCTTTTTCTGGGTGGCAGAACGGATAGCCCTGATTACCGAGTTTCGGATTGAAAGGCTGACGTAATCTCTGAAAGAGAGGTTGTAGTGAGGTTGGAAAGTCTTAATTGCATGAACCAGCCCTATGAAACCCTCCTGGTGTAAGTCTTCCCGGTCAGCGCCTGGAATAAAATATCTTTTTTCCATCTGGTAAACATAATTCTTGAATTCGCTGATTAAATAGCTGAAAGCTGACTGGTCGCCTTTCTGGGCCCTGGAAATCTTTTCCAGGTAAATATCTTCTTTAGCCTGTTGAGGGGTTGAAGGGGAATTAGTCGAACTTACTACGTTGGAGTCTTTTACTCCATGTTTTGAGTTTTGATGCATCTCTTCCTCCTGCATTTTAAATTCACATATTTTTGGTTTATCTTTTTTATGAGGTTTTTTTGTATTAAATCTTTCTTATAAAATTATTACCTAAATGGTCTTATTTTCTCTCTATACATTAGTCTAATAAGAGTAAATACTATAGTCTATTATAAATTGATTCTAAAGTCTTAAGAAGAATTATACTAAAGTATTACATAGTGCTTAAAACAGCTTGGATACTGGGTTGTAGATAATTCAAAAATTCAATACGAGTTGAAAATTAAGGCATTAATTGAAATTTAATATATTTAATTATATGGAAAAATTTTTTGGGTTGGCTTAAAAAATTTCTGAAAGTGTCGATAAGGATATTGAGAGAACGATTTTGAATACCTATATATAGTCGTTGATTCAAAAAAACACAATATTTCGTATGCTTTATTAAAGAAGGGGTTGGAAAGAGAATTGCTGTTAAGGTAAATTTCCGGAAATTCTTCTGATAAAATCATTGAAAACCCCATAAACACTGGCTTAACGGATTTGAACTTTCCGGCGTGAAGACAAATTTCTCCAATATACCCCTTATTTACGGTTAAATCTATAAATTCTTTCCCTGAAAAAATGAAAAATATACAAATATATCACTGGGATTCTATTAGATATTAATAAATTCTGTTGTAATTTATTGAAAAACAAAAAGATGGATTTTGGGGCAGAATCGGGTAAAATGTTGTAATAACCAGGGAAAGAGCAGTTTCTGAGTTATTTTTACTTTGTGACTTTGGTCCTAGAGCCGGTAAATCCAGGCTTTTAAAATTACGGGCTGAAATTTAATTATTTTCCATGCAATACAGGTTGTAAATGTTGTTTTTCGGGGGGATTCAGCTGGTTTAATATAATTTGTCTTCTATTTCCCGAAGAATGCTGAATTCTTCTATAACTGTTTTTTCTCCATATTTATATTCCATATTCCTGAAAAAAAGAAATCCATCCTTGTAAATATGGTCATCCATGGATAAAATCGTGGCGATTCTTCTATGAAAACCCTGAGCTTTCAAGATTTTCCATTCAATCCACTGGGCAAAGCCCTCATAAACCACAGCACTCTGAGGAGGGCAATTTTCATATTGCCAGGCATGAACAAGTTCGTGAACCATTGCCCCCAGGCAGTCTTCAAAACCAAGGTTTTTTTCTATATAAATATGATGGTGAAAACGGTGCCTGCCAGGTTTGCATTTGCATGGGGTTTTTATGTAAGCTGAAAGGTCGCCCCCAAATCTTCGCCTCTTGTCTTTGAATTCAAGAGGTTTTACTAAGGTTATCTCTACCGGAAAAAATATTCCCATGCCAAACTTCTGTTGCACCAGGTATCGGGCTTTTTCAAATACTTTACGAGCCTGTTCCGGGGTTTCGATGACGTTGGGAAATTCATTATTTACAGAAGCTGGGTGGGGTTGGATTTTTTTTGTTTTATCCAGAAACTTTTTTTCATGAATAACTTCAAGGTGAATATATTTACCCGAAGGAGTTTTATAAATGCTATTAGAGCTGATTATGGTTTCTGGTTTTTCCTTTAATGAGGAAGGAAGCTGGAGTTCGGTTATTTCTATGGAAACCTGGCAGGCGAAGGTGTTGTCGGCAATAATTTTGATGTTTTCCCTGGGGTCGTCAAAAAAACAATGGGGATAAGTCTGGTCTTTTGTGAGAAGTTCTATATATTTAAGTTCGGGTTCTACGGGATACTGGGCATAGAAACGGTTAACCCTGTAAAAATCCAGATCGTAAGATTTAACCAGTTTATAGGGGATGAAATGCTGGGAATCGGGGTGGCTGGTCATAAACAAAAAAATATGGGGCTCTTTCTGATTGAAAGCATTCCCAAAAACCGGCAAGGAAAAAAAATAAATTATTACAAGTATAAGAAATGTTTTTTCTGCTATTTTTTTCATAAATTCTTTAAACAAAAACAATGTTTTTAAATTCTGCTTCTTTATAAATAAAAAGAGCGGAGATTCCTCCCCGCCCTTAATTAACGGTTACTATGATTTTTTCTTTTCAGCGGGTTGGGTTCTGTCCAGCCAGGCGTAGGATTTTACCTTTATGTAGTCGCCTATAAGGAACCATACAATGGCGTAAACCCATACAAAAGCTGCCCTTTCCCAGCCTATGGGCGCCACAAACCATCCATACACTGCCACCAGGGTGGCAAATATCTTGGTAGAGATGGTGGACCATAATAAAGCTGATGAGGGTTTTATGGACCAGAAGTGCCCTTTACACCTGGTCTGAAACAGGGTGAGATGCCCCGAGATTGCCAGTTGCAGGAAGACAAAGCTTCTAAGAGTTTCCTGGTTCATTGCGAATTCCTTGAGGCCGAAGTAGTAGAACAGGAAGGAAGCTGCCACGCCGGTAAGTCCCAGTATGGTAGCTATGGTGAGAACTGTCTTCATATTCCATTTTTCAGGCTCCCTGGAATACCTGACATTGTCGGTGGCAATAAACATGATAGGTATATCATTCAACAATGCCAGTAAAATAATCATCAGGGCGTCAATGGGCCGGGTATTGAAAATTAAGATTGCCAGAGAAATAAATAAAAGTACCCTTATAGTTTCATCAATTCGGTAAATTACATAACTGTTCATTCTCTGGAAAATCTTTCGGCTTTCCTCAATGGCGTCAATTATCACTGACAAACCTGGTTTAGTAAGCACAATGTCGGCGGCAGATTTGGCTGCATCGGTGGCGCCGTCCACTGCTATGCCGCAGTCGGCTTTTTTCAATGCCGGGGCATCATTTACGCCGTCGCCGGTCATTCCCACAATGTGGTTTCCTTTTTGCAGGGTATCTACAATCATATACTTATCTTCAGGAAATACCTGGGCAAAACCGTCTGCTTCCTCGATGGCTCTCTGGGTTTCGCTGGGATGTCTTTCATTCAGGGTTTTTACATTAAATACATTGCCTCCAATGTTAACTTCCCTGGCGATTTCCCTGCCAATAGCTTCGTGGTCTCCGGTTATCATTTTAACGGTAACTTCCATTTCCCGGGCGGTTTTAATTGTTTCTGCCGAATCATCCCTGGGTGGATCGTAAAGGGCAATTAAGCCCACATATTCCCATTTTCCGTTTTCAGCATAACCTACCCCCAAGGCGCGGTGGCCCTTTTCGGCGAAGCTGTCCACCAATTCGAAGATCTTATTTTCAACCTTTTTACGATCAGTTTCTTCCATAAGATCAAGAATAACCTGGGGAGCGCCCTTGGAAACAATAATTTCTTTATCGTCTTTTTTAATTCTGCACTCGGTTCTTTTGGAAACGGGATCGAAGGGTTTGAATTTTAGTTGCTTGCATGAGGTGATTTTGCCGTTTATCTTTTTATCTTCTTCGCCGTAAGCGCATATGGCGTGATCTATGGGGTCTTTATTTTCTTCCTTGGATGCAAGGCAGCCATAGAGAATAACTTCTTCCTTATCATGGCCTTCCAGGGTTACAACGTCGGCAATGGATAGTTGGTTTCTGGTAATGGTGCCGGTTTTGTCAGAACACAGAATATCCATGCCTGCCATTTCTTCAATTGCCACCATCTTGCTGACAATGGCTTCCTTTCTGGCTAGGGCAATTGCCCCCATTGCCAGGGTTACCGACAGCACAGCAGGCAGGGCTGCAGGTATAGCTGCCACTGTAAGCACCAGGGCAAATTTCAGGGTTTCTACCGGGTTTTCATGCCGGAATAACTCTACCAGAAAGACAATGGCAACCATAATTGAAGCAATTATAATCAGGTAGTTTCCAATTTTTAAAACTGACTGCTGGAAATGGCTCACCGTGTCGGTTTTTGCCACCAACTGGGCGGTTCTGCCGAAGAAAGTATTTTCACCAGTGGATACCACCATGCAGTTCATTTCTCCCTGCTTGATGATAGAGCCGCTGTATGCCACATCTCCTTCGTGTTTCTGTACCGGTAGTGATTCGCCGGTGAGTGAAGACTCGTCGATTTGTACAAAATCGCCTTCCAGCAATTTGACATCAGCGGGAGTGATATCCCCCAGCCTGATTCGGATTATATCACCGGGAACCAGTTCTCTGGCGGGAATTTCTGTCCATTTTCCATCTCTCAACACCTGGGCATTCAATGCCATTTTCTTTTTTAACTGCTCTATGGCGTTTCCTGCCTGATATTCCTGCCAGAACCCAATAATGGCATTGAGTAAAAGCATGACTGTGATAATCGCAAAATCTTCCATATGATGAATAATTGCTGAAAGAATAGCTGCAATTTCAATCATCCAGGGAATAGGCCCCCAGAAATAACTTAAAAATTTCATCAGGGGGTTTTCCTTCTTCTCGGTTAACTCATTGTAACCATAAACGCCCAGCTTTTCACCGGCCTGGTTCGAAGAAAGCCCTTTTTTATCGGATGAAAGTTTTTTATAAAGCTCTTGGGGAGACATTTTTTTAACTTCATCTGATTTTAAAACTACCTTTTCCAAGATATCCTCCT
>CAZSLZ010000042.1:0-21402 GCA_964607865.1 uncultured bacterium
GAGCAGCAGACCGGCCAGAAAGTTGACCGCACTGCGCTTTTCGCCCAGGCTGTAATGGCTGATGAAAGATTGAACCAGAATCCCCAGCTGGCAAAAGCTGCGGGTAACCATATAGAAGCCACCATGAAACATGATCAGGAAACAATGCAGATGATGGCTGCGGCAGCGCCCCAGGGTGCGCCTCCCATGCCCGGCCCTGCCCGTTCTGAAGCAGCTGCCCCCGGTGGCGACAACGGAGCTGCAGCACCCCCCGCTGATGGAACTGCCCCGGCAGATGGCGCGGCGCCACCTCCGGCGGGCCAGCACACCGAGGCCGCACAGAAACAGAAAGCCCAACAGGACGACCTGCTTCAGGCCCGAACCATATATATGGAAATGGCTGCCGAGCGCCAGAAATGGATGGCAAAAATGTGGCAGATTTTACAGGATACTCAGAATGCAATTATGAACATTATGCAGGAAGTATCTCTGAGGAGAGCCGCCACCCAGGATGCGCTGGCCGCCAAGTGGGCTGCTACCCTCGGAGGTTATGGTTAACAGTTGAACTTGTTTTAAAGGGCCTGTTCGACAGGCCTTTTTTTATATTTCATTAGAAAGGTGATAAAAATGAAAAGAACTAGTATAATTTTGCTGATTACAATTTTAACCCTGGTTATCTCATCAGCGGGTTTTGCTGAAGATACCAATGATTATTTAATAGTCCCTGCAAAACGAGTGGGAATTTTCGAACTGGGCAAACCAGTCCCCCAGGCTGCATTTAAAACCCTTGGTAAACCCGATAAATATGTGGAACCTTCCCCCGGTGGCGAAGGCGTGGACACAGGCCTGTATTTCTGGAAAGCCAAGCTTTTAGTAAAATTGAATGACGGAGTCAAGGATAACAATATATTTCAAATTATGATTATAAGCCCAAAATACAAAACAGCAAAAGGTATTGGCAGGGGCTCATCTTTTGAAGATGTTAAAAAGGCTTATCCCAATGGTGAAACCATAGAAACCATGGATTCAGATTTTGCCTGGAACCTGCCGGGAATTTTCTTTGCAATTGATGGGGGTAAAGTTTCTACCCTGGGAATTTCACCCGAATTTTAAAGCGGAGGCGTGAATTGAAAACAAGATTTCTCAAAATAAATTTATTTATTTTTCTTATTTTTATTTCTATTTTAATCGGCTTTTCAGGTTGTGGAGGAGGAAGCGGAGGCGGCAACACCGAATCTTCTTCAAACACTCTTTTACCCAACACCACGTATAACTGGCAGGTTGAAGCTGTGGATGAACAGGGCAATCGTTCGATCGGCCCCGAATGGGCTTTCACCACCAAAGATACTGCAAGAACCTTATCATCAGGAAATGTTGACGCTGATACGGCACGGTTAGTTGCCCTTCGTCATCTGAATCAACAGAAATCAAGAAAAGAAATACAGAAAAAATATGGAGAATTTTTAACCGAACTGAAATCCAACCCGATCAGATTCCAGAAACCTCTTACCGATAGAAACGGTAAAACTCTGGCTCATGTTTTTGAATTGCATCCTGCCGGTTATGTGGTGGTATCTGCAAATACCGCCCTGACTCCGATAATTGCCTACTCATTCACCAGCAGGTTCAACTGGGAAAACACACCTCAAAACGTGTTGCTCAGCATATTGGCCCTGGACATGAAAAACCGATATGAAGTTTTAGAAAAAGGTTTGTTCGACAGAAAAAAAATTGCCAGGAACGAAGAGTTATGGCAAAATTATATGAGTAATCGCTTAAAAGTTGAAAACAACGAGAAAACATTATACGGCCCACTTTTTACTTTCGAAACCTGGGATCAGACCACCCCATATAACGATCTCTGCCCCATGGACCCCACCACCGACGAAAGAACCATTGTGGGCTGTGTTGCAACGGCAATGTCCCAGCACTGCGTTTACCTGCAGGAACCTTCCTCGATTTCATTCACTTCTTCAGATAATTTCGTTACCAATACCCGAAATATCTATGTAAATGCCACCAATGCCAGCATGGCAAGTATCAATTACAATAATGGCAATCCTTCAGATTCGGTAAAAGCCCAGCTTAGCTTTGCCTGTGGTGTTGCGGTGGAAATGGATTATACCAGCGACTTATCCCTGGCTTACGTATACAGCAGTGTTAACCCCAACGCCTATGATATACTTAAAAACCGCTTTGGTTTTGACGACATCGATTTCTACTCTGGCTTTGCCAGAACTGAATCCATGAACAATATTACCCTGGGGCTTCCCGTTTACCTGGCCATTTATGGAAACCGGGGAGGACATGCAATAAATGTGGACGGCTACGACAACTCCAACGGATATTTCCATATGAACATGGGCTGGGCAGGAGAGACCGACGGCTGGTATGATATAGCTTCAGGTATGCCCGAAGATTTTGATACAGTGGGCACCACCCTTTATAATATCAGAAGATCTTCAGCTGAACAGCCACAGCCACCGGAAAACATGGTTTTGTCTGCAAAATCCAGCGATCAGGTTCTGGTAACCTGGACCAACATTTCATCTGATTCACAGGGTGTGAATATAGAACGGAAAGCAGATGGCGAGGACAGTTTTGTTCTGGCAGGCCAGGTGGGCTCCAGCACAACAAGCTTCACCGATACCGGCCTCAACGCCAACACCAATTATACTTACAGGTTGAGAGCCTATAAACAGGGGATTTTTTCAGTCTATACTTCTGAAATATCAGTTGCCACATTCGGCGCAAATATGCCTTCATCGCCAGAGCCATCTGAAGGCGCCACCGGTGTTTCCATTACCCCCACATTAAAATGGGCATCAGCAGAAGGCGCAGTTTACTATAACATTTATTTATGGCAGGCTGCAGGATCAAAACCCGATAATCCATCCTCTGCCCATATTACAACTACTGAATATAAACCTCAATAAATATAAAACAATATGTAGTCTATTAAGGGAGCTGTCTTAAAATGACAGCTTCTATTTTATATTGAATAATTTTTATTTCACCATCATGCAGCGCCAGCGACGTGCCCCATTAAGAATGGGGGAATATATTGTTCGCATAATAGTTTTTTTACCCGGCAAAAATCCAGTCGCTCACTGACGCAAGATACATGGGTAAGAACCAACCAGATATGAATTGAGATTGCCACGGTTTCTGTGAAACCTTGCAATGACAGCGTTCTTTTTGGGCTGTCACACCCTTCCATGGCTTGCCAGGACGAACTTTCAGTCCGTGAGAAGAATAGAATAAAACTATACTGTGAACAGCCTGTTCCTGTTTCCAAACCGTGCTGGAAATGAAAAATTCGAGTTTTTTTTCTAAAAAAAAGAGCCATCCTTTTAGGAATGGCTCTCTTTGGTTTTTAAGTTATTCTTAATTTTTTTCTTCTATTCTTTCCTTTACAATATCCATAAACCGGTAAATATCCATCTTTCCCAGATCCCCTTCTTTTCTTTCCCTTACAGCAATCCGATTTTCCTCAACTTCTTCATCACCTATAACCAACATGTAAGGTATTTTCTGAACCTGGGCTTCTCGTATTTTAAAACCGACTTTCTCTCTCCGATAATCAGCATCTGCCCTTATACCTTCATTTTTAAGGGTTTCCACCACCTGCCGGGCAAAATCGTTATGGCGGTCGGCAATAGGAAGTGCCATCACCTGGACAGGGCTCAGCCACACCGGGAATGCGCCGGCATAATGCTCAATAAGACAACCGAAGAATCTTTCCATGGACCCCCACAAGGCCCGGTGTACCATATAACATTGGTGTTCTTCACCGTCGGAACCGACATAATTGACGTTGAACCTGCGAGCCAGGTTGAAATCAAACTGGATTGTCGGCCCCTGCCAATGGCGTCCCAAGGCATCTTTCAGTTTAATGTCAATCTTAGGGCCGTAGAAAACCGCCCCACCCTCATCGATTTCATAGGGCAGGTTCTGTTCTTCCAGGGCAGCTTTTAAAGTACCCTCAGCTTTGTCCCACTCTTCTTCCGAACCGGCAAACTTTTCTGGACGGGTGGACAGAAAAATATCATATTCGTTAAAGCCCATGGATTCAATCATATACAGGGCGAACCCCACACAATCCATCATTTCGTCTTTTAACTGGTCGGGAGTACAGAAAATATGAGCGTCATCCTGGGTGAATCCCCGAACTCTCAGCAACCCGTGCAGAACTCCGCTTCTTTCATAACGATAAACCGTACCAAGCTCCGCCCATCTGAGAGGCAATTCCCGATAAGACCGTTTTTTGGTCTTATAAATAAGAATATGGAAAGGACAGTTCATGGGTTTTAAAAGATATTCCTGGCCTTCAATATCTATGGGCGAATACATGTTTTCCTTGTAAAAACTCAGATGCCCTGAGGTTTCCCATAAGTGAGAGCGGGCAATATGTGGGGTATAACAAAACTCATAACCCCTCTTCAAATGCTCTTTCCTCCAGAATTCCTCCATCAGATACCGAATCATAGCCCCCCGGGGATGCCAATAGGCCAGGCCAGGCCCGCCGTCGTCCTGGAATGAGAACAGATCTAACTCCTTGCCGATTACCCGGTGATCTCTCCTTTTGGCTTCTTCCAGTTTTTCCAGATGATCGTTAAGTTCTTCTTTTGTGGCGAAAGCTGTGCCGTATATGCGCTGAAGCATTTTGTTCTTTTCGTCGCCCCGCCAGTATGCGCCGGCAACATCCAGAAGTTTAAAGGCATTTATTTTCTGGGCAGAATGAATATGAGGCCCCCGGCATAAATCAATAAAATCACCCGCCTGATAAATAGATACTTCCTTCACACCCTCATTTTCCATTAAGTCTTCAATAAGTTCAATCTTGTAATCTTCATTTTTTTCCTTGAAAAGTTTCAGGGCTTCCTTTACCGGCATTACAGACCTTTCAAACTTGGGGTTCTTTTTGAGAATCTTCTTCATTTCCTTTTCGATTTTGTCCAGGTCTTCAGGAACAAAAGGCTCAGCTTTATCAAAATCATAGTAAAAACCGTTTTCAATGGCGGGGCCTATTGTAACTTTCACATCAGGAAAGAGATTTTTCACAGCTGCAGCCATAATGTGGGCTGTGCTGTGCCTTAAAACTTCCTGCCCCTCGCCGGACTCCAGAAGAACAGGTTCTATTTCCATTTCTTCTTCTACCACAGCATCCAGATCGACCAGTTTTTCATTTATTTTTGCCACTGCTGTCTTTTTATAGGTTTTCCTGTCCGCTTTTTTAATGATGTCACCCACGGTTTTGCCGGGTTCCACCTGAATTTCTTTATCACAACATCTGACTGAAATCATATGTTAACCTCCAAATTAGTAATCTGCCTTTTTTTCGTGAATAATGGCGGTTTGCCCTTGTTATTGAAAAAAAATTCCGAAATAAAAAAAGCTCTTTGAGCTATATTTTTATAAAACGCTATTCTGTTTTAAGCTTGTTAATGTTCTTCTTCTTTTCCAAATCAGAAACCCAGCCCAGTTTTTGCCCGATTTTATGTCCAATTTCCTTGACTTTTTCTTTAGTATATTTGTAATATTTTTTAATATCTTCCTTGTTTGTAACCCATAAACTAATTCCCTCACCAACTCCGGCAACACCCAGAGCCACTATACCGGGAATACCCGACAGAACGCAGGATGCTCCCATGGCAACGCCCACAGCTATATCCACCGAACCCAGCACTTTTTTCTTCTTATCATTTTCCCTTATACCCTGAACCAGGTTTTTCACTCCAAATGCAGTATCCAATGCGCCGGCAGCTATGCCAATTCCTGCGCCCACTGCGCCCAAGACAGGAGCTGACAGAGCCACATCTTTTGCCATCTGGTTGCCGCCTTTTGCCAGGCCGGCAACAAAGTTTGACTTTGCCAGGCCCTTCATACCCAGGGCAACATGCCTTAAACCCCAAGCAGTAACTCCGGCATGAAAAAGAGCTTTTTCCGAATCTATCTTTTTGTTGTCTTTATAATCCTTATAAAGTGCAGTAAGTCCCAGATCTGCATTGATAAAACCACCGAGAGCCCTTAAACCGGGTGTGATGGAAAGGGCTGTTTTGAAAACTGTATCGATACCTGACAAGGCATGATATGCGCCCCACATGGTTTTTTTGGAGCCGCTGAGGAATTTATCTCTGTCCTTTTCTTTAACTCCCTTTATGATTTCTTTCACGCCCGAATAAACCAGGACACCGGCAAGAGCACCGCTCAGCTTTTCCTTGAAAGGAGAATCCTCAAACTTGTCCGCCATATCAACTCCAATGGAGCCACTGGAATGGACCGACGAATTCTCAGGTTTCTTTTTGGCAGGTTTACCTTCTGCTGAAGGCTTACCCCTGGAGACAACATTATTCAGTTTATTGGTATTGTTAATTTTCATAATAATAACTTGGCACTTTCTACTTATATTTTAATAAACATAAGGTCTTATGGCAAGTTTTATTAATTAACAAAATGTAAACATTCAGAGAAACAATATTTTTTAAAGATCCTCTTGACTCCATGAGATAATACTAATATAATTATTCTATTAAATGCGTCCGTAGCTCAATTGGATAGAGCAACAGACTTCGGATCTGTGTGTTGAGGGTTCGAGTCCTTCCGGGCGCGTTTTTTTTGTTGAATTTCTCATATTATTTCAAAAATGTATTCCAGAGAGTAATAAATTCCCACCAGAATAAATATTATACCGGTAATCTTTCTTGCCCAAACGTCAAAGACATTTATTTTGTTAAATATTTTCCCTGCAGATTTTACAGAAAAAGCTAAGAGTATTGCAAAAACTACAACGGGAAGCCCGGTTCCCAGCCCATAAACCAAGGGAATTAGTATTTTTGAATTAATTTTAACAGCAATTGGTAAAAGACTGCCAAAAAATAAAGCTGCAGACACCGGACAAAAAGAAAGAGCAAAAAATATCCCTAATACTAATCCTCCCCAAATTCCAAGTTTTTCAATTTTTTCTTTCATCCTGTCATTCATTTGAGGCCCGCTGATATTTATGGATATCAGTTCCAATAAAAACATTCCAGTTACAATCAGAAGCGGGCCGAGTATTTTATTCATTTGATTTTGGAGGAAGTTAGAAATAACATATGACGACGCAATGCCGGAAACAAGAAGAATTCCAAGAACGGTATATGTAAGAATTCTTCCTGTCGTATATAACAAACCTGAAAACAATACTGATTTCGAACAGCCAATTTTTTTCCCGATATAAGAAGTGGCAGCAATATTAGTTGCTAAAGGACAGGGGCTTATGGAAGTCAGAATTCCCAACCAGAATGCAGTCAAAACACCCAAATACCATTCATTCATTTTTATCAGCCATGAAATTCTTTATCTCAGATGAAACATAACTGCCAAATTCCTGTTCATTATGAACCAATTCCCATATCCGGGGCAGTATCTTCCATTCCCCCTGTTTACCGTCTTTAAAACCCACAATTACCAGAGTTTGATACTCCAATTTATAATCTTCCTTAAAATGAAGGTTTTGTTCTTTATCATAATTTACAATCTTCCACTCCAATTTTCCTGTTTCAAGATCATCAGCAAACTCTTCTTTAACCGTCTTATCTGTCAAATTTTCTATTTTTATACAGGTAGGGCAACGTTTATCTCCACAAAAATAATATAGAATATAATTATCTGCTTTGATATTTTCCTTTGTCGGTGCGGGTTTGCTGGCTTCTACTGTATTTGAAGACGTGTTTTTTGTTTCTTTTGCAACAAGATAAAACATACTGACTGCAACAAAAATTATTAATACAATTGTAATTATTTTTTTTCCATTCATAAATATACCTCCAAAATTTTTTCAGTTTTTTATGCCAGCATTTTTTTAAGTTCTTCGGTAGCTGGAACTTTACCGGCAACCTTGACTTCGCCATCAACAACGAGAGCCGGGGTCATCATAACTCCGAAGCTCATAATCTGGTTGATATCCGTTACTTTCTCGATTTGATATTCAATTCCAATCTCTTTTGCCGCTTTTTCAGCCGATTCTGCCAGTTTTTTACATTTGGGGCAACCTGTGCCCAGAATTAATATAGTTTTCATCATTAATATTCCTTTCAGATTTTAATTTTATCAAAAGAATTTTCCATATATCATTCCTGATATTGTTGCCATAACCACAACCAGGCTTACATAAACAACCGTCTTTTTTGTCCCCATAACCCCTCTTATTACCAACATGTTAGGTAACGACAATGCCGGGCCTGCAAGCAAAAGCCCCAAAGCTGGGCCTTTGCCCATTCCTGCCCCCATCAGACCTTGAAGTATGGGAACCTCCGTAAGGGTGGCAAAATACATGAATGCCCCGGAAATTGAAGCAAAGAAATTCGCCCATAATGAATTACCACCTACAAGACTTGCGACCCAGCTTGAAGGAATTATTCCATTATCTGTATTTGGCCTGCCCAGCAGAAAACCTGCCACCATTACGCCGGCAAATAATAACGGCATAATCTGTTTGGTGAATTCCCAGGTCTGAGATACCCATTCTTTCATTTCTTTCTTTGTAAACCATAAATAAAGAACTATCGCAAGAATTACCGCAAATACAGCTGTAAGGTACCAGTGAATATCGTAAACATTTATCCAGAATTCAACCATTTTATTGTTTGCGGCATCAGCAGTAGAAACTTCAGGTTTGCTCCAGGAAGCAAAAATAAGGATTCCTACCATTGAAAAGAAGTATATAATATATTGCCATAAACTCCTTTTATCTTCAGGAACTGGCATTTTGGCAAACCCTTCCTGCCTCTGGCCTTCTTCTTTTCCAAAAATCAACTGCATTAATAACCCGATAACAACAGAAAACAATACAGCCCCAACAGCCCGGGCTACCCCCATTGATGCTCCCAGTATTCTTGCAGTCAGAATAATTGCAAGCACATTAATTGCCGGCCCGGAATACAGAAATGCAATTGCCGGCCCCAGCCCTGCGCCTCTTTTGTATATTCCTGCAAATAAAGGCAAAACCGTGCAGGAACAAACTGCAAGTATAGCGCCGGATACAGCTGCCACTGAATAGGCAATCCATTTTTTTGCCTTTGCTCCCAGATATTTTAAGACCGATGCCTGGCTTACAAATACGCCAATGGCCCCGGCAATGAAAAACGCCGGAACCAGGCAGAACAGAACATGCTTTTGAGCATAGTCATTAAGAAGAATAAACGATTCTAATACCGCTTTTTGGAAATTCGGGTTAAAAACCGGAATGAAATATGCGAAAAGAAATACGCCCAATATCCATAAAAATTTCTTATATTCTTTCATTATCGTCCACTACCTCAAGAATTTTTATTTTCATATTTTCATATTTACGTAAATTGGAAAATATCCTTTTTTAATAATGAAAATCATAAAGTTCTCAAACAGAAAAAAGAATTGTTGTAATATCTGATGTGATGAATTTTCTGCTATATTATTTTACTTTATCGCAAACGACACATTCCTGATTCTCAATTGCGGTGGCAATATCAATCAGATTCGGGTTTTTATCAACCCAACCGGTTTACTTCGTTGCGGTGCGACCGTGCCATTGCCCGGTTCACTCCCAGCCCCGAGGGCCCCCTGGTCAGGCGGGTCAGCATCAGCGAAGCACGGCCCACGGTAAATTCACCATATTTATTATTAATATGATCCATAGCTTTGACCAGCCTCTCTTTTTTTAAAATCTCCGGTAAAAAACTCAATTGATGAGCGCCCTTGGAAAGCTCGCTGATAGAAACCCTGATATGACGAATCTTGCCATAATATTCAAAACCTTCAATAATCTCCCGCGCCACTTTATATATCTCAAATCCGTCGTCGGTCCATTTTTTCAACGCCCGCTGTTTGCCAAAATGGATAAAATCCGATGAAGCTATGCCCGCGTGAACAATACGGCCCCGGAACTTTTCCGCCCTGAGCCTGCGCCCTACCTGTTCGCTTAAACGCAGAAGGGTACTGAAAATCTCACCTGCATCAGCAGTATCTTTGGGCAATGTATAAGAATGCCCCATACTTTTGGGCTCAGGTATTTCATAATAAGGCATCACCGGAGATTCATCGATACCATTGCCCATGTCATGAAGCCAGAAACCCAGCTTCCCGAACCGCTTCGCCAAAATTTCCACCGGGGTATTTCCCAGCTTTTCCACAGTATCAATGCCTATTTTCAGCAAATTTCTCCGGGTTCTGCTGCCAATCCCGCAAAGATCCTCCAGTTCAATACTTTTCAATAATGCAGGTATATCTTCTTTTCTTACAACCACCAAGCCATCAGGCTTTTTCATATCCGATGCCAACTTCGCCAATAATTTATTGGGAGCAATGCCCACCGAGCATGTGAGCCACTCCCCCACCTCTCTTTTAATGGCTGATTTGACGGCGTAAGCTACCCTGATGGCATTCTCGAAGGTTTCCATGGTAGGGGTTACATCCAGAAATGCCTCGTCGATACTGAACACCTCTAAGAGAGGAGTGAAACGGCGAAAAATTCGTAATATACGGTCTGTGGTTGTGGCATATTTGTGAAAATCTCCCTGCACCAGAATCATGTCGGGACAAATCCTTTTCACTTCAAACAGGCTCATACCCGATTTAACGCCCCGCCTTTTGGCTTCAACAGATGCAGCAGCCACCACGGTTCGGCCGTCGCTGGGCCCGCCCACACCCACAGGCTTGCCTCTTAATTTGGGGTTCGCCTGTTGCTCTACCGATGCAAAATAAGAATTCATATCGATATGCATAATTACCCGGTCCATGAAACCACTCCCACACACTTGCATATATTTCCATGTACTATTATAGGATACTTTTGTATCCTTTTCAAGAGCCACATATGGTAGCATTAGAAAATAAACTCAACAAACTGTTGATTGAATTAAAAGTAAAGGATTTTTTTATTGCCCGGGGAAAAATTATGCTAAAATTGTAATATTTGGAGGAGAATACTATGAAGTGCCCCCGGGATCTTACCCAGTTGACAGAGGAAGTCTTCTGCGGTGTGGAAATTGACAGTTGCGGTTATTGCGACGGAACCTGGCTGGATAAAGGTGAAATGGCCAAAATTGTGGGTTTGGAAGAAGATATATCCGGAGGCGAAGAGGTAAGCCCCGAAGATTTAAAAGACAGAACCGATGGCGAACTTTTTGGTTGCCCCCGGTGTAACAATGTTAAGATGAAACCTTTTGACTATTCTTATAAAAAACATGTAATTATAGATGTCTGCCCCGCCTGCGGTGGAATCTGGCTTGATGGAAGCGAGCTTAAAGAAGTTGTAAAGGCAGCCTACGAGGAATCCATGTAAAACAAAAAAGGCTTATAAGCCTTTTTTGTCCTGCGAGTAGTCTTTGACAATCAAATGTAGGTGTCCAGGGGGCCTGAAATATCAAGTTCGATTCCTCTCTTCCCGGTACTGGAAGGTTTAAATACATCTCTTGGTTCAAATATTTTCTGGGAATTTTCTGTAAAGTTTTTTAATGCATGTCTTTTAGTGACAACATCTTCCCGGGGCTTATCATAGTCGCGTTGCAAGTTCTTCATCATGGTTTCCAATCGATAATTTGGGTCGTCAACTGGTTTAAACATCAGCAATACCCCCTATCGTAAACTGATGTTACCTTGTCCTGTAATTATTATACCTTCTTTAGTGGCAGAAATAAATAACCCATGCTTCTATCAATATTAATACTATAGTATTAATATTGAGGTTTTTTAAGCAGTTTTTCCACATTTAACCATAATTTGAAAAAAATAAAAATAATTACGACTGATTAGTAATAATTAAGTGGTTATTTGACCAGTAGTTTCGCGGTAGATCCGGGGGTATTCAAGCTGGAGTTACCGGCGGATTTGCCTGCAGATACTTATCAGCTAAAACTGAAAGTACGAGTTCAGGAAATATAAATTCATGAAAGAAGGTTGATTTTTTGCGTTATATAAAACCAAACCAGATTAGAACCTATGTAGGGGGCAAAATAAAAAAACATGGAAAAACCCCCGGGTTCGGGTTATGATATAAAACTGGACAATAACGAGCAAAAAATTCTGACCGGCGACTATACCAGTTACGTAACATTTTACATTTACCAGGGCCCCTGATCAGTCCATAATCCTGCGGGCTCCCAGATATCTGTCAAACAGTCCCGATGAATGAAAGGACTCCTGAACTACCCCGCCGGATCTTGATGCATGAACCACCCAGCCATTGCCCACATATATTCCCACGTGGGTCGGGGAAGATCCCCGCCCATAGAAAACCAGGTCTCCCAAGGAGAGGTTACTCATTGTTATGGGTTTGCCAAATTCAAATTGCTGATCTGCATCTCTTGGTATATAATAACCGAAATATCTATAAACCATATAAGCCAGGCCGGAGCAATCTATCCCCCGGACAGTCATCCCCCCCCATAAGTAGGAAGTTTTCAGAAAATTCTTAGATTTATGGGCAACGTCAACACCTCTTGTTGCTTGGGCGCAGGGAGTTTCATGGGTGATATTGCTGTGGCCGTAAAAAACCCAGCCTGTTTCACCGGAAGCGGACCTGGCTTTTAACCAGTAAACCGGCTTGTCATACCACTTCTTATTTTTATCTTCCACAAACCCCATATAACGCAAATAGGTACCAAAATAGATTTCCTTATAATCATCGGGGGTTTTTAAACTTTTATAAAACCTGGTGTGGGGAGAAGAGATTAAAACCCATTGCCCCCCATCAATATGATATTGTGAAATCGGAGTCAATTGCGGAGTTTTTATCCAGCCAGGGTAACCTTTTGCTGTTCGATACTGGCCGGGAACCAATACTCTGGCCCAACCTTTATCAGTTTCTAATATTATAACTTTTTCGTTAAAAAGAACCTGGGTTACCAGCTCGGAAGATGAAGACGGGTAGCGGCGCACATCAGCAATGGAGGAGTTTGCCACTGCTGTTCTTTCCTGAGAAGATACCAGGCCGGTAGAAACCAATAAAAACAGGTTCAAAAACAAAATTAATTTTTTCATTTATTATTACCAGGCTTAATCAATATAAAAAACCCAAACTTTCCGGGTGGTGTTACCCGCCTGATCTTCAACGATAAGCTTCGCCTGATGCTTTCCCGGCTTCAAACCTTTAATTTGCGCCGTCAGAAAATCTGTGGTCTTTTCCTGGCCGGAAATTATTACTTGGCCGTCCAGATACAGACTGATGTTTTCAGGCATTATTATTGAAGCTGGGGTGGAAAAAACAGCGGTCAGGGTAAAATCTTGGCCGTTTATCCGGGCGCCTGGTTGGGGAAAGACCTCTTTTATGACCGGTGGTGTAGAAGCTACATTTATGGAGCCGGGATAGATACGATAAGTTGAAAGTTCATTATGGGAAATATGAAAAATTATATAAGCCCTTTTAACATCTGCCCTGGTGAAAGTGTATGTGCTTCGGTAAATACCCCTGGCTGTTTCCTTTAACTCGATTCCCCTGGCAACACCGGTTATATCCACAGTAACATTCAAGCCGGAAGGGGCTTTTAAAACAAAGTTCACAGATTCGCCGATTTTAAAATCAGGATATTTTTTACTTGCTCCCTTTCCCCATTTATGGATACCAGTTATATTGATATCTGTGGGTTTTAGTTGTTCCTCATCCAGATTGGGTATCTCCTTATTAATATCCACAGCTTCCAGGGTCCCGATTTTATAATTATCGGGGTTCAGGCGGGCAAAAACCCGGAAACCCGGCTTAATTGTTTCCCCTGTGGTTTCCAATCCGTTAATGTAGAATACAGTATCATCAGAAAAATACAATTCATCACCTGTAGAGAGTATAATCTTATGAGGATTAATAAAAAGGAGTTCACCGCTTCTATAAAGGCCGTTTATGGTAGATTTCCCGGCGCCATCTCCGGTTATTTTAACTCTGTCACCGGGAAAGACAGACTCTATGGAAACCTTTAATTCATCTGCAAAAAGGTTCTTCAATGAGGAAGCCCTGGTAATAAAGCCTTCAGTTTTTTTTATTGTCACGTTTTTATTTTTTCGGTCAACTTTGACAACCTGCCCCGAAACTTCATAAGCAAATGAAGGGCCAATCGCAAGAATTGTAATAAAAATTATAAATGTAATTATCTTCTGTTTAATATTCATTCAATAGCTCTCCTGGCCAGATATTATTCGATAAATTTCACCGAATAATTATTCAAGGGAAACTTAAAAAGTTTCCCTCGCAAGTAAGCTGTTTGTTTAAAATATATCATTCATAATTCAGCAGCAGTACCTTGGTTTTCAAGGGTAATTTTGCCAGGTCAATGTCTATGGACATACTGTAAGTGTTTTCCACGTCGGCGACTTTGCCGAGAAAAGTTTCCAGTTGTTCGTCAGCCAGGTTGTGGAATTCAATCTTCTCGGTTTTGAAGTGCATTGGAAAAACAATTTTCGGCGATAACTGGTTGATGATAAGGGCTGCTTCGGTAGGCCCCACTGTTGTCATTCCACCCACTGGCAGGAAAAGCACATCGGCATCTCCGCCAATGGCCTGAATCTGCTTATCAGTAAGGACGTGGCCAACATCTCCAAGGAAACAATACCGGACACCCTCCACGTGCCATACCCAGATTGTGTTTGGGCCCCGGCGGCGTCCCATTTTATTATCATGGTAAGTAGGAATTCCGGTAAAAATAATTTTTTCATCGGTTCGCTGAACATTTACTTCATTTTCAACCTGAAAATCCGTGGTTCTTTTTACAACAAACGGGCTTCCATTAACTCTCCAGACTGCGTTATGATCCTGGTGCTCGTGGGAAATAACCACAATATCGGCGAGTACATCAGGAAAAGCATAGGGAATTGAAATCCCGAAAGGATCGGTAATAATTTTACTTCCCTTGGAAGAAGTAATCAGAAAACATGAATGACCTATGTATCTAACATCCATTAATAAAACCCTCCTAAATATTTGAGAACAGAGGTCAATAAAACCTGAATCAGGTAGTCCCCCATTTTTACATTGGCAGCGATGGAGCTACCATTACTACTAAACTCTTATTAATCGCAATAAATTCCAGGGTATCCAGGGGAGTTTCCCCTGAAATATCGAAAACCGTGGCGTTGGTAATAGGAACAAAATCTCTTTCCTTGTTTATCTCATCCAGCAATCTTCCGCCCGGAACTACATGCATTTCGCCTTCTAACCTATAATTGGCAGTCAATAAAATAACCGCAATTTTTTCTTTAACTGCTCTGACCCCCATAGGTTCACCTCCAAAATTTCCTCATTTTTTTGTCTTTTCTTGAATATCAGTTAACTTCCTTTTAATTAACAACTTTTTTATCCAGCACTGCCAGGAAAGCTTCAACCACTTGTGGGTCAAACTGGGTTCCCGCGCCCTTAACTATTTCATCACGGGCATAATCCTCGCTTTTGGCATTACGGTAAGGCCGGTTTGTGGTAATTGCATCAAAAGCATCAGCTACAGAAATAATTCTGGCTGCCAGAGGAATCTCTTCACCCTTCAAACCACTGGGATAACCGGTTCCGTCCCATCTTTCCTGATGGCAACGAACCATCTCAGCTGCATCTTTAAGGAAATTAATTGGTTGAATTATCTGGGCACCGGTTTCAGGGTGCCTCTGGATAATCGCCATCTCCTCGCTGGTAAGGGCTCCGGGTTTGGTAAGTATGGTGTCAGGCACCTCAATCTTGCCTATGTCGTGAAGAGCCAGAGCATAACGGAACATGTCGTCCTTCAATAACTCTGGGTCCAATTCCAGCGCAATGGCCATTCCATATTTTGCAACCCGGTCTATATGTCCCTGGGTGTAGGGATCCTTTGCCTCGATTGCCTTGGATAAAGCGCTGATAGTATTCATATAAGAATTTTTTATCTCACCCAGCGAGTTTTTCAAATCGGAATAAAGCTCAGCTTTCTCAAGAGCCTGCGCCGCCAGGCTTGCCAGGTTATATAATAATTTCAAATCGGTTTCGGTAAACTGATACCGGGAAGTTTTGGATACATTCAAAACCCCGATAACATCACTTTTAATTTTTAAAGGCACACATAATGCAGACTTGATGTCCTTGGTAATTTCGTTGGTATCGATACCCACCACATCAACAAGAAGAAGGGGTTCGCCGGTGCGGGCAACCCGCCCCGATATGCCCTCGCCAACTTTTACCCTGGTATTTTCAATAATTTCCGGGCTTAATCCCTCGGCAAACCTTATTCTCAATTCCTTATTCTTAATGTCCAACATCATCAGGGAGGCAACCTGGGCATTAAAACTTTTCATTGCCTTTCTTACAATTAATTTTAAAAGTTCGTCCAGGTTAAGTGTAGATGATAATGCATCGCTGATTTCGTATAAAATCGACAATTCATCGACGGCATACTGTAAATTTTCATCCATCTTCGAAATTTTCATGGACAGGCTTATAACTTTTTCTGCTTCTCTCAGTACTTCTTTTATAAAATCCAGTGAATATGGATCCCTTTCATCAAAATAAGCATCAGGAAGCCCAAAAAGTTCTATGGTCCCTATGGGTTCGCCTTTTTGAAATATGGGGCCTGCAACCCAGTTGTTAAGTTGATCCGGCCGGTTCCAACTGGCCCAGGTCCAGAAAAGCTCATCCCTGGCGTCGCTGAAATATAGAAACTTCTTCTGGGTGAGAACTATGCGGGTTGTAAACTGGAAGAGTTCCTTCAAATCTTTTTTATCAACCTCGCCCAGGTGACGGAAAATCTGAATTGAATCGTTCTCGTCTTTTAAATACAAAACTGCTGAACGGGCATTGAAAGTGGTGGTCAGAATATTCAGAACTTCATCTATGGTGCCGTCAGCGCCGCACTTATCGGGTGAAATGGAATTGATTCTATAAAGAACCTTTATTTTCTCCTCTTCATCGAATTCAGAAAAAAGGCCTGAGCGGTTTTTAAAAAAGTTGATAATCTGAAGAGCCAGTTCTTCGGGAATATAATTTTCAAGGACAACCCCGTCAAGCTGGCCGGAAAAATTCAGGGGTGAAAACTCCGACTCGATATCGGAAATAATGAAATAAACCCCCCTGTTTTTATCGTTATAATAAGGTTTTAATGTTTCTTCATAAAAGCTTTTGCCAATCTTTGTTTCAGTATTTATGACAACAGCAGATGGTTGAAATTCATCAATATATTTATTGAACTGATCAAGATCACCGGCGGTTAAAACATGTAATTTGTTTTTTTCCAGTATTTCCTTAATTCTTTCTAATTTTTCCTTTTCAGAATCGAAAAGAAGCACATGCCTCATTAGTAAAAATCCTCTCAATAAAAGATGGGATAAAAAAATTAAACCCAGTATTTTTTTGACAGATACGGGATAAAGTCCTTTATTATTTAACTTATTCTTTGGGCCTTGCCTTATAAACACTGCAGGAATTGAACAATTTATTCAAAGTTAACATTTTGTTAATATTATTTATTATTCATATATGATATAATTGTGTGTAATTATCTTTCGGGGGTAATTTGTGGAAAATATCAACAAAGTAACAAATTTAGCACCAGCAGGCAGCCAAAAACCCTTAAGAATAAAAACCAAATCTGTACAAAAAGCAGAAAAACCGGAAATTCAGGACAGAATTGAACTGGACGCGGGTTCTTCTGTTAAGGGTAGCCAGGAAAAAGAAATCACATTTTTATTTTACATGAATGGCCAGTACAGCGATCTTGAGCAGCCTCTGGCGGCTGCCATGCTGGGACTGGAAAATGTGGGCTCCGACGAAAATGTTAACGTAGTTGCCCAGCTTGGCCGGGCTGCCCAGAAAAACGCCCGTCCCGCCGGCGGTTTTGATCGTATTGACAATGACTGGTCGGGTGTCCGCCGGTTCCATGTTGTAAAATCCCCCAATCCCAGCCAGGGGGACAAATCTCTTCAAACCTGGCTGGAAATTAAAGATAAACTACCCGGCAACCCCCTGGTTTACTATACAATTGGCGATGTTCATTCCAAAAAGGGCGACCAGGCACAGGCAGACAAATATTATGAAAAAGCCAGGGACCTGGGTTATGAGAAATTTCTTGACGAGCCTTTCAACCCTGACGTTTCACGTTGGAGTTGCGAATTTGACAGGGCTATTCAACCCCTGCGGGATAACGAAGCTGAGAATAATATTTTTGCTTCCCCGGTGGTTGAATACAAGGGCGATGCCAACATGATGCACCCCGACAACCTCAGGGATTTTGTTTCCTGGGGAATGAAAAACTATCCTGCCAGGCATTATTGCCTGGTTATGATGGGCCATGGCAATGCCTGGGCGGGTTCCATGAAAATGAACCCATCTGAAATGGCAATGGCAATACAGGCGGGAACTTTCCAGGCCAACCAGGAAACCGGAAAAAACGGGCACATGGATATGATGGTATTCAATTCCTGCTATATGGGCAACCTGGAAGCCCTGGACCAGATGAAACATGCTTCCGACATAACCGTAGCTTCCCAGATGGCTGCCCGCACCAGTATTTTTTATCACTGGCCCCGGATAATCAGCAAGGTTCAAAAAGCGGTGCGGCAAGGTGAAGAATTTGAACCAAGAGAGTTTGCCAGGGACCTGGTAAACTATTACAAGGAAATCGGAGTCAAGGATGCCAAAGAAGATCCCATGATCCGCAGGTCCAGGGAATCTTATCTGACCCTGGCTGCCATTGATAACAAAAAACTGGATCCGGTGAAAAAAGCCTGGGGAAAACTGGTAAGCGACTGGAAAAATATGCAGGTCGAAGACCACAAGGTTTATGAGAGCATAAAAAAGAGCCAGAATTTTGCTTCCTATGCCTATTCCCACGATACCAAGTTTGATTTTGCCACCCTGCGGGATCTGGGTTCAATCGCTATCAATATTTTAAATAACCCTGAAATACCAAAAGCTTTGAAGGACGATTGCCAGGAAATTCGAAAATCCCTGCGGGATGCAATAATTGCGGAACAGCATACAGGCTTTGGCATGGAAAACTCCACGGGAATATCAGTGTGGGCGCCGGCAAGCGCCGGAGACATTAGCATGATGAAGAAAAAATACCGCAACAGCGTACCTTCTTTTGTACAGGAAACCGGCTGGGCAGATAAAATGGAAGATTCCATGCAGAGCGTATCCAGGGAATCTCTGAATGCATTTTTGAGAACTGTGGAAGAGTTGGCCCATACCAATAAAATGATGGAAATGCCGGGGCTGGCCCAGGACGATTATAAGGGCCTGCAGAGAAAATCAGAGTTCCTGGAGCAGGATGCAAGACAGCTTCAAAAAGAGATTGATCTTTCCAGGTTGGAGAATTATAAACAGTCGCCACTGCCGGGTTTACCCGCCAACATGCCAAAATTTAAGCCCGATGTGGATGCGGAAAAAATCCCCCTTCCCGATTTTGACGAAGGCAACCTGCTGTCCCATAAATTAAATACCCCTGCCGGCTCCAAACATTCAATTCGGGGTAACGATTAGGCAAGGTTGTTAATTCTGATTATCGGTGTTTACCAGTTATAATAGTTGGTATCCCCACCCACGTTAACATAGCCGTCCATTGTCATGCTTTCATATGAATTCCAATAATTGAGATAACATGGGTAACAACTAGTGCCGGTAACAGTTTCATGGAAAGAACCATCGCAATATGCCGAGGTACCCTTGTTTTCCCCGCCACTTAAACCTACTACATACCTTGATTCCCCAACTGCAGGGCATACGGGGTTTTGTGCGATATAACCGGGGAAAAACGGCGCCGGCCCATCAAAGCTTGAAGGGTCTTCCGAACGATAACTCCAATGTTCACCCATAGGTATGGGATGATCAATTACGTACATTTCGCCGGTTGTAACCAGAGCTTTTAAATTACCCATACACGACGTCAACTGAGCCCTTGCCCTTGCCCTGCTGATATTGGGTATAATTATTGACGCCAGGATGGAAATGATCGCAATGACAATCATAAGTTCAATAAGGGTAAATCCTTTTCTTCATTATCTCAGCTCTGTAAAACCTTGTTTTTTCTATACCTTATGCCTTAAGATAATATGTTTATAATATTTATTATACCCAGAAAGGCTTTTTTATACTTTTTTTTTGCCGAATATGACTTAAGTTACATAAAAGAGTAATCGATCAGGTTATAATGCTACTATACTAAAGAATTAAACAAAAAATTACTGCAGGGATATGTGAATTTCAAAAAGATAAATAAAAGGCCATTGCAGGAATATGTGAAGCAGGAAAAACAGATAAAAAAAAATGCCTTATAAATAAGGCATTGCAAGAATATGTGAATTTCGCAGGGGGACTTTGATCAAACGAATCCGATCAAGGTCCTTGGAAAACTGTACAAACTACTCTGGTTGTATAATCTCCGGTCCCGGTTCCCCGGGGGCACGGAGATTGAATATTTCGGGCGGATATTGTATCTGCCCATTCCTTCATTTTGTGCAGCGGTAAGTATTTTCTGGTCAGTCCCGGTTAGCTTTACCGCCATGCCCATTCCCCTGGGCCCCGAATCTTCATCAGAATTAATTCTTGAAACCCGATCCGGAGTTATATCTTCCACTTGAAATTGTACTTTAGATAAATTTAATCTTTTTCCTCCTGTGGAAATAAAATCTTCGGTTCTGGCAGCCACGCTCCATCCCGAACCAGTTCCGGTGGAATCCATAACAGTAAGGAAGTTCTCGGTGGTTACTTCGTTGTCGCCGGAGCGTAAATCGAGTTGAGGGAAATTGATATTGGAAGCATTTATTGAAAAGCCCCCGCCTTTAATGCGAAGAGATACCATTTCTACCACTCTGTCAGAACAGTAACCGGCACCTGTAATGACTAAACCAAGGACTACAACCAACAATAATGTCGTAAATGTCTTTCTCTTATCTATCTCCCTGCTTATTACCAGTTTACAGGAAAATCAATGAAAAAGATATTGGCTCAATTCATTAAACTTAATAGGCATTTCGAACTATTCTGTCCAGTTCATCGGTCTTAAACAAAATAATACCCCCGCCTTATTCTGTCACCGGGGGTTCTCTGCCAGGCCAGGATAGCTACCCTGGTTACAACCTTCATGCCATTTATAAAAAACTGGCAAATAAATTGCAATTAAATTGTATCCCATCAAACGCAGTGGTTTTGTGATTCTTGCTTACTTAATAATAATTGTTTTAAATATCACTTGTTTTTATTATTTTTTTTTGCTATAATCATATCAGAATACTATTCAGGAGGAAATAAAATTGAAAAGAAAAGGATTTACCCTTATTGAACTTATGATTGTCATTGCAATCATTTCCATCCTGGCGTCAATAATTATACCCAATATTTCCAAAGCCAGGCAAAATGCCAATTATACTGCATGCATTGAAAACATAAAAAACATATCCACAGCCTGCAGTATGTATCTGATTGATTACCCCAACCTTGGCCACGAAGGAGATAACTGGGTT
>CAZSLZ010000043.1:0-20918 GCA_964607865.1 uncultured bacterium
CTTCAAAAAAATTCTTAAATTTTTGTTAACTGAAGCCTGTGTTGTTAAAAAATTGTAAATTAAATATGAAAAGTTTTTTATGCATATTCAATGATAAGCCGGTTACAGGAAACTTCACCCTTGATAATGAAACATAAGTGTGGTTTGAAGCCTGGGCTGGACAGAAATAAACGGCGGCGAACAGAAGATTTTTTATTTTATTATTACAAGGGAATTTCAGGCAGATAAAAAACACACCATAATGGACAAAGAACTGAGAAATGTCAACCAGGAGCATCTTAAGATCTGGAACCATCATAAGGAAAATAAACATAAATTTACAGAAAACCTGCATTTTGCCCTGGCATGCATGTTGGTTTTTATCGCTACAGCTTATTTTTATCGTGAACTTATTGCCAGTTTATCCTTGCAGAAAATTCCATGGCAAAGCCCTGAGTTTTTCTTCACCCTTGCAACCCTGATAGTATTCCTGGTTTTTTTAATAATAACTGTCTATCACTATTCAAAAATGAAGAAAATCGAAACAGAATTAGAAAAAATTGATTCTGAAACAATGTTATTTCTAAAGCAACTGAACACACTTATTAAGTCGGGGAGTCCCGATAAGGACGAAAATTGCATCGAATTGTTCTTTCCGCATAACCATGGCGGTATGAGACAGGCTTATGTCAGCTGGAAAGGGTTGTTTAAGGAGGAGCGGGTTATCTTGTCAGATTTTCCCAGTGAAAGGATTCACATTTACAGGAAAAAGGGTTTTAAAATTGTTGATACAGATGAAAAAAAAGACTTTGGGTGTGTCTGTGAAATAAAAATGGGAAAGATAAAGAAAGAGGGAGTAATTACCCTCGACAATGTTGAAAAATATAAAAAATGGAAAAACAATGGAGTTTAAAATGATGAAGAGAAGATTTATCTGCCTGATTTTACTCCTCTCAGGCATTCTGACAGGTTACGCTTTTGGGCGGGAATCTCCGAAACTGGCATCAACTTTTGAAAACGGACAATTATTAAAGCAGGATAATATATATATTTTAAAATTGAAAGGCGATTATCTGCAGAGGGGCCGCCAATATGGAAAACTGTTGAATGCTCATGTGAAGAAGATGTATGAAATTGCAGTGGAAAAAGATCTTATAGAGGAAGGCATATATTCCCTGGAGCGTTTGAAGGAATTGACATTCAGGATTATATGGCCCGCAACCCCATTGCCTGGCCTTATATTCTGAATCTAGCTGACAACCGTGAGGCTTTCTCTATTGAGACCATAACTTCCAAGGCGGTGTTCAGAGAGCCTTCATACCCTGGCCTGCTGGTGGCTGTAAATCACTTTGTGGCATCTCACTGGAATATGGAACCGGAAAAAAACCGGCGACAGTTACTTGAGAAGAAGAAACTTACTGGAGTTTGCCAGCCAGCAGAGGGGTAAAATGGATATAGATAAAATAAAAGAAGTAACGACTGGGTTATGAAAACGGAGGCGCTTTTATGCGGGGGCGTACTCTTTATCAGTTTATATCCATTCCTGCATCCCGTAAAATATGGTTTCAGATACCCGGATACCAGGATTGGGTTCAACTGGATTTATCCGGAGGTTTTAAAGAAGGTATGAGAACCTTATTGAAAACTTCCAGTGAATATGAAGGATTATAATTTTTTGGTGATAAAATTAAATAAATATAACTGCAATATAAAAATGATTTCCGGGTAATTCAAAAATACAGAATTAATAAGAATTGGCCCGGATATTTTTCCGGAGGTTGCCTTGGCTGTTAACAGAAAAAGCAAATTAAGAGATTTTCCCAAAAAGTTTTCCGATACCTTTCTTGAAGTGGGAGGGCCTGACCCGCAGAAAGTAGCCTTTCGCTTTATCATTTCGGTTTTTATCTTCAGTATTCTGGTATCCATATTATGGGAAAGGCTCAACAACTTTCCTGTTTTATGGACTGTAATGGTTATTTATTTGATAGTTTCAATTTTAGCAGTTGCAGAACCTGTGTTGAAATGCAGGGTTCGTTTCTTCAAGAAGGCAAAACTCATTCAGTTTATAAATGAACGTATGGTTTTTTATAACGAAGCCCATTTTAACCAGGCTGAACGAGTTTTATGGGAAACCAGCCTGTTTCAGGAAAAAACCGAAAAAGGCACAGTGGTGGAAGGAAGGCAGCTCTGGGCTGTAAGCCTGGTAATTAATGGCCAGCCGTTTCTGGTAATTGAATCTGAATCAGAAGAAGCTACGAGGAAGCTGGCAGAGGACATTGCCCGCATGGTGGGTATTCCCATGGAAAACCGTACCGGCCAGGCGGTGAAGGTTGAAACCATAGAAACCCTGGATATGCCTTTATTGGAAAAATTCAGAAAGGAAAAAGTGGCTCCCGGAATACCCGATGAGGTGGACATAGAGGAAGCTTTTGTCTATGAAGAAGTTGATAAAGGCTACAGAATATATCCCATTGTAAAAAAAGGCGGGTTCCTCACCAATGAATCTGTAATAATGAGCTTCATCAGTATTCCGCTGGCAATAACTGTAATAGTATTTGCCATCATGTATTCGGGCAACCCTTTTGAGCTTTGGTCTTTCAATATACTCTCGGCAATAACAGCCCTGGCAATTATTGGTACTTTTTTACTGCTTCTGAAGGATACAACTTACAAGGAAGAGTTGTTGATTGAACCCGGGCATTTAAAAGTGCAGCAGAAAACAATTTTTGGAAAAACCGGAGGCCGTTTTCCCGTAGATGAGTTGGAAATGGTTCGCATAGATATGACCAGCAACCCCCACATTTCTCTGGATACAGATAAAAAACTCCATTATTTTGGTTTTTCTGTAACCCCCAGAAAATTGCCGGTTCTGGCAAGGCTCATCGAAGCATTAATTTGGAAAACCAATAGGAATGGAGCTGAAAATGATCTGAAATTGCAATCTACGGAAATCGTAGAAAAAATTAAAACTCAACTTGTAGAAGAAGAAGGTAAAGTCGTTTTGGAAGAAACCAGGGTTTTGATTGAAGAACTGGACAAGAATAAACTTCAAAGCAGCGATAATTCTTCCGAAGCAGAAACAAAAACCGATGATAACAAACAAAAGGAACAGTCATAACCTTCAATATGTTAACAAATTTGTTACAATTGCCAATCTTTACACATGGGTGTTATGATGTTAGAATAATGTTAAGAAATATGTGAAATTGGAGATATAGTATTTCCAAAGGAGGAATTACTTTATGAATACAATCGGACCCGGTGGAATGAATATGACCCAGTTTGCCAAACGCGCCATGCGGGTGGCCGCCCAGCAGGCGGGAACGGTAAAGGACAAAAAGGAGACGGGCAAAACCGACGACACCAAGGATTTGCAGGATTCCATCTCATTATCTGACAAGGCTCAACTCGAAAAAGCCCAGAGCAAACTGGCTCAGGGTTCAGCTGATGCTTCCCAGTTAGCCAAGAAGGAAAAACAGAAAGACAAGGGCGATGCCGGCAAGGTATCCATGTTCGGCGGCGAGGATGAAGCTTACACTAAAAAACAGGCTGAGGGTGCCGGAGCGAAAGACAGCCAGCCCAAAACAGAGATGGAAGAAGTTTCCCCCAAAGACAACGCCCGGATTCAGAAAGCTTTGAACCGGAGTCCCGAAGAGATTATGGGTGATATACCCGAGAATTTTGCTACAGCAGCCAGGAAAATTGTTCAGGGCAAGATTCAGAAAAATCAGCCCAACCAGGAATTGAGCCAGTTGAAGGAAGTACCCGAAACTGCGGATATGGCTTTCGACCTGGCAAAACCCGTTGACATTATGCCTATCCATGACACCAGAAATGACCCGATTCCAATGAAAATGGAAGGCGCCAACGTCAGCGTTTAATTTGCAAATACTGTAAAACCAGGGAGGCGGTAGCCTCCTTTTTATTTATTTCCAAACTTCTTGAAGGATTTCGCTTAAATTAAAAAAAACTATAGTTATGAAAATAGGAATATTTACAAACGCATACAAACCCATGATATCAGGCGTGGTCAACTCTATTGAATTGATCAGAAAAGGCCTGAAAAAACTGGGGCACAATGTCTATATTTTTGCCCCCCGCTTTCAAGACTACAAGGATAAGGAAATCGGCATTTTCAGATTTATGTCGGTGAACCTTACCTCCATGATACAATATCCTCTTGCCATCCCTTATTCTCCCAGAATTTCCAGCATAATCGACCGGGTTAACCTGGATATCGTTCATTCTCATCACCCCTTCCTACTGGGCGAACTGGGAGCTAACGTGGCAGAAAAACATGACATTCCCCTGGTTTTTACCTGGCATACCCAGTATGAGCAATACTCTCATTATGTACCCCTGCCCCAGAACCTGGTAAAGACCCTCACCAGGGCAAGTGTTACAAAATATGTAGAAAAATGCGATCAGGTGATCTGCCCGTCCCCAACAATTCTGGCGGAAATCAACAAGTACGGGTTTGAAACACCGGTTCAACTTCTTCCTAACGCCATCGACCTGAATCAATTCAAAAATGTCAGCCCCAAGTCTGTTCAAGAAAAATATGGCATTAAAAAAGATGAAAAATTATTGCTTTATGTGGGCAGGCTGGGACAGGAAAAAAACCTCATGTTTATGCTGCAGGCATTTAAAAATGCAGTGGAGGAAGCCCCCGATACGAAACTTATGATTGTGGGACAGGGATCCGAGCTGGAAAACCTCCGATACTCAGCAAAACAAATGGGGCTGGCCGATAAAGTAATATTACCCGGCCCGGTGGAATATTCCGAAATACCAGCTTATTACGCAGCCGGTTATGCCTTTGTTATGACTTCAACCACCGAAGTAAAACCATTAGCCCTGCTGGAAGCCATGGCTTCAGGTTTACCTGTGGTAGCAGTGGCGGCAGCAGGTTCGTCTGATACTGTTAACGATGGTTATGACGGGATTCTTACGGGGCTGGACAGAGATAGATATTCTGAAGCTCTCATAAGAATTCTTAAAAATAAGGAATTACGAGATAGTTATTCTGACAACGCTTCAAAGACAGCTGAGCAGTATTCCATAGAAGCTACCAGCAAGAAACTGGAAAGGCTGTATATTGATCTTGCCAACAAGGATAGAACCAGAAAGAAAGTATTTACCGGCGCCCTTTTAAAAGAAGGCAAAATTCAGGTTTACACCGGCGACGGCAAGGGAAAAACCACTGCTGCCCTGGGGTTGGCGCTGCGTGCCAGTGGCGCCAATATGAAGGTTCTTATTATCCAGTTTATGAAGGGGAACACTGAATACAGCGAAATTGAGGCAATAACTCACATTCCCAATATAGATATGATTCAATTCGGAACCGAAGATTTTGTTTTCAAGGGAAAAGAGAAAAAGATTGACTACCTGGAAGCTGAGGAAGGGCTGAAACGCGCTTATAAGGCCTATGGAGATCTTGACCTGTCACTGTTGATTCTGGACGAAATCAACTGCGCTATGGATTTCAACCTGTTAAAAGTTGACGATGTCCTGGAGTTTCTTGACAAAAAACCTTCAAACCTGGAAGTTATTCTTACAGGAAGAAACGCTCCGGAAAAAATCATTGAACGGGCAGATCTGGTAACCCGGATGGAAGAAGTAAAGCATTATTACAACACGGTAAAACAGGAAGCCCGAAAAGGTATTGAATATTAAGGAGATTCATCTTGAAAATCCATGAATACCAGGCAAAAGAATTGTTGGTTTTGGAAAAAATTCCCGTTCCTCAAAGTTTTCTGGCAAGTTCAATTGAGGAAATAAAAAAAAGCGCCATGCAAATAAATTCCCCGGTAGTGATAAAAGCTCAGGTTCATACCGGTGGCAGGGGTAAGGCAGGCGGGGTGAAACTGGCAGAAAACCCTGGCATGGCAGGTGAAATTGGAAAAAATATTCTGGGTATGAATATTAAAGGGCTTATTGTTGAAAAAGCACTGGTTGAAAAGGCCCTGAAAATAAATAAGGAATTCTACCTGGGAATAACATTAGACAGAAGCCAGGGAAAAAACACAGTGATTTTTTCTCCTGCAGGTGGAATGGAAATTGAAGAAACCGCCCACACCCATCCCGAAATGATTTTCAGAGAAGATATTAATCCTGATATGGGGTTACTGGAATATCAGAAAAGAAGGCTTGCATATAGCGTTCCTTTAACTAAATCCGCCAGAAAATCATTCATTGAAATTTTATCCCGGCTTTATTATTTATATATTAAATACGATTGCACACTGGCTGAAATCAACCCTCTGGTATTGCAGAAAGATGATACTTTTATTGCTGCCGATGCAAAAATCAACCTGGACGACAATGCCATTGGACGACAACCAGAATTAAAAAAATATGAAGAAATTGTGGCAGATGATCCCATAGAAAAAGAAGCCAGGCATCGGAAAATTGCATATGTCCGACTTTCAGGAGATATAGGTATTATTGGAAACGGTGCGGGGCTGGTAATGGCTACATTGGATATGGTCGCCAGAGCTGGTGGAAGGCCTGCAAATTTTCTAGACATCGGCGGCGGCGCCGGAGCTGATGTTGTATCGAAATCTCTTGACCTTGTTTTGATGGATAAGAATATAAAAGGCATTTTTATAAACATTTTCGGCGGCATTACCCGGTGTGACCAGGTAGCCCTGGGTATAATCAAAGCTGTGGCTGATTTAAAAATTGATAAGCCCCTGGTGATAAGATTAAAAGGAACCAATGAAGAAGAAGGTACGGAAATTTTAAGAAAGAATAAGTTTTCTACTGTCTGCACCATGCTGGAAGGCGCTGAGGAAATTGTGAGATTAACTGCATAGCTTCCTCGGTTGGGGGAGTAGAGGGAAACCTTGTCAAATAGAGATTTCCCTTGTTCATTTACACTTTTGGCGTAGATCTCCCTGTGTCGATTAACACTTCCTCTTGATGACAAACTTCGGGATTTTAAAAACTGCTTACCTTGTCTTCGTCAGCGCACATAACATTTACGGGGAAAACCAACTTTAATGCGAAGAACATGTTTACTGTTTTCCCAAAACGATTCACCATTCCTGATGAAGAATTTCCAATCATTATATGTAGTAACATAAAATCTGATTCAGTTTCTGTTTGATTTGAAAAGGATTATTTCATTTAAATTCTAATAATGAGGTAAAACGGTTTTGGGGAGAAAAAGCGATGTTAAGAAAAATTCTGGTTATATCATTCATATCTTTACTTATATTTTCTGAAGGTTTTTGTGAAAACAACCATTTTCCCTCGTTATTGACCAATGATAGGGCTCAGAAAGAAGATAAAAAGGAAGAAATATTCAGGAAAGAAGTGGATTCTGAAACTATCTGCCAGCCTGTGAACTATTCAGTTGGCAACCAACAGGTTACAGGCTTATTGGTTTACCCCAACAAGCCAGGAATTACAAACTTTCCCGGAATTCTCTTCTTACAGCCTTCCGAAGAAAACGTCCTGGCCAATAAGAATCATTTGAAAGAACTGGCAAAAAAAGGTTATGCGGTTTTTTGCGGGCCATGGAAAGACCATGTAGATTCAGTAGAAGCTTTTGACCAACTTTACAGACACCCCAGGACAGACCCCACAGCTGTTGGGATTATGGGTATTCATGACGGAGGTACCGAGGCGATTTTTCTGGCAATAAAAAAACGCAGAGAAGTCAAGGTTTTAATCACTATGGCGGGGCGCCCTCCTTATGACTTACCCGGAGGGGACCCTGCTTCACTTATCTGGGCATATACCCTGGTCATGCATGGCGAAAACGATCTCATCCTGCCACCCAGCGTCTCCCAGTTTTTCTATTATAACTTGCTCGATAAGGAACGTGTCGCCCAGTATGTTTCCATACCGTTCGCCGAGCATTACTATAACGAGGCGGACTGGCAGAAAATAACAGAAGAAGCTGACAGGTTTCTGAAGCAATATATACGTTATCAGCCAGATGAAGAAGAAATAAAAAGTTTCAGGGATGAGCGGGCAGCTCCCCCAAAACCTATTATTTACAAATAACAGATTATAATATATTTTGCATATTAATAAACCATGAATTTGTTAACATTTTTGTAACATTTTTAACTTTTCAGAAACTAGATTTAATGGTAAAATAATATGAAGAAATTGTAAAATAAACTTAGGAGGATTATAAATGGACGGAATATCCCCAAAAAATATCGGCAACATATCAAGAAATTCAATGGTACCATCCCAGGCAAAAGTGCAGGGCAAGGGCAAACAGGCTGAAGCCCAGGCTCCTGAAGACAGTGT
Source organism: uncultured bacterium (assembly GCA_964607865.1). GTDB lineage: Bacteria > Vulcanimicrobiota > JAJTBE01 > JAJTBE01 > CAZSLZ01 > CAZSLZ01. The sequence goes on from CAZSLZ010000043.1 coordinate 8,251, forward strand.
GTCCCTGGATAACCTGGTGAAATATAAGAAAGAGGACCTGTCAGATTCAGGCAAACTGGGTGTTATAATCAGGGCTAAAGATGCCGGCGAACTGGAAAAAATAAAAACCGAATTGGCAAAGAACCCTGAGAATAAAATAAAGAAGGACCTGCCCATAATTAACGGTTTTTCTGCGGAGTTAGATCCCGGTTCCAAGGGAATTCTACCCATATTTAAAGAAGCCCAGAATGTTAATGTAATGCTGGACGGAAAAATCAGCGCAATTGAACCTGTGGAGAAATTTGACAATGATGCCCACATAATGATGAATGTAGCGGGCAAGACCATGGGTGTTGATAAAGTATGGGATAAAGGTTTCAAGGGGCAGGGCCAGACCGTTTGTGTCATAGATACTGGTATTGCCCAGCATCCTGACTATAAGGACCGGATAATCGGCTTCAAGGATTTAGTAAACGGCCGTGACGGTGTGGAAAATGCCTACGACGATCAGGGTCACGGGACTCACTGCGCAGGTATAGCTGTGGGTGACGGAAGCGCTTCTGACGGAAAATACACCGGTGTGGCTCCTGAGGCCAAACTTGTTGGCGTTAAGGTATTAGGCAAATATGGCGGAGGAAGTTTTTCCGATATTATTGCCGGTGTGCAATGGGCAGTAGAAAACAAGGAAGAATATGGAATAAACGTTATCTCAATGTCCCTGGGCGGAAGTGTATATCAGTCCTTCAAAGATGACCCGGTTGCTCAGGCCGTTGAAGCTGCAGTGGATAAAGGCATTGTGACAGTGGTGGCAGCTGGTAATTCCGGGCCTTCCAGTGAAACCATCGGAACTCCCGCTCATGCCCCTCACGCTCTCACCATTGGGGCTCTCGACGACCGGGGAACCGTGGATCCTTCCGATGACAAAATTGCTTACTTCTCCAGCAGAGGGCCAACCAAAGTTGACAAATTAGCCAAACCCGATGTTCTTACACCGGGAGTCAGAATTACCGCCCCCAAACACACCGGCGGTTATACTGCCATGTCAGGCACTTCCATGGCTTGTCCTCTGGCGGCAGGCATGGCAGCATTGATGAAACAGGCAGTCCCCAATGTATCACCAGGTGAATTAAAAGGCGTGGTTATGGGAACTGCCGATCCCCTGAAAAACGAAGATCACAATCAACAGGGAGCCGGAGTTTTTGACGTGGCTGAAGCTGTGGAAAAATTGACCGGAATGCAGATCGAATCCAAACAGACTCCCGAACAATAAATTGAAGTTGTATGAAATTCAAAGGGCCATCTCACAGGGATGGCTCTTTTTTTTATAAGGATAATGAAAATTCAGCCATCGCGAGGAGCGCCAAGCGACGTGGCGATCTCTATACCACCCAGGTAAATGGGTATGGAACCAACTTGACATATACATAATATGACATAGTCTGGATTTTTGTATAATAATTTTTAAAGAGCCATTCCTTTGAGCCAGTCCTTTTTTATATGATTATTTCTATTCGGCTAAAGGAAACAAAACAAGTTATTTCAATAACGGTTACCTACCCCATAGAAATTACAATTTAATATATAAATCAAGTACAGTTATTATCAGATAGTAATATTATCATCAAGAGAGGGAATCAATGCATATCCAGAAAATAAGAAGAATAGAGCTTGTAATAATAGTGTAATTAATAAATAAACTGGAGGAATCATATGAAGTATAAATTGGCAATAGTGTTTATATTGGCATGTCTTTTCAATTCAGGCTGTTCATCAAGCCCATCCTATACCCCACCCGAACCTGGCACGGAAAGGGGTTACATCACAATTTATAATAACTGTGATTTTACTCTTTATGTGGAAATTGACGATACCGATGCAGGGTCCATACCCAGAGGAGAAAATAGGACCCTGGAAGTGGCACCGGGAACCAGAAATTTTCAATTTCATGGTTATTATGAAGATCCCTTTGAAGATGTGGTGATACCGGTCTATTTTGAAACTTACAGGGAGTTCACCACCGGTGAGGATTTCAAAATGCCGGTGAAATTGTTTGTAAGGTAGGAATCAGTAAGCGGGCCCCAGAACCTTGAACTGTTTACCGGTATAAGAAACTTGAAATGCGTTGAGGCTATGGTTTATGCCCCGCATTTTTTTTACTTCCATATATCTTATCATGTCATTCTGGTTTTCTTTCATTCCCATTTCAATTATTCCATCAGAAAGGAAATAAAAGGGAACTTCATAAGATATGTTCCTGGAGGAACATTTTTCCAGCACCAGCCAATTCTGGGTATTCAGGGATGATAAATCATTAAGAAAATGATAAAGGCAATTTCGAAAATCATCCATGGGAACAGTGGTATAAATGGTATTAACCGGATCTATAACTACCATGGAAGGAGATTTTCCTGATTTTTTCTCATAATCTTTAATTGTGCAAGTTATTTTTTTAAAAATACTGTTCCTTTTGTCTGAATCTCCATAATCCAATATAGTTTCAAGTTCGACGATCTTAATGTTATTCTTGTAAGCATCATCGTCTAATTCAAAATGGGATAATAAAAAACCATTATTGTCCTTCAAAGCTATATATAAACAGGTGAAATCTTTATTTCTTTTAACCTGGCATTTTAAGTATTCTACAATAAAGGTGGTTTTCAGAACTCCCGCTCCACCGTTGACCAGGATAGTACTGGGGGTGGGCAATTCGCTGTAAAATACTTTATCCATACCTTGTATGTTTTCCATCTTCTTAACCTACCTTAAATTCATCTGTACACAGTTCCCAGCAGAGATAACCCCTTGCTGCTGGCAATAAGATTTTTTCGCTTTAAACTGTGGGCAGCCTTGGAATACTTTAATACCTGCAGAAAACGGGAAACTTCCCCCATCTCTTTTTGCAGGCCCAGTGAAATAATACCATCGGCAAGAAATTTTTCACGGTAACAGGAATCAGGCTTATCCACAGATTTTTCAAAAATAATAAGAGAAATTAGATCCAACTCTCTCAATTTTTTAAAGAAAGGCATAATTACATAAGGCAGAGCTTTCTCATCGGTTATAGAATATAAAGCGTTCAGAGAATCCAGGGCAAAAATTTTAAAACCTTCTTTTTTCTCGGTTTTCACTGACTCCAGAATATTGGTGATTGAATCGAAAATATTTATATCCCGCTCGTTAATTCCTGTTTCTTTTCTCATAATGTTATAATCCAGGGGCATCAAATTCTCCCTGGCTTCCATCCCCAGAGAATTCATATTCCTCAGATGGCTTTCCCAGGTCTGTTCAAAAGTAAGATAGAGGCCAGAATCGTCAGGATTTTTGAGAATATCCAGCATAGTACTGAAACACAAAGCCGACTTCAGGGTGCCTGCCTGGCCTTCAACCAGAACTACCGCCGGCGGTTCCACTATATTGCTGAAAATGTCTTCTAAATTAATAAGCTTCATATGTCCCTCTTCTGTTACATCTCTTGGTTGTCTTCAAAATCTATCTCCCCTGAACCTACATTTTCTCTCAGGAAGGAAGATATCTTCTTTCGAGCCCGAAACAATGCATTTTCCACCTGTTTTTTAGATAGATTAAACCGCCCTGCCATTTCATCCACACTGGCATCAAAAATTTTCATAGTAATTATCTGGTACTCCATGGGGCTTAAAATTTTCTCGAAAGACCGGGTTAACTCTTTCATTGAAATTTTGCCTACAACCCGCTGTTCCACGTTGGTTTCGGCAAACAAAGAAGCATAATAATACGGATCTTCGTCCATGGAAAATGCATCGCTGAGAACTTTCTGCTTCAACTGGGTGGCCATCCGTACTGCCCGTAAAATCCGGTTTCTGATAGAGAGGCTGGCATAATCGTCAAAGGAAGTTTTATATTTGCTGTCGTAAGATAAAATCGCCTTGAATAAACCTATCATACCTTCCTGAATTAAATCTTCCTTGGTAGCTCCGGGCAGGAAAAAACGCTTGCCTATCTGGTAAACAAACCTTGAATACTCATCAATTAATTCTTCAATAGCTTTCTCATCTGATTCCTGGGATTTCTGCACCAGGTCTTTTATTTGCTCCTGATGCTCTAAATAAATAAAACACCTGTTACAAGTCAGGGAAGTATCCTTGCGGCATTGACAGCCTTTTTTCAAAAGCCAGCAATTAGTCATCGACATTTTAGCTGAGCATGTTAAATACTCCACTGCCGTACATTTATATATTTCATAACATTTTTTCATCTAACCACACTCATATTATATATTCTTTTTTTTCTGGTTTATCCCTGCGAAATTATGTAAAAAGATAAATACATGTAAAATAATCAATAAAAAAAGAAGCGAATACAAGACTCACTTCTTTATTGTAATTATTCTTTATTTTATATTCCGGCAAAAAGCATTTCCCGGTTTACCTTGCCATACTTCGATAAATTACGTTTACGGGGGGAAATCAACTGGGCCTCTTCTATCCGCCTGTCCAGGCATTTACGGGTAAAACCGTTGCCTCCTACCCTGGGAAGCTCAGCTTTCAATGAACTTAACCCCAAGGCCTCATCAGGTAAATCGTCATTCATTACCTTGTTGTGAATTGCTTCAAAGAAATAATACCAGTCGTTATTCAAATCACAGGTTAAATCAAGGTTATCGGTTTCAATAATTAATTTCCTGTGTGGATATTCTTCAATCCATTCTTCATAAGCTGAACTGAGCATCTTCATATAATCTCTGGGAATTCCGCTTTCCATCTGGCGAGCCCTTTTATTAATCCTATACATAAGAGTGTCCAGGGATGCCCTCAGATAAATCATAATATCAGGCGGCTTTAAAATCTGGGTTAATAACTTGAAATGAGGCAGATAAGTTTTTAAATAATCATCCTCGTCCATTTCACCCCTCAAATATAAAACTTTTGCAAAAATTGCATCTTCATAAATAGACCTGTCAGCAACAATATTCCTTTGACTGGACACGGTTTCGTAATGCTTGTTAAACCTGTCCCACAAAAAGAAAGCCTGGGTGCGGAAAGAATACTCCTTTGGATTTTCATAAAACCTCTCCAGGTAGGGATGCCCCTCCACGGTTTCAAACAATGGCTCAAAACCGGTTATCTGGGTATATATCCGGGTTACTGTCGATTTGCCAGCTCCTATAGGCCCGCTAACCACTACAAACATGAAACTCACCTCTTTATATTTTAAAACCACTATATGTAGTAGTAACTATATATGGTATAACTACTAATTGGTGTTTGCTTTATTAATTGATGACAGAAAAGTAAATTTCCTTTTGGGAAAAATTCTATTTATCATTTTTTTATTTCTTGCTGTCTTCTGAATTTCCCATGAGCATTAAGGGTAGAATAATAATCAATAATAAAAAACTTGAAATTTAATAAATTTTGTTACAGATGCCTGATATGGCCGCATTCAAGCCAAATGTAAAATTATGTTAACAAAAAAATTTTGATTGGTTTTAAATTATACTGGCAGTAAAATTCATTGTTTTTCTATTATTGTTTACAACAGCTTTATTCTGGTTATTGCCATGTAATAAATTAAACTTTTAGTTATTGTAAGGTTAAAATTAATTTCAGTTCTCTTGTTATCTTTTATCATCCCAATAAATTTACATGCAAAACTTAACGTGTAAATAAGTTTTATTCAAAGTTTTGTATGTTGTTTAAACACTGATAAAAAAGGAAGCTTTAAATTAAATACAATTATTTTTATTTTGCTGAGGGAAATAATTGTTTAGCATATGCGGGGGAGTTGATCTGAAACAAGGGGGGCGATTATACGCTTTCCGCCAATCCGGGTTCTCAAAACCACCCGGCCGGGGTTGGAATCGGTTATCCTGCCGATTATGGCGCCGTTCTTTCCCAATCCGCCTTTTTTCATCAGGGCAAGAAACTTCTCTGCGATTTCTTCTTTTACTATAAAAATAGCTTTGCCTTCATTGGCAAGATAAAGGGGATCCATTCCCAGGAGTTCGCAGATGGAACCTACAGGCCGGCTCACGGGAATTTCTTCTTCAAATATTTCAATACCTGTATTCCTGTTAACCACCTCGTTGAGGACGGTTGCCAGGCCGCCCCGGGTTACATCGCGCATGAACTTGACGGTCCGGGGAAAGGTTTGCAAAAGAGGAAAAATCAACCGGTTCAAAGGAGTTGAATCACTTATAATGGGAGAATTAATGGGCAATTCCTCCCTGGCGGACAGCACTGCTATGCCGTGATCTCCTATATTGCCGTTAAGGATTATAGAGTCTCCGGGTTGCAGGGGGGTATTGTTTTTGAGATGTTCAGAAACTATTCCTATGCCCGAGGTGGTAATAAATATTTTATCCGCTTCCCCTGCAGAAACTACCTTGGTATCCCCGGTAATAAGTTGTACAGCTGCAAACTCCAGGGTTTGTTTCATTGAATTGGCAATTCTTTTTAAATCTTCCAGGGGAAACCCTTCCTCTATGATAAAGGAAGCGGATATTGCCAGTGGCTGAGCGAAAGAAACCGAGAGATCGTTAATTGTTCCGCAGATTGATAAATGACCTATATCGGTGTTGGGAAAGAAATATGGCTTTACCACGAAGCTGTCGGTGGTAAAAGCCAGGGAATTTTGGTTGATTTGTAATAAAGAAGAGTCCTGTAACTGATTCAGTTTTTCGTTTCCGTAATTTTTGAGAAAAACATCTTCAATTAATTGCCGGGTCAGGCTCCCACCACTGCCATGAGCCAGAGAAACTATTTCTTTCATTAATTATATTTCCATTTCCCGAAAAGAATTACAGATTGCAATCAGTCGTTTTACATCACTGATAATCTTATCTTTTTCTTTATGAGATTCACTCAAGGTAGTTTTTAAAAATATGTAGTTTTCAGTAATTTCCAATTGCTCTATCGCGTCAATTCTTTCTGTCAGAATATTTCTTATAAACTGATTTTTCACTGCCTGTTTCGCGTCTTCTTCCAGTGTAGCATGAATTAAAAATGCATTGTCTATTTCCTTGATTCCCACTTCCACCTCGGCATTCAAACCTACTTTTTTTATTGCAATATCTTCAGCTTGCTCCCGGGTAAACTCCACAGTTAAAGGAAAGGAATACAAAATTTTATAGAAGATACTGTTGGGAAAGCGGGTTCTTTCCAGTGATGTCAAATCATAGTTGTGATATAACCCAATAAGTATATCCGTATTCTTATAAGATCCTCGCATGGAAACAAACAACTTCTGAAGGTCGATTCTGTCCAGTAATTCTCCCTGGTCTTCCAGGGTAACTGAACGAAAATCAGGATCTTCCATAAATACAGAAAGCTGGTCTATAAAAAACTTTTCTGATGGTTCAAGCATGGCGGTACTCCTGTTGATTGGATTGTCATTTATTTTTGACAAAACAGATTAATAACCTTCTGATCAATAGAATTCCAAAGACATTATTGAAGTTCATTTAAAATAAAAAAGAGGCTGTCTTAAAGACAACCTCTTTGATAATATCAATCAATGGGTTTTAGATCATGCCACCCATTCCGCCCATTCCAGGCATTCCGCCGGGCATACCGCCGGGCATTCCGCCTTCTTTCTTATCGGGTTTTTCACAAACCAGAGTTTCAGTGGTGAGCATCATTGCGGCAATTGAAGCTGCATTCTGCAGTGCTGAACGGGTAACCTTGACAGGGTCAACAATTCCCTTGGAGAGCATTTTTACATATTCGCCGGAAATTGCATCATAGCCCCAGCCTTTTTCCAGGGTTTTGACCTTTTCAACAACAATGGAGCCTTCCCGGCCGGCATTGTTGGCGATCTGTCTCAGGGGTTCTTCCATTGCTCTCAGAACGATTCTGCGTCCGACATCCTCGTCACCGTGGAGTTCCACTTTTTCCAGGGTGGGAATTATATTAACCAGGGTAACTCCGCCACCTGGGACTATGCCTTCTTCCACAGCTGCCCGGGTAGCTGACAGAGCGTCTTCCATTCTGTGTTTTTTCTCTTTGAGCTCGGTTTCGGTGGCAGCGCCGACTTTAATTACGGCAACACCGCCAACCAACTTGGCTTTTCTTTCCTGGAGTTTTTCCCGATCGAAATCGGACTCGCTGGCATCGATACTGGCATCAATCTGGTGGATTCTTTCCTTGATAGCTGTCTCTTCGCCTTTCCCTTCGATTATAGTGGTATCTTCCTTGGTTACTTTGATCTGGCGGGCTTTACCCAGCATATCAACAGAAGCTTTGTCCAGTTTCATACCCACTTCTTCGGATATTACCTGTCCGCCGGTAAGAATGGCGATGTCTTTGAGCATCTCTTTTCTGCGATCGCCAAAACCAGGAGCCTTCACTGCCACGCAGTTGAAAGTGCCTCTTAATTTGTTGACTACCAGGGTAGCCAGGGCTTCGCCCTCAATGTCCTCGGCAATTATTACCAGGGGTTTCTGTAACTGAACGATCTTTTCCAGTATGGGAAGCAGATCGGAAATTGCAGATATCTTCTTGTCGGTGATCAACACATAAGGATCATCCATCGCAGCTTCCATTCTCTCTGCATCGGTTACCATATAAGGAGAAATGAACCCCTTATCAAACTGCATGCCTTCCACATGCTCCAGAGAAGTGGTAATGGTTTTGGATTCTTCCACGGTAATTACGCCGTCTTTGCCAACCTTGTCCATGGCGTCGGCAATCATTTCACCGATAAGATTATCATTATTGGCTGCAATTGAAGCAACCTCGGCTATGGTATCTCTGGTTTCCACGGGGACAGCCATCTTTTTGATTTCCTCAACGGCCTTTTCCACGGTTTTCTCAATACCTTTTTTAACAAACATGGGGTTGGAACCGCCGGTAACATGTCTCATTCCTTCTTTAATCATGGTGAAGGCCAGGACTGTTCCGGTAGTAGTTCCGTCACCGGCAATGTCGTTGGTCTTGGAAGCTACTTCTCTCATTAACTGGGCACCCATGTTTTCCAGGGGATCCTCCAGTTCAACTTCCTTGGCTATAGTTACACCATCATTGGTGATGGTGGGTGAACCGAATTTTTTATCTAAAACTACGTTTCGGCCTCTGGGACCTAAAGTAACTCTGACAGCGTCGGCCAGCTTCTTGCAGCCTTCCATCAGAGATTTTCTTGCATCTTCGCGATAAACCATCATTTTAGCGGCCATACATCTTCCTCCTGTCTTATTTTTCTACTGGTTAATTAACCAACTATGGCAAGTATTTCACTCTGCTTGACGATAAGATATTCTTCACCTTCGTATTTGATTTCAGTACCGGCATATTTTCCATAAAGAACCTTGTCGCCGGTCTTAACTTCCATCTTGATTTCCTTACCGTCGTCGGTTACTTTGCCTTTTCCCACGGCGATAATTTCACCCTTCTGAGGTTTCTCCTTTGCGGTATCGGGCAAAATTACCCCACCTTTGGTTTTTTCCTCGCTGGGCATGGGTTTAATAATGACTCTGTCTCCAATAGGAGTAAGTTTGACTGTTGCAGTCGCCATATTCTTCCTCCCTTTCTTTTTAGTAGATTTTTTATTATTATAATAAAATTTTACTTAAAATTAGCACTCTCCACTTAAGAGTGCTAATGCATCGATATAATATAATCATTTTTTGTAATTGTCAAGAGCAGAAACAAATTAATTTTCTCTATCATTCTTAATTATTCTTATTATTTCTTAATTTTTCTAATTTTTTAGCAGTCCCAACCCCAGTTTGCTAATTTTTTTGCTGTGGATATTGAAAAAAAACAAAATAATTTTTGTCCCATTGAGATTTGCACTGTCAAAAAGAAAATTTCCAGCAGGATATATCTTAAAAGATATGATGATTATCATTACAATCAACGCATTGTTCCTACAGGAAAAATCGCGGGGCATGCTATACTGAAACCGTTTTCGCAATCTATCTGGTAAACATTCCGGTTACTGATTACGAAACAGGTTCAGAATGCCCCATTTGGAATGGGGGAGAATCTATTCGCCCACTCTTAATTGGAGAGAGATTAGCGCATCGCAAGGCGTTACTAACCTATAGAATTTTCTGGAAGCATATAAACTTTCATTTATTCCTGGGTATGTATTTCAAGATATCCACTGTTTCTCTGGTTATTAAACCCTGCTGAATCGATTCATCAAGAAAGGGAGTCAGTTTTTCCAGGTTTTCATCAGTATCCACGATTTCAATCACCACTGGCAGATCATCTGATAGCCTGAGTATTTTGCAGGTATGAATCCGATGATCCGGCCCGAACCCCATTATCCCCTTAAAAACTGTAACCACCGATGCAGAAGAAACCTGGAGACTGTCAATCCGCCAACAACCATCAGCAACCCCAGCAAATTGCTGGAAACCACATTCCACAAAGCCAGCCCGGTTTCTCCCTGTCTGTAAAGGTTCAGGGCCCCCAGGGGGAACCCGGCCCGGCCTGTTCTGTAAGAATCCGGTTACGGCACCACAGGCTGGCTCCCAGCGCCCCACCCAGAGCGGCATACAATATGTTTATCATAAAACGCCTCGCTGGCAATTCGATTTAAAAAAGGCTGCCTTTTCAGGCAGCCTTTACATTATCTGCTTTAAATCTTTTCCATTGTTTCTTTACACTTTATATTCAGGTTTTCCAACTCTGCCAGAACCGGTTCGTAAATCTCAGGTACCACCGGCACCTGAACCCCCTTCAGCGCTATCTGTCCCTGCAGAATCATATAAACCCCAATGGCGCAGGGCAGGCTCACAGTACGGGCCATGGAAGAATCGCCGCCGGGTATTCCATAATCTATGAGAGTTGAAGTAAGATCTTCATTGTGATCCCCAAACTCAGCCTTGAAAATATGATGAAGGACAATCATATCCCGTTCATCCTTACGATAGGACATCCTTCTCTGCATCAGGTCCGTCATTATGTCAATGGGGGCAGGAACAACGTTTCCGGGAATTCTATCATCGGAGAATAATCCCAGCCAATCCATGGCATTGATTTCCGGTGAATCCACCTCTATTCCCAATTCTTCAGCCACAGCTTCTTTAACATTCTTAACATCAGGTTTACATATGATATGCGCCATAAATTGTCTGTAAGTGGCATTTTTTAAATTTTCATCTATTTCTTCTCTGACCAGGCCCAGATCTACCATTTTTTTAAGAGTACTGCACCAGCCCAGGTTCCGCAGGGTACCCCTGAACATGGTGTTAATGCCTTCCAGGCCGTAAACATCAATGTAACTGAGGCTGTCGCGGTTGGGGTAACCTTCAAACATTCCAGCGCCGGGAACTTCCAGGGTCCAGAAATTGTCAAAAAGATCCTTGCCCTCAATTTCCACAACCTCGCCGTCTTCCAGATACCGGGCGTTGTTTCTTCCCGCCATGAGAACCCCCCTGGGGCTCCAGGAAAACTTATAGCCAAAAGGATTATCATTGGCTTCAGGAGCAGGCAGGCCACCGCAATATGATTGAAAACTGGTAACCTTGCCACCCCGGCGCTCCACATCATGAATAACCTTCATCGCCGACATATGATCTATTCCCGGATCAACACCCATTTCATTTAATATAATTATGCCAGCTTCCCTGGCCTCATTATCAAGCTTCTTCATCTCTTCGCTTACATAGGAAGTGGTAGCCATATCTTTTTTGTGTTTTATGCAAAGCCTGGCGACTCTTACATGAAAAACATAGGGCAGAAGGCTTATGGATAAATCATTTTCTCTCACCAGTTCTTCCAGCTCCTGGTCGTTTTTCACATTCAAAGCCACAGCTTTGCCTCTGGGATGATCTTTTACAAGGCCTTTTGCCTTACTTACAGTTCTGCTTGCCACTGTAAGGGTTACATCAGGCTTGCTCAACAGATATTCAACCAGGGGCCGGGAAACCAGACCTGCTCCCAATAACAAAACTTTCTTCATAAAATTACTCCTTCCACTGCTTGAAAATAATTATTCTTTTTCATTAATAGTATGTTCATATTCAATAAATTCTTCAAGATATTCATATTTGGGGGTTAACATTCCCTTATGTACAATAAGTCCCCGGCGCAGTTCCGGTGGTAAATCGAGATAGGCAAAATCAACGGAATAATTGCACTCCACTATGGGTTTGACCATATCTGAAAGAATATTGCTGAAATAGATAGACGACTCTTTTGCCAACTCACAGGGGAGGTTGTCCACTGCCAGAATACATATACCTTTCTGTTTGAAGCCGTTTTCTGTGTTTCCGGAAATGGGGTCGAACATATAGACAGGGTCGCCGGGGTCGGTGGCATGGGTATTCATTTCAATAGCGCCGTTAATATCACAGGAGATATCCCCGATAACCTTTAACCGGGTATCACCGGCTTTGTAGAGTTTCTGGGTCGCCTCCCTGGTAACCAGGCGGGGATATTTTTCCGTCCAGTAAATAGCATTAATGAGTACTGTCAGATGAGGCAGATATTTGTCAAAATCCCCTTTATAATTCTGAGGCTGGGTATAATAATTATTCAAGTCGAATTGCCCGATGGGATCTTTTGGCGTCACAATTTGGTCTTCTTTGAATACCACCTGGTATATGTGCCTGGAATAATATTTATTACTGTCTTTTAACTCCAGAAGCTCTTGAGGAGAAATCTCCTTCACAGGCAGAAAATCCAGAACTTCCTGTGACCCCCTGGAAACATTACCGTAACCTTCAATGCCAATTACCGTGGGGGTAAGTTCCTCGGGTA
>CAZSLZ010000044.1:0-4031 GCA_964607865.1 uncultured bacterium
CACGCCTCTTCGAGGCTCGCAATGACAACATAACGGACTATGGAAATGTGACGGAATTCTGGGAAACAGAATATATACCGTTTATATGGAATTATTAAATAAAAAAACCGGTTATCCTTTGATTCAGGTTTAAATTCGCTGGTTTACAAAAAACAACCGGGCTGAAGGGAAAACCTGTGGAAAAATGAATCTGTATATTATATAGAAAATATTTGCGATAATCCATTTGGCCAGCTCAGGTAAGCCAGGAATGAATAATATACACAGGAAAGGGAAGAGCTCCGTTGTCCTTAAAAACTGATGAAAAAGTCTTTAAAAATTTTTTTGAAAATACCGTGGAGGCCATACTCTTCTGTAATCCCGACGGTAAAATTGTTGAATGGAACAAAGGCAGTGAATTCCTTTTCGGTTACAATTCGGAAGAGATCCAGGCATACTCGATATTCAGCTTAATAGACAGAACAAATTTTGATAGTTTTTCTTTTCTTTTCGAGTCGGCAAAAAAAGGCCGTTCTTTTTGTTTTGAAACCCGGTGTGTTAACAAAACTGGGGATATTCTCGATATGGAAGTTACCATAGGGTTGTTACAAGAACAGGACAGGGAACTGATTCATTGCATATTCAGAGATATTTCTCATATAAAAAAATTACGCCGGGAAATCAAGAATATTGAAATGTTCAGCGATAGCAACCCAGATCTGCTTTTAGTATGGGATAAGCTTGAAGGCATTACCTATTATAACGCAGCTGTGAAACAGTTATTTATGGATTCAGATAAAGAAGTTGACCCGGTTGCTATTCTACCCGGAGATATCCAGAACCAGCTGAAAAGATTAACAGTGGTGGAAAAGACAATTCAGGGGCTGGAAGTGAATTTTGAAGGAAGGACCATTTCTTATTGTCTGACCCCCTTCAGGGAAAATTTGAATAAAGTCTTAATAGTCGGCAAAGATATTACCGATAACCGTCAACTGGTTTCCCAGGTGGAAACTTCTTTTGAGCAAACTCAGGAGTTATTGGATTTAGTTGAAAATGTCCTCAAGGAATTGTCTTTCAGCATAACCGATGAAAAGATTGATTTTAACCATGCTGTGAACCTTATTTTGAGAGATGAGGAAGATATTACAGCTACTACCGGGCCTGCATATCTTTTTATAGGCCTGGAGAATGTTGAGAGAAGCCTGGAGGGGTATCTGTTTTACAAAAGACAGGGGATAGTCCAGTCCAATTCGACTCCAATATTCTTCAATTCCGTAGATTTCAAAAGAGTCGTATCCCGTCCCAACGAAAAGATATTTATTAATTCTAAAGATAATGATAATTTGAAAGAAAAATTTCCTGAAAATTTTGGTGAGATAATTCCTGAAGTTAATAATTTTTCAGCCTTTCACGCAAAAAACGAGAATAGTTGTTTTCTTGTTGCCTTGAACTATAAAAAGAGAGTGGGTGAATTTGAAGCTGAAGCTTTAAAAGGAATTGCCAACGCAATTTGTATGATTATGGCGATTCAAACTCAGGTACAATATGCTGAGGAGTCTCAGTTTATTACCATGTATCGCATTGCAGAAATGGCAGAAAAAAGAGATCACGAAACCAGCAACCATCTTAACAGAATTAAGAATTATTCCCGCCTTATAGCTGAGGAATTGGCAAAAATGGATAAATACAAACATATTATCAATCGGGACTTCATAAAACGGTTATACCATTCCGCAGCATTGCATGATATCGGGAAGGTGGGTATTCCCGAGAATATTCTGCAGAAACCCGGAAAGCTCGACACTAATGAGTTTGAGTTGATGAGGGAACATACCCTGCATGGCGGAAAAATGCTGGGAGGCCCCAAATTTCTGGAAATGGCCCAGGACATTGCTTATTACCACCATGAAAAATATGACGGGACCGGATACCCCTACGGCTCCACGGGCGAAGAAATTCCCCTGGCAGCGCGGATAGTGGCGATTGCCGATGTCTATGATGCAATGACCTCCAAACGGTCATATAAAGAAGCCTTCAGCCACGATCGAACAAAAAAATTGATCACTATATGTTCGGGAGGGCATTTTGACCCCGATGTGGTGGATGCCTTTGTGGCAAGAGAACAGGATTTCATTCGCGTAAAGGAGATGTACAAGGACTGAACCAGTTTGGACTTGATGAATAACCGGATTAGATTGCCACGGCTCTCCAAGGTTCGCAATGACGCCGTTTCTGTAGTTTCTTTTTGTCGTCGCGGGGAGCGACGGCGACGTGCCCCCTTAAGAATGGGGGAATATATTGTTCGCATCTTCGCTGGATGGAAAATGAAAAAGAATATGTCGCTCACGGATGCAAAGTAAGTGGGTATGGAACTAACCCTATCTAAATTGAGATTGCCATGGTTTCTTCGAAACCTCGCAATGAAGATAAAAAATTAAAAGTTTATTGTTATATCAGTTTAAAAATATCCCTATTTACATTGCAGTGTAATAGACTTCTTCATAGGGTTGAACCACCACGAAACCTTCACCCTTGAATTCATAAGATACTGCTTCTCCTCCGCCTTTACCCAGCAGGGTTTTCATGCCAACATCAAATTTCAGGTCGGGCTTCAGGGTTCCCGACCATGCTACAGTAGCATTGGGGTCGGTGATGACAGGCTTGCCGGGGGTTACTTTCAGAGTCAGGGGAGTTCCGTGAGTTGTTATCGCCGCCATACCCTTACCTTTCAGTTCGATGTACCACAAGCCTCCTGAAGCGAGGTGAGCCATGCTTTTAACAATTTCAATTTCATATTGAACAGAATCTTCAAAAGCCAGGATGTCGTTTCCCTCAACACACAGGGTCTGGCCTTCCAAATTAATTATATGCACTCTTTTACCGTGATCCGCCAGGTACAACTTGCCTTTTCCATCAGCTTTTGTAACATGGGATGCTTCACCGGACATGAATTTTTTGAAAGCATGCCCCAGCCCTTTTTCAAACATTCCTTCCCGTTCAAAAGCCATGTTGCCTATATAACTGATCATGGCACCATTTTTCATGAAAACTCTGCCATCCAGGTTAACTTCCAGCATTCTTGAGCTTTCCAGCTCGAATTTACCCTGTCTTTTATCTGATTCACCTGTGGATTTAATAAACTCATCCAGTGAATAACGTTGTTCTGATGTGTAGGTTTCTGACATATCCATCCTCCTTTATTATATATTTGAATTATTCGATAAAAATTATGTAAAACCTTTAACAATCAAGGCTGTTAAAACCTTGTAAAATATTGCATGACGAAGAGAGATATAAAACAACCATATAAATATAACTTTTTTATACAATTACCCTTGACAAAGTTATGTTTAATAGTGATATGATATTGAAGCGAACGAAAATATTTTGAATTGATAGTTGTATAGAAAGGGTTGTTATTTTTTGAGTACATTCAGAGATACCACAGGAACTGCAGGCGCAACAAAATATATGTATCAGGCTTCCCGTGTGGGAAGAGGTTTAAGCAAAAGCACCCGGATGACTGCTGCTGTTGATCTTTTAAAAGGTGGTGGAGCGCTCGGCGAGGGCGGCGGTCTTGCCGATGTTGGCAAGGGCCTGTCTTCGTCAGGAAAGGGAGTGGCAGGATTTGCCAAATTTTCTAAATTTGGTAAGGTAGCCAGTTTCGCGGGAAAAGCTGCCCCTGTCTTGACAAAGGGGTCATGTGTTCTGGGAGCTGCTCTTGGTGGTTATGAAATAGGAACAGGTATCAATGAAATAACCCAGGGAAACACAGCAAAAGGCAGAGATAAGATTATCTCTGGAAGTGCTGATGTGGTAACTGCCGGTGCGCTGGCAGTGGCAGCAACCAGCGGCGGAACTGTGGTGGGTCTGCCTGTAGCTGCAGTAGCGCTGGGCGTTGCCGGTGTCGCCCAGGCAGGTAAATATGCTTATAAATACCGCAAGGAAATTGCCAGCGGAGCCAAATGGGTTGGCAGTAAAACTGTCCAGGGCGCTAAATATGTGGGTAAAAAGACTGTCCAGGGCGCTGAATATGTGGGTAAAAAGACTGT
>CAZSLZ010000044.1:4131-15013 GCA_964607865.1 uncultured bacterium
TAAAAAGACTGTCCAGGGCGCTGAATATGTGGGTAAAAAGACTGTCCAGGGCGCTAAATATGTGGGTAAAAAGACTGCCCAGGGCGCTAAATGGGTCGGCAACAAGGTATCCAGTGGCTGGAAAGCCCTCAAGGGAGTTTTTTCCTGATATTTTTTAAATATATGTTTACCAGGCGCGTTTTATACGCGCCTTTTTTAATATGTCTGCTTTTTAGGCAATAAAACAGGAACTGCCCTTGAGGGGCAGTTCCTTGGAAATGTTTATGAATTTAATCAGACGCCGGCGCCTACAATTTTATCTGCCTGGTTCGCCGAGCCCAGAACTTTTTCGTTCTTGTGGATTATCATTTTTACCAGTTCTTCCCTGGCAGGGCCAAGATATTTTCTTGGGTCAAACTGTTTGGGGTTTTCTGCCATATATTTTCGGATAATTGCAGTTACCGCCAAACGGCCGTCGCTGTCGATATTAATTTTACAAACAGCGCTCTTGGCAGCTTTTCTGAGTTGCTCCTCGGGAACGCCAACGGCGCCGCCCAGATCTCCACCGAATTTGTTAATCATTTCCACATATTCGGGCAATACTGAAGATGAACCATGGAGAACGATGGGGAAGCCGGGTAGTTTTTTCTCTATTTCTTCCAGAATATCGAAACGAAGCGGCGGTGGTTCTTCGCCGGGTTTTACCTTGAATTTATAAGCTCCGTGAGAAGTGCCTATGGAAATTGCCAGGCTGTCAACTCCTGTCCGGTTGACAAATTCTTCAACTTCTTCGGGTTTGGTATAATGAGATTTTTCGTGGGAAACGTCATCCTCGATTCCCGCCAGAACTCCCAGTTCACCTTCCACGGTTACGCCGCGGGCATGAGCATATTCCACAACCTTTTTGGTCTCAGCTATGTTTTCATCGAAGGGTAAGCCCGATCCGTCTATCATGACTGATGAAAAACCTGAATCAATGCAGGATTTACAGGTTTCAAACGAATCACCATGGTCCAGATGCAGAACTATGGGGATGTTGCTGTTTAAATCTTTTCTTGCCATTTCCACGGCGCCGGCTGCCATATGGCGGAGTAGAATTTCGTTGGCATATTGCCTGGCGCCCTTGGAAACCTGCAAAATTACCGGTAAATTGCTTCTGGCGCAGGCAATGATTATAGCCTGTAATTGTTCCATATTATTGAAATTATAACCGGGTATGGCAAAACCGCCCTTGACAGCATGCTTGAACATCTCTCGGCTGTTTACCAAGCCCAGATCCTTATAATTGATAGTTTCTGACACTTTATTTCCTCCTTATTTTTTTTAAATGTACTAAATTTTTTCGGGTTTTATATTAACTTATCCCACCAGTTGACTTATTCCTGCAAAACTGACTGATGAATAAATGTTTATGCTTTCTTTAGAAATTGATTTTCTGAAAATTCAAATAATTAAGGGGTTGTCCCAAAAGGATGGCCCTTTTATTATTCAATAAAAATCCTGAATCTGTCATATTGTGTACAGCTCAAGCTGGTTCCAAACCCACTTACCCTGCGTCCGTGAGTTCTCCGATCTCCCACTTTTTCACTTAGCTACTTTGAGAACAATGTGTTCTCCAATTTTAATGGAATTCCCGGGGAGAGTCGCCACGCATCCTGCGGATGACCGTGAATGATACAGGCGTCATCCTATAGGTTTAAAACAAGTGACAAAAAATTTGTCCCGATAACTTGGCATATACATAAATGGCGTTTTTGTGTATATTTTTTTCAACAATCGTTGAAATTTTTAAGAATCAGCACAGAAGAACCTTTAACGAAAAATTTGGCTTTTAATTGTTTGTTCGCTGTAGTTGCCCTTCATAAAAATCCATGTTAAAGTGAAAAAGCAATTTATTTCCTGTATTAAAAAAAAATGTTGTAACAAAAAAGGAGTTCTTATGAAAAATAAAAGCCGGTTTTTAAATAAAGCTATTGAAATAGCAAAAAGAGCGGGAAATATGCTGAAGGAGAACCAGTGGGGGAACTTTGAGGTAGAACACAAAGGTGAAATCGATCTGGTTACCTCAATGGATAAGAAAGCTGAGAAAATGATAGTAAATTATCTTGAAGAGAATTTTTCCCACCATGGTATTCTGGCTGAGGAAGGTACGGATATTGAACAGGAATCGGAATATACCTGGGTTATCGATCCTTTAGATGGTACTACCAATTATGCCCATAAAATTCCCTGGTTTGCAGTTTCAATTGCTTTGCGAAAAAACCGGGAATCAATAGTGGGGGTGGTTTATCATCCCTGCAATAATGAGTTGTTTTACAGCGAAAAAGGAGAGGGAGCCTATGTAAACGATAAGCGTTTAAAGGTAACCGATACCAGCGAGCTCATAAATTCGGTATTAGTTACAGGTTTTCCTTATTATATTAAATCAAGGAACAAGAGGGTATTTAAAAACTTTGAAAACCTGGTTACCCGGACCCAGGGGCTCCGGCGTTTTGGGGCAGCTTCCCTGGATTTATGCTACGTTGCAAAAGGAGTTTACGATGGATTCTGGGAGGAAGGCTTGAAACCCTGGGATACTGCTGCAGGCGTGTTGTTTGTAGAGGAAGCCGGTGGCAGGGTGACTGGCTATAACGGGGAGAAATACAGTATTTTTGATAATATGATTCTGGCCACCAATGGAAATATTCATCCTCTGGTAACCGACATTTTAATAAAAAAGGATTTTGAGTAAAATGCAGTGCTTTGATTGTGGAAAATCAGGAAAAAATCTTATTGAATATGTGGACGGCCGCAAAACCGTGTATCTGTGTTCTTTATGCAAGGCTGAACGTGAATGGAGGGAAAACCCCAAGGTACTTTTATCCGATATGAAAAAAGAAAAACCACCGGGGATATGGGAAAAGATCAAAAACTTCTTTAAGCGGTAGCCTTTTTGCCATAAAGGGATATTCTCTTATTTAAAGAATTCAGAATAAAATTTTATCAGGAGAAAGTTATGAAAAAAAGAATTTCCCCGTTTTCGATAAGCCTAATAATTTTGTTTGGCCTGATTATTTTAAGCCCGGCTTGGGCTTACCAGGACAATTACCAGAATTTTCTATCGGGCAGGGAGAGCTTGGGGTTTGAACCCGGCGCCCGTTTTAATAATGAAGTTTACTGGTATATTAAAAACAAATATCCCGGAGAAGTAAGCAATTCCACAATTTTTTCCGGCTCAAAAACCGAGCTGAAAAGACTGTTAAAAGCTGCCAGCCAGGATACCTCTGCTCTTGATGCCATGACTGCAGACAGCCATATTTTAAAAACCTTTATTGATACCTATCAGGGAAAGGTCCCCCGAGGCCTGGCAATTTACGCCTGCGCAGTAGGTATGGTAAAAAGTTTGAAGGACCCCGAATGCGATATTATCCTGCCCTCCCAGTCCAAAGATCCCCGGCGTGATATGATTCCCGAAGGTTACGGTGGAATAGGGGTTCTTATTGAAGAAAGAAACGGAGAAGTAATAATAATTCATCCTTTCAAGGATGGCCCCGGCAAACAGGCCGGCCTGGGCCACGGTGACCGGATTCTGGCAGTGGATGGACAGAGCGTAAAAAATATTGACCTGGATACAGTTTTAAACAAGTTAAGGGGCAAAGTGGGTTCAACCGTTAAACTAAAACTGAAAAGAAATGGAAATGTTATTGAAAAGACTGTTCCCCGGCAGGATATAACCCTGAACCCGGTTTACGCAGGGATAGCTTCTAACGGCGTGGGGTTTGTAAAAATTGTCTATTTCGGTGAAAATTACCCCGCAGCTACCTATGAAGCAATAAACAAATTTCAGGAACGAGGGATAAAAAACTGGGTTCTGGACCTCCGGGACAACGCAGGCGGAGCTTTGAACAATTTCATCATTGCTTCAAGCATGTTTGTTCCCCCCAAACAACCCATCATGTTTATTCAATATAAAGACAAGGAAAAAAAGTTTGAATCGGTTGCCAAACGGAATGTTCTGGCGCCCAGCGCGGTTATAGTAAATGAATACACCACGGGTTCGGCAGAAGCCCTTGCCGAGGTTTTAAGAGAATACAAGGGAGTAAGGATTTACGGACAGACCACCATGGGCAATTCTGCAGTTTCCGAGTTTTTTAAACTTTCTGGAGGCGCCACCCTTAAATTGACCGTGGGAGAAATGGTAACGGGAAAAAGAAACAAACTTCATAAACAGGGAGTAAAACCCGATGTGGTAATTCCCAATGCCAATGAACCCGCTAACTTTTTACCCGTCTTGAATAAAGTTGTAAAAACAGTAAAATAAGTTGGAAATTAATCCCAAATTTCATCATGCGAGGATTCACAGAAACTGTGGCAATCTCAGTTTAGATCGGGTTGGTTCTATACCCACTTACCTTGCGTCTGTGAGCGGCTGAATTTTTGCCGGGTAAAAAAAGCTACATTGCGAACATTATGTTCCCCAATTCTTAATTGGGCACGTCGCTGGCACTTCTCGCGATGACGAAATTAGAATTTTCAACTTAAAAAAAAGAAACTGCCCTAAAAAGGCAGCTTCTTAATTTAAACTTTTCGGTTTATTTCTTCTTTTTATCCTCGGTGAAAATTCCGATTTTTCTATATTTATCATATCTCTGTTTTTTCAACTTACTCACCGATAATTTTTCCAACTTGCTGATATTGTTAACGATACAATCCTTCACAGCTTCATAGGCAGTTTTGGGGTCTTTATGCACTCCGCCCAGGGGCTCGGGAATTATTTCGTCAATCAATTCTCTCTCTTTTAGAATCTCGGCGGTAAGGCCCAGTTTATTGGCAGCTTCCGATGCCTTGGAGGCGTCCCGCCACAGAATCGAAGCGCAACCCTCGGGAGAGATAACTGAATAAATAGAATTCTCCATAATTGCAATGTGGTCGCCGCTGGCTATGGCCAATGCCCCGCCGGATCCGCCTTCACCGACTATTACCACAAGAATGGGTACATCCACGGCCAGCATTAGAAGAATGTTTTTAGAAATTGCATCATACTGGCCTCTTTCCTCAGCTTCAAGGCCGGGATAGGCGCCGGGGGTATCAATGAAACATACTACGGGAATTCCAAATTTATTGGCAAGTTCCACCAGCCGGCCAGCTTTTCTGAAGCCGTCGGGGCTTACCATGCCAAAATTACGCCGCAGGTTTTCCTTGGTTTCCTTGCCTTTCTGATGCCCCATAACCATATAGGTTTTACCACCCAGGCCTGCAAGTCCGCCCACCAGGGCTTCATCATCAGAGTAATAACGATCGCCGTGAAGTTCAAAGAAATCGTCAAAAATAGATTCTATGTAATCCAGGGTGGTCAGCCTTTTGGGATGACGGGCCATGGAAACCCGGTCCCAGGGTGACAGATTTTTATAAATATCCTTTTTAAGGTCTTTTGCTTTTTTCTCCAGGGCCTTGATCTCTTTGGAAAGATCGATTTTCTCCGAATCGTTAACTTTTTTTAACTCGGAAATTTTATCTTCCAGCTCCAATAGCGGTTTTTCAACATCAAGTATCATATCGCTGTCTCCTATCCTGATAGATTTTATATTTAAAAATTACTTCTTTCTGGTTTTGCCGGGGTCCATCATGTCTAGAACCCTGGTCAGGGTTTTCTTCAGGTTTCTGCGCGGGACAACCTGATCAATAAAACCGTGCTTCAAATAAAATTCTGCGGTTTGAAAATCCGGGGGAAGTTTCTGCCGGATTGTCTGTTCGATTACCCTTCTGCCTGTAAAGCCTATGATGGCTCCCGGTTCGGCGAGAATTACATCGCCAACAGCGGCAAAACTTGCAGCCACACCCGCGGTGGTGGGGTCAGTCATGACCACAATGTAAGGGACTTTCTTCTCTGCCAGCAGGTTCACAGCTGCATTGGTTTTGCAAAGCTGCAGCAGTGAATAAACCCCTTCCTGCATCCGGGCTCCGCCGGAGGAAGTAATGACTATGCAGGGAATTTTTTTCTCTGCTGCATGTTCCATAAGCCTGGTTATTTTTTCACCCACAACCGAACCCATTGAACCGCCCCGGAAAAAGAATTCCATAATAGCCAGAGCTACATCGTGGTCTTCAATCTTTCCGGTTCCTGTAAGAACTGCATCGTTCAGGCCGGTTTTAATCTGGTCCTTTTCCAGTTTTCCCTGGTATTCTTCGCCGAAATCCAGGGGGTCGCCGGGTTTTACTTCATCGAACAGCTCCTTGAAGGAACCGGGTTCGGTAAGTAAATTCATGCGCTCAAAACTGGACATCTTATGATGATGGCCGCATTTGTCGCATACTTTCAATTTTTCTTCGAAAACCTTACGATATATGGGGGTTTCGCACTTCTTACATTTTACCCATAAGTCGCTGGGGGTTTTGGTTGAAGGCCGGGCGTCGGCTCCTTCTTCAACCTTGGGTTTGTTTACCAATATTTTATCCAAAAAAGAACTCATATTTCACCTCTTGGAGATAATAATTTCCATTTAAAAATTTATTGTTTATTCAATAAACTGGGTTGAAACCCTTTTTTAGATAACTAACCTGTAAAAAACAAGGTCTGCCTTAAAATGTGGCTTAATAAAAAGACGGCTTAAGAAGCCGTTTTTTTTGTCAGGGGGTTCAGTAAAATTATTCGCCGGCCTTGATTCCTTTCTGTACAAGATTTTTATTATACAAAAAGTAATTAACTGATTTTGCCATTTGAAAGGCGATTTTCTGCCTGGATCTGGGGCTTGCCAGGATTTTTATGTCATCCTTGTTGGACATGAAAGCTACTTCCACCAACACCGAAGGAACTTTGGAATGATTAAGGACATAGAACTGATCCTTGAACAGCCCCTTGTCTATGGTGCCTATATTGGCGCCCAGGCAGCCTTTCAGGGCCTGCGCCAGGGGTTTGTCGGATGACTTGAACCAATGATAGGAAGAGCCTTTTTTATCGGCTTTGGTAGAGGCGTTGCAGTGGATGCTTATAAACAGTGATGCATTGTTTTTATTTGCCACATCGGAACGGGCCTGAAGCTCGTCTTTATCCGGCGAACCCGGATAGGTTACATCCCTGTCCTTATATCGGGTCAGGATAACCCGCCAGCCTTTCTGGGAAAGAGCTTTTGCCAGTTTCAGGGAAATATCCAGGTTAATATCCTTTTCCTTGAAACCAAATTTACAGGCGCCGGGATCTGAACCGCCGTGGCCCGGATCTATTACTACCAGGGGAGAATTCTTTCCGCCGGGTATGATTATCTCTGAAGAACCCTGTAAGGGAGAAGACTGGTTTTGGGCAATGGTATCCGGAGAACCCAGTAAAAGGGCAAAAGCGGAACCTTTCTGATCCTCGGGAGGGCCGATCATAAACCTGGTATGGGGCTCCAGTTCAAACCTGAAACGGGTGATATTTATACCGTCTGGTTTATAATTAAATACAGTACAGTTTTTAACCAGTTTTGAGCCTGTCCGGTTTAAATTAATACCCTGCCCGATAGTGGCAAAGGGAACATCAATATAGAGAATACCTTCGTCGGGTGAATAACTCCAGTAATATTGAACCATATCAGAAGTGTTGAATTGCAGATGAAGCTGATTGTCTGACGGGGTTACATCCACAGATTTGATGGCCTGTTCCTCGACACCCCAGGCATAAACTATATTGGGTTTCATTCTGACCACTACCTGGCTGTCAAAACTGGTGGGAATTATCTCGCCTTTCCAGTGTGGTGGAAACTGCAGGGTAACATAC
Organism: uncultured bacterium; assembly: GCA_964607865.1. Lineage (GTDB taxonomy): Bacteria > Vulcanimicrobiota > JAJTBE01 > JAJTBE01 > CAZSLZ01 > CAZSLZ01. The sequence continues at coordinate 11,843 of CAZSLZ010000044.1, forward strand.
AGGTTTTCGGCATCAACCTTGTTGTTAACCCTTACTTCCACGCCTTCCACATTAAATTTATCTATCATGTTCTGAGTATAACCCGCTCTGGGAAAGGTTAACCTTATGGCAGGCGGGGAAGCCTGATATTTAACCTTGTAGGGAATATCGGTAACTGCTGAAAGAACCAGGTCTATAGTGTTCTCATCCTCTGCATTGCGGGCAGCTATGCTGACCGCTGGCCTTAACAGGGTTAAATTTTTCTCTTTCTGATGCAATAGTTCCAGGTTCATGAGCCCGGCCAGAGATTTCAAAGGGATATACGCTGAACTGAAATTTTTATGGGCAGCCAGGGGCACCATTATTTGGTCATCGCCCACGGTGGCGTGGTTTTTGAATACTTCCCAGTTAATTGAACCGTTTTTCATATAAATGAACAACTTGTTGGAATATGAAAACCAGGAGTAGGTTATACCCATGTCATGAAACAACCTTTTAAAAACGGGGTCGGTTATGCAGACATAAGGTTCACCTTCAATAAAAGCCACCGGGTTGACCTTGAATTTATAAAGTTGATCCCGGTATTTCAATGCATAATCTTTTACCATCCCCTTCCGGGTAGCTTCTGGTTCAAGCCCGGGCAGGGGGGTACTCACCGGTTGTTTTGCCCTGTCTTTCTGAATTTCCGTTTTTATTTCTTCGGGTTTCTGTGTAGGTTCAGAAGAATCGGAAACTTTCTTTTTTTCTTTCTGTTTGTTTTCTGGTTTGTCTTCGTCTTTGTCGGAAATGGGAGTCAGATCGAAATTCTCTCCTTCGCTGATTTCCGGTACGCTGGTTCCTGGGCCTGTTTCAGCCATTACGGGGACAGAAATATAAAAAAGAGAAACGAAAATAAATATGGTAAGAATAATGGATAAAAATGGTTTAGAAAACCGTGACATATGAATCACTCCGGATTTTTATTGGCCAATAAGGTGTTTTTATATCATGTTTTATTTATTATTAGAACCGGGATAAAATTTCCCTTTTTTATTCCGATGGTTTAAGTCAATTATTATTCTTTCTTAAATCGACTCTGTTATTATCGTTTTTTTTGATTAGCTGTTATCCGTATGGGAGGTTGAAGGCAACAATCTATTCATTATAAGCCTGGCTGAAGAAAAATGGCCAGATCGAATCTGCAATATCTACGCTCAATTAAGAAGGTGAAAGATCTATGTGCTGGCTCACCCAGGGTATTTGGGTTGGGAACCAACCTGATCTAAACTGAGATTGCCACGGTTTCTTAAAGGGTATTATTGCCTGTTTTCCTCTATTATTCTTACCTGCAATTCATCCAGGCCATAAATTCTGTAGATTATCCGGTCAATATCTTTTTCCAGATTAAGAATTTCTGCGTTATTTCCAGGTGTTTTCATTATTTGCCAAGCTTTATTGTCAATTTCCCTCATTGTTTCTGAATCAGGAATGCTCACGGGAATCCGGGCAAGAGAATTGGTAAAATATTCGTAAATCCTGCCTTTTTTCTTGCCAGCTTTCCTGTACCAGTAATTAATCAGTCTGGAATTGAGAAAAGCCAGGAGATAGTGATATGAAATTCTGTTTTTCCATTCAGGTTTTATGACAATTGCCCTCACATCGCCTCCGTCATTGAAGTAACCGGTATTATCAATAGCAAAACGGTTATGAGATGCCCGGTAGGGGACCAGAATTTTGGGGATTTGAGAAAACAGCCCGGTATTCTGTGGAATGCTGATGGCATACCATTTTCGTTTCCCCGTCCTTACTCTCTGGCGTTTCTCAAGCCTGGAGCGAAATTGAGACAAATATTTCTTTGCATTGGGGTAATCGTTGATATTGTGCTCGTCGGTCAGAAAAAGAATGAATTTCTGTTCATGTTCAATAGCCCATTTCCTTATTTGTCTGTTTTTTATATTGGGTTTCAATAATTCCGTTTCCAGGCTCCATTTTTCAGCTTGTTTGCCGGTTATCACAAAGGCTTCAGACAAGCCGGTTTCCTGGCCCTGCCCGATTTGGCAAATACCCTGCAGTTGCTGCTCAAAGGCTGAATATTCGCCGGGGTATTTTTTCAACTGTCCGGAGTTTATATCTCCCAGGGGCAGAATTGCCCGGCCATCTTTCACCAGAAAGTCGAGAATATTATTTTCGTCCCCCAGAATCCATTTTCCAGCGCCCAGGCTGGCGGGCTTAATTTCAGTTTTTTTACTGCCACAACCGCAATTTTTAATGTCATCCAGGTATCTTTGTAAATTAAAGGTTCCGCATTTTTTTTCAAAATTTCCAGGAAAAAAAACAGAAATTTTATTATTACCTTTCTTCTTTTTTATGAGCCTGAAAATCAGAGGATCGATATTAACTGAAGTATTATCAAGGGCCTGAAACACAGGTTTTTCCCCAAAAAAGACCAACTCCTCTATTGATGTCTGCAATAGAATATATTCTCTCAATTTATCGGCGAACTCGTTTTCTGTCCAATATGAAGGCGCAATATAAGAAATCTCCCCACCGGGTTTCAGGGACTGAATTCCGCCCATGATAAAATAATAATAAATATCAGATTGGCTTCGAAAATGTTTTTTAAACAGATTATGGTTTTTAAGTTGATGATGATAACCGGTTTTGGTTTTGCCCTTTCCGCCCCCGCCAATACTGAAATATGGCGGGTTGCCTGCCACCAGATCATATTTGCACTTTTCACCTTCAACCAGTTTTATAAAATCGCCGGTGATTATATTATTCAGTTCATAATTTGCCGGTAATTCCAGTTTTATCTTTATCAAATGCCGTGCCAAATCTGCAGTTGCGGGGTTGATTTCTATGCCGCTTATGTGGGAAAGAAGTTGAAATGTTGAAAAATAAGTTTTTTTCAAGGAATAATCCACAATCTTGTTTCTATTAGAATCTATCATTTTTTCCAGTTTTTTATAAAAATAGCCAAGCTGATCCAGAGCTTCAAGTAAAAACGCGCCCCAACCACAGGCGGGGTCCAGTATTTTCAGTTTTAAAACCGGGCCCAGCAACTCATTCAAATTTATTTTTTCTGTCTTCTCCACCTGGCCGTTAATTTTTTTGTAGATCAACTTTAGTTTTTTACCCAGGGTTGTTTTCATCATATAATCAACCACTGGGTGGGGAGTATAAAAAACCCCCCGGTTTTTTCGAGTTTTCTTC
>CAZSLZ010000044.1:15023-20753 GCA_964607865.1 uncultured bacterium
TCTACTTCCTCAATAGGCTTTTTTATATAGTCGAAAGCGCCTGCTTCCAATCCCCCTGTTTTGCAGAAATCCGTCAACATTTTTCGGGTTGGAGCATCAAGTTTAACTGAAGGATGTGGAAAATTTGAAAAGCCTGGCGGAAAGAGCTGAAGCTGGGGCTGTTGAATATTCATATGAGAAATTCGGGAGTAATTAAAATTCAGAAAGAAAGCCAATAGTAAATGCTCGGTTTCTTCCAATGATATTTCGTTTTTTAAATCCAGAACGATTGAATTTATGGTTTTGAATATATCTTTTGCCATAATTTGCCAGACTTTTTCGAATAAAAAAGATTTTAATGCCAATCGAGCCCGGATAGCCGGGCTCGATTTTTCTAAATATGTTTTAATTTCTTAAGGTACCACACTATTTTTCCTGGTATTTTTTTCTACTTCTCTATTCTGCAGTTCCTTGGGAAGTTGGCCGGTGATTTCCACTGTCTGTATGACGTCGCCTTTTTCAATTTTAAAAGCCACTGGCATCCCCTCGGTTACTTCTCCGAATACGGTATAATTACCATCCAGTTGGTTTACCTCGTCCAGGGTGATATAGAATTGAGAACCGGCGCTGTCGGGGTCTGCAGAGCGCGCCATGGCCAGGGCGCCCAGTTTATGGGGTTTATCGTTAAACTCGGCGGGAATGGAATAACCTGGGCCTCCGGTGCCAGTTCCCTGGGGGTCGCCGCCCTGAATTACGAAGCCCGGTTCTACGCGGTGGAAAGTGAGCCCATCATAGAAGTTTGAGCGTGCCAATTCCACAAAATTCAGAACCGTGTTGGGGGCAACATCAGGATAAAATTTTCCTTTAATATCGCCTTTGTCAGTTTTAATAATGAATCCCAGTTCAGCTTCTTCCAGGTTTATTGTTTTCTTCATATCCTTTTCTGGCTTTGTGGCCTCTTCTACGGCCTGGTCCTGGCAACCCGCCACAAATAATAGTATTACTGCCATTAAGAGAACAAATATTTTTTTCATTTTTTCACCTCAATATATTGTTTTATATCGGTATTTATTAAAAAGTTGCTATTTTCCTACCTGAGTACAGGAATTTTAAAATTGAACCTTCGATTTAAAGGAATAACAACATTATAAAAGAACAACTTTTTTACTCTTATAATGTTTCGATTTAATCAAGAATATTCCGTTCTGGAATATTTTTATAAGTTAATAAAGTCATGTTGGAGGTCTTATGAAATCGCAATTGGAAGAGCTGAAGAAACAAGCTCTGGATATGATTGAAAAAGCAAATACTGTTGAAGAACTTGAGGATATTAAAGTCAAATTTCTGGGCAAAAAAGGTGAGTTGACCCATTTACTCAAAGGATTGGGCAGGCTGCCTGCCGGGGAAAGGCCCCTGATGGGCAAAATGGCAAATGAGGTTAAGGAAGCTATTACCCAATCTCTGGATTCCAGCCTTGAAAGAATTGAAAAAAAGCAGCTGGAAGAAAAAATTATGCACGAAAGCCTGGATATAACCCTTCCCGGCAGAAAAATATCACCGGGCAGGCTTCATCCCATAACCAAAACACTTCGGGAAATAAAAGATGTTTTCCGGGGCATGGGTTTTATGGTGGTGGAAGGCCCCGAGGTGGAAACTGAATACAATAATTTCGAGGCTCTTAACATACCTGCAGATCACGCCTCCCGGGATATGTGGGATTCCTTCTACTTCGGCAACAGCCTGCTGCTTCGTTCCCATACCTCGCCGGTTCAGGCAAGGGTTATGCAGAAAACCAGGCCTCCGGTGAAGATAATTGCACCGGGAAAATGTTATCGCCGTGATGCTGTGGATGCAACCCATCACTGGACATTTTTCCAGGTGGAAGCCCTGCTGGTGGATGAAAAAACTACTTTTGCAGATTTAAAAGGAGCCCTTCTGGATTTTGCGCGGCGGATGTTCGGCAAAGAAAGAAGAGCCAAATTCATTCCTTCGTATTTTCCTTTCACTGAACCTTCGGCGGAAATAACCATTGATTGTTTTGCATGTAAGGGCGAAGGGTGCCGTATTTGTAAACAAAGCGGATGGATAGAAATCGGCGGAGCCGGCATGGTTAACCCCAATGTGCTCACCGAGGTGGGCTATGACCCCGAAAAATATACCGGTTATGCATTTGGAATGGGTGTGGAACGCATAGCTATGCTTAAATATGAAATAGAAGACATCAGATTATACTATGAAAACGATGTGCGGTTTTTAAGGCAGTTCTAAAAAAAAGTAATTTAATATACAATTCGATTTTCAGGAGGATAAAATGAGAGTACCCCTTAGTTGGTTAAAAGATTATATTGACATAGATGTTTCCGGTGAGGAATTGGCGGAAAAATTGACTTCTATTGGAGTTTCTGTGGAACTGGTGGAATATATCAGCCCTGAGGTAACCGGTGTAACCACGGGACATATCAGAAAAATCCGTCCTCACCCCAATGCAGATAAACTTGTTCTGTGCGATGTGGATGCTGGAACCGGTGAATTGCTGCAGATAGTTACCGGCGCCCCGAATGTCCGGGAAGGGCATAAAGTTCCGGTAGCTCTCCACGGCGCTAACCTGGCTGGCGGATTAAAGATAAAGAAATCGAAACTCCGGGGTGAAACATCCGAAGGCATGCTGTGCTCGGCAAAGGAACTGGGCCTGGATATTAAAGACCTTCCCCAGGATCAACGGGAAGGGGTAATGTTACTGCCCGAAGATACAAAACCAGGAACTGATCTGATTGAAGCATTCTGCCTGCATGATCCCATACTGATTGTAGAAACTTTTGCCAATCGCCCCGATCAGTTAAGCCTGCTGGGCATTGCCCGTGAAGTGGGAGCTGCCCTGGGTAAAACCATCCGGCCCCCCCTGGTTTCCTATACTGAAACTGATGAAAAAGTTGAAGACAGACTTTCAGTAAAAATTGAAAATTATGAACTTTGCAAAAAATATTCGGGGCGCATAATTCAGGATATGCCCCTGAAACCCTCTCCCTTGAAGGTGCAGGGCAGGTTAATGGCTGCAGGTATGCGGCCCATAAACAATGTGGTGGATATTACCAACTATGTTATGATAGAAACAGGGCAACCACTTCACGCTTTTGATTACGACAAGGTGAGCCAGGGCAGAATCATAGTCCGCAGCGCAAAAAATGGTGAAAATATCACCACCCTGGATGAAAAAAAACGGGAACTGGATTCCTCCATGCTGGTAATTGCAGGCCCTGAAGAAGCTGTGGCTCTTGCCGGGGTTATGGGAGGGCTCGACTCAGAAATCAGTAGTGAAACCACTAACATTCTTCTGGAATCTGCCAGCTTCAACCCAGCTTCCGTTCGGCGGACTTCCATAAAACTGGGTTTGCGTTCGGAATCTTCCCGGCGTTTTGAAAAAGGAATCGATTACCACCAGGTGGATTTCGCTTCCCGCCGGGCTGCTTACCTGATGAACCAGGCCGGAGGTAAGGTTTTAAAAGGCGAAGCTGTGGATGCTGTGGAAGCCCCTCAACCGCGGGAAATAAAATTACGGCCGGAGCGTGTTAACCGGATTCTGGGTACCGACCTGAGCAGAGAAACCATGGTGAATATATTGAAACGCCTTGATTTTCATGTGGGCGGCGATTCTGTACTTAAGGTTACTGTTCCCACAGTCCGCCAGGACATTAGTATGGAAATTGATCTCATAGAGGAAATTGCCAGGCTATATGGTTATGACAATATCCCCACTACCACCCCAATCGGTGTTTCTGTGGGAGTGGTGGAAGAAGAAACTGCTTTTGACGAACGGTTGAGAGATCTTTGTGCCCGTTGCAATCTGTTGGAGTGTATAACTTTGAGCCTTTATGAAGAGAAAAAGGCGAAATTATACGGCCATAAGTTGGAAAAAATGATGCAGGTAAAAAACCCGATAACCGAGGACCAGGCTTATATGCGGCGCGATGCAGTGCCTCATCTTGTGGATGTGGTAAAAAGAAATATCTCGGTAAGGGAAAATATATTAAAATTATTTGAAATTTCAAAATTCTATACCAGGAATGATGGCAGGGAACCCCTGGAAAGACGGGAGTTGACCCTTTTACTTACCGGCCCGGAAATGACGCCGGGAGTGGATTTTTTCACTCTGAAAGGTATTCTCGCTTACATCTTTGACGATTTGAATATCGATATTTCTTACCAAATAGGGGAAATCAGTTATTTTCATCCCAATAAAACTGCAGAAATTTTAGCGGATGACACAAAAGTGGGAATAATCGGCGTTATGCACCCACAATTACTAATGGAAGAGGAAATTGAACAGGAAATTGTCATAGCCAGGCTGTATCTGGATGAACTCCTCAAATTAACGAAGCAGCCTCATTACAGATCAATTTCCAGATATCCCAGTGTACAAAGAGACATTGCTATTGTGATGGATGAAAGTATTCCCGCAGGCAACGCCGGAGATATTATCATGAAGAAAGGCAGCCCGTTACTGGATGAAGCCTACTGTTTCGATGTTTATACAGGCGAACAGATACCGGCGGGTAAGAAGAGCCTGGCTTTTACCCTTACTTTTTCTGACCCGGAAAAAACGCTTACCGATGAAGAAGTAAAAACAAAAATAGATGCCATTTTAGAAGGTTTGTCGGAAGAACTAAATATTACTTTAAGAAGTTAGTATTTTGAGAATGGGAGCTAACGGATGAAAAATTTGAGAAGAATATTTCTGCTGAAGATAATCATAGCCCTGGTGTTTTCCATGCCCGGTTATGCCCAGGAAATTGACATCGGAGAATTTGACGGGACTACTTATTCAAACCCGACCTTTGGCCTGACGATTTCTTTACCGGCAAAATGGTATGTAATGGACGCCAACGGCAGAAAAATGATTCTGGCCAAAGGCAAAAAGATGTTGGATTCACGAATGGCCGGAAAAATCGATACCAAGTCACTGAGCAATTTTTTTCTACTCTCTGTATTTCGATACCCGCCGGACACCAAGGAAAAATTCAATCCATCCTTCGCCGGATTTATAGAAAGCATCAAAGGCCATCCAGATATTACTCCCAGGGATTACCTGATTGAACTGAAAAAGGGTTTGAGCCAGGTAAAAAAAATCAAGTATGAATTCGTAAAGGATATCTATAACCAGAAGGTGGATGGCAAGGAATTCTGGGTGCTGGAAACCGAAGCTTCCAAAAACAATAAATCACTTAACCAGAAATATTACGCCCTGGTAAAAAACGATTATGCCCTCTGTTTTATTTTAACCTTCAGAGAAAAAGACAGTGAAGATAAGAAAAAACTGGAAGAAATAATCACAAATATGAAAATTGAGTAGATCTTTTAGAAATACACAAGCTGGTATAAGCCGGCTTTTTTTATTTTCAGGGCAAAAAAGGGGCTGTTCCCAAAGGATGGCTCTTTTTAATTTATCTGAAAAACCCGGAATTTTTCATTGGGAGCCCGGTTTACTATCAGGTAACAGCCTTTTCGCAACAAAATTTTTCCTCAGCCAGGTATCAGACTGCTCGTGAACGAATAACCTGCCTGAAGCCTGTCATTACGAGGATTTTCAGGTTGTGGCAACCTAAAGGAATACTGTCATTGCGCGCCTGGAAGAGGCGTGGCAATCTCAATTCAGATCTTGTTTGTTTCCAACCCACTTACCTGGGTGGTGCAGGGATCGCCACGTCGCTGGCGCTCCTCGCGATGACGGTTTTTCTTATGAAGTGTTTGCGCACA
>CAZSLZ010000045.1:0-20691 GCA_964607865.1 uncultured bacterium
ATATTTCTTATCCCTGCAGGGATGCCCTACCTGGCAATATCCCGAACCCTCATTATTACCCTGGCAGCTTTACTGGGCCTGTTTTCTGCCTTGATGGTGCATTTTGTTGTAAAAAGCTTGAAATCACCCCCGTTTCTGGGCAATGAAAGTATGAAGGGCAATGTGGCAAAGGTAAAAAAAGACCTTGCTCCTGTTGGGGTTGTAAGCTGCAGGGGAGAATTATGGAAGGCAAGAACTACCGGAGATATAATAAAAGCGGGAAGCGAAGTTGTTGTTGAAGAAGCCCGCGGGTTGCTGCTTATGGTCAGACCGGCAGGGCCAGAACTACACGAAAAGGATGAAACCGAAAAAACTTGAATTATAAATTCAAATGAGAAATAAGAAATACTGGCAAACCTTATTGCGCAGCCTGGATGTAACTGTTGTTCCATATTACAGTGAAAAGGATGTTATGATGTGCCTTTTTGCTGCCAGAAGAAGCATATTTTTTGTGATAGCTGACGTAATTACCCGGGAGTGGCCAAATATAGCTGATAAAAAACTCCGGACCGAATTTGATTATGTGAAGGTTTTATACGCCCGGGTACCGGATGGTTTATGGAAACCCAATGATTATTTTATTAATTTCCTTATTGAATTTTTAAAAGGCAAGGAAAATTTAGATTATCTCAGGCTTGAAATCAAGGTGTTAGAGGATGAACTGAAAAAGATTAAGATAAATTGTGAAAACAGAATTTTATCACAAATTATTGATGAAACAATGAATTTCAAGACAGCCAGGTTTCCCGGAGCAATTAATGATGAAGGCCTGATGCCTGACAAATATATCTATGAAACTGTAGGGGGAATATTGTTAAAAATAATCAAACTGAAAACAATTATGAAAGAAACCGATTATAACCGTCAGTTGCATTATTTGAAAGCTGCGGAAAGAATTCTTGACCTGGCTTCTTTGACTGTTCCTCTTATGAAAAAAGAGTTGGGTTGTCAAGAGAATAAATTTTACAATGTTGATATAGAAAATTCAATTAATTTTCTAAGATTTCAAATTGATCTTCTCGGCGATATCAATAAAACCGGTAAATGGGAAACCGCTCATTTTCGAAAAACTCAAAAAGAGGAAGTTGTTGAAAACCTGAGAAATTTTTTTACAGAAACAATCAACCCTGTTGGCAGAAAAACCAGTGTGGTAACCCTGGTTGACGAACTGGAGTGGGCTTTTATCTATTATACCTTGTTAAAGATGAAAGACATCGATCCGGCAATGCAGTTTACAGAGGCAATAAAGGAATTAATGGGGTAACATGGACAGTTATTTTGCATCACAGGCGGAATTATTAAACGCAGGCGGTTCTGATTTTGATAAGGCTATAATCAGTAGCGATCACCTGCAGAACCTTCAGTATGCCCGGGAAGCTTTTCAGAATGCAGTCATTTTATGCGCCCGTTTACGCTGGTCTTCGAAGGTGGCAAATTTATTCAACGGGGTTTATACTCTATACAATTTTACTATTCCTGATAATTATCAGGAATATCATGACTTAATCCGTCGGTTTGTTGTGGATTGGGTACTGCAAAAAAAACATAATATTATGGATATGCCTCATTTTCTGCTGGATGCCCATGATATGTTGGAAATGTTGATTAAACGTTATGTAGTATGGTCCGATGATATTCGGATACACAAACTGCTTAAGGAATGTAATTTCAAAACATTTAATCCCAGAAAAGACCTGCCCCCGCCCGAAACCGATAAAAGGGCAGACAAATACGAAATTGAAACTCTGATTCATTACCTGATAAAACTTGTTCTACTAAGGCTTATGCAGAAAAATTTGCCGAAACATTCGGAAATATCCTCTTTTGTAAGCCAGATTGGCCATTTAATACAGTTATGTATGTATGAAACCGAAAATATGATGGTAGAGGAAATTCCGGAGTGGAAGATTTTTGCCAACAAGAAACATCAAAAAGATCTTTTTAAAAAACATCCCGGACTTTCACGGACATTTATTGCCCGGCGACACGAATTAACAACCCAGACCCGGCTGGCAATCAGAAAACTGAATGTTATCAATATTTTCAGGGAAGCCCTGGAGTTGAAAACCGTTGTTTATAACTCCAGATATGAGACAGAACTTCTGAGGTTTGTAGATGAGGTCCTGAAGCAAAAAGGCGAAAAAACACTGAATTTTTATATTTATGAAAAATGCATGTGGTGTTATATTTGCAACCATTTCTTTGAGAAACTTAAAATCCGGGCTTCACGCACCGCAGCTGACAATGTTTTACAGGATTACTTATGTGAACCCCAATATTAATTAGCGAGATAAGATGTTGAATAATTACTGGAAAGCAGCAACTGAAATTGAACTTCAACACCAACTGAATTTTAATGAAGTTCCTTCAGACAAGCTTGGCAAACTTAAATTTGCCAGGGAATGTTTTCAAATAGGGACTATTTATTTGTTTGGAAAAAACAACCGGGCCAGGGGATATTTACGGGCTTCTCTGAATGCCTATAATAGTATGGGACCCCTGCATTATCTGGATGAATACCGTCTGTTCTTTATAACCTGGATCTGTTCACGGACCTCTTTTCCTGTATTATTTACGGGAAATTATCTTAAAGTTTTAAAGTCGATCAATGATGCCGTTATTGAAGAAATACACTGGAGTGTGGAAAGACGGGGCAGTGAGGATTTGTTCAAAGCTTTCATCGATTGTAAATTCCCAGCTTATAAAGATTTTGTTCTTCATAAAGAGAAAGTGTTGAAAAAAAACCTGGTATCACCCTACCCATATCTTCTGTTTGTGGAAAGGTTATTAAGGTTAATGAGGCTGGAGTTTATCTCTTATTTTGTGAAAGGCTCAGTTTTCAAAAAGCACGTGATTAATGAATACTCCCACCAGATAAACCTCCTCTCAACCCAGGTGTTTCGTATCATAGGAAAAATGGAAGATACTGAGCTGGATAACCAGGCATTGCGCGGTTTTGTCAATTTTTTGCTTGATAAAAACACTTTTTTAACCAGAATCAGGGATTATATAATAAGCAGTATGAGAACGAATCAGAACTATGTAACAATTCCAACCCATTCTTACCGGAAAAAATATCACTTGATTCTGGAAAAAGGCCTGGATTTTGGAACCCTGTTTCTTGAAGAATGGGAGTGGTTTTTCATAATTTATCATCTTGACAAGGGCATTCCAGATTACCTGACAACAGTTGAAAAGGAAATAGAAAATCTATTCGGGTAGAAAAAAAATCTTCTGTTATAATTAATTCCTTATAATAAAAGGAATATTCATTGTTTTTTATAAGAATAACCACTGAAACTATCCCTTTTAAAGCTGTCAATGTCAGGTTACAGTGCTTTTCAGGGCCAGTAATGATGGTTATCTGAATTTCTTAACCAGACAGGAACCGAAAATGGGGCAGTTTCCGGGAAATTATATCAGCAAAAAAAATCAGGAAATTCAGATGCAAGAAAATATTGAAGCAGAAAAAAATGTATTGAAAACCAGAGCAAAAGCCAAAGACATTGGCAAGCTTACCGGCGGTGAAATCAAGGAAATTCTGGGCAGGTTGTATCAATATCTGAAGCCCTTTCTTGCCACATTCCTTCTGGGAGCTTTTTTCGCCGGCCTTCATGGCCTGGTGGCAGGCGCCCAGCCCTATTTCATTAAAATCCTGATGGATGACGTGCTCATAAAAAAAGACCTTGAAGAGTTAAAATTGTTTATGATTCTTATTTTTGCATCTGCTGTTCTTAAAGGTTTTTTCATGTATGGCCAGGGTTATTTCTTATCCTTCGCAGGGCAGAAAGCTGTGAAAAGTTTAAGGGATGATGTTTACAGGCATATTCAGAACCTGTCGGTTCCGTTTTTTGAAAAATGGCAGGCGGGGCAGATTATGTACAGGGTTATAACAGATATCAACCTTATGACTGAAATTTTTACCAACGGGCTCACCAATTTTTTTGCTGATGTGGCGATATTTATTTTTGCCCTGGGCATGATGTTTTATCTTAACTGGAAACTCATTCTGGTAGCTTTCATCAGCAGCCCCATTATAGCCCTGGTAATGCGTCATTTTGGAAACCTGATTCAGAAACACGTTTCCCGTATGCAGAACCGGATCTCTGATCTGAACTCCATTATGCAGGAAAATATCAATGGTATCAAGGTTATAAAATCTTTTAATTCCGAAGAATATGAAAATAATCGTTTTTCCCGTATTAACAACGAAGCTTTTCATTCGGTGATGAAATCCATCCAGTTCAAACTCACCCAGGCCCCAATTGTGGAGTTTATTGGTACTATCGGAGTCCTGATTATTATCGGTTTTGGTTCATACCAGGTGGCAACGGGAAGGCTCACCACCGGGGAGTTGGTGGCATTTATCGCCTATATGCTAATCGCCACCACTCCTATAAACCGCTCAAGCAATACTTATGCAGATTTCAGGAAAGCCATGGTATCGGCGGCGAGAGTTTTTGAACTGCTGGATATTGAGGAAAAACTCGAGGATGCCCCCGATGCGGTTGAACTGGAGGAGATAAAGGGGCTCATTGAATTCAGGGATGTGAAATTCTCCTATGACGAAAACAACCCGGTAATAAATGGAATAAGTTTTCATGCCAGGCCCGGGGAAATGATTGCCATAGTGGGGCCCAATGGCGCCGGAAAAACCACCCTGGTGAACCTGATTCCCCGGTTTTACGATCTCACTTCAGGTTCCATAACCGTGGATGGAACCGGCCTGAAAGAAATCAAAATAGCTTCTCTGCGAAGCCACATCGGTATGGTGCTTCAGGAAACTATTCTTTTTTCGGGAACCATCCGGGAGAACATCGCCTATGCCCGGCCAGAGGTTCCTCTGGAACAGGTTGAAAAAGCTGCCCGCATTGCCAATGCCCATGATTTTGTAACTGAATTGCCCGATGGCTATGATACCCTTGTGGGCGAACGGGGGGTTGGGTTGTCCGGGGGGCAGAAACAAAGGATTTCCATAGCCAGGACTATTTTGAGAAACCCCAGGATTCTTATTATGGATGAAGCAACCTCAGCTCTGGATCAAAAATCTGAAGCTCAATTACAGGAAGCTCTTGAACATCTTATGGAAGGCCGCACCACCTTTGTAATTGCTCACAGGCTTGCCACAATTCAGAAAGCGGACCGGATTCTGGTACTGGACAGGGGCAGGATTGCTGAGATAGGAGCCCACGATGAATTAATCAGGCGCGACGGAGTTTACAAAAAGCTTTACGAGGCGCAGAAAACTCTGGAAGAAGAAGGGGGAACCATCACCGGAGAAGTAGAAGAAGAGCATAAAGAGATTTAGATAACAAGCGGGAGGTTGTATATGAAAAGAGTTTTAATGACTGTTTCTTGTCTTTGTTTGCTTATTTGTTTTCTGGTATCCAGCTCAGCTTTTGCCCAATTAATAATTGCCGACGGCGAACACAAGGTTGTGAAAGTTGATACCATAAAAAACCGGATAGAAATTACCAGTGTAGAATCTAAGCCTGACAATACCGCCGGTTACATTTATGTTGACGGCAACACCACCACCACAAAAAATGGGAAGCTCTTTGACTGGAAGAAACTGAAAAAAGGCTGGATTATCCGGGTAAAGGGTGGAGTCCGTTTTGATATGAACGTAAATGCCAGGGAAATATTTGTAATTAAAACTGATACGGTTAAATAATTATTTTCCCTTGCCGGTTACAACCCATAAAATGGCGATAACTGCCAGAATAAGGCCAAATACCAGGCAAGAGCAGGTTGTCTGCAGGGTCTTGGAAAGCATTTTTCGCTCCTGGGTGGATTCCTTTTTTCTTTTATATCTTACTCTTTCAATATAAGGGTTTGAAAAAAGCTGGATTTTCTTCTGGTATCTTATAATTGTAACAATTGATGCCAGCTCCTCGGGAGTGGCGCCGGTTTCTATCACTGCGCCTTTCACAATTCGGGCTCTCAAATCGGTGGCAGTTCCAAGGTATAAGCTTACCATAGCTGCTTCTTCCTCGCTGGCGCATTGAAAAGGGCTGGTCTGCATCGGTGAGCCACCGGCCTGGAAGTTTCTTTCTATGGTTTCATACAGCCTGGATGCTTCCAGAAAAGTTTCAATTTCTTCAAAAGGCAAATGATTATGCTGAAAAGTGTTGATTTCAATTCCTTCCGGGGAAATCTTACCTTCTATAAGGAGTTCATTATGAAGTTGCTGGGGAGTTCCCCAGGGGTCTATATCGCTGTTGATTTCAGGTTTGTTTACTTTTTTTTCATCTTCGAGTTTATCCAGTTCGTCAATGACTTTTTCTCCGAATCCTTCAAAAACTTCTTCTTTGGAAGGGAGGCCGCCGGCAATAAATTCCATGCTGTTTTTTATGGTAATCTGAGAATGTTCGCAGATTTCCATAACCGGTTTCATTGCTTCGAATATTTCTGAAGGTTGATGTTCGCTGGCTGTGAAAATAAACTTGATAGAAAACTCATTATCTTTAATATCTACATAATCGGTATAACTTTTAAGGTCTTCGATTACCTCTTCACGAATTATTTCGGTTCTGCAGGGAGTAATGGTAATTTGGGTGATGTTTTCGCTGGCATCAGAGTTTAAATTTGCATCATGGTTCAGCAGATAAAAAGCGTTCCAGGTTTTAAGTATATATACAATTTCATTTTTTGTCAGTTTCATTATTGCTCACTTTTTCAAGAAATTTGCTTTCAGGAAGAGAACCCTGGAAAACAGGCAGTTTATTGAAGTGTTGGAATATTTGTTCCAGGAATTCTTTCCGGTTCAGTTCCATAATAATTTTTTTTACTTCCTGTTGAGATTGATAATCCAGTTCCCTGGTTTCCCGAATATTTTTAAATCCGCATTTGTGAAAGCATCTGTGGGCCCGTTTATTAAAAATTGCGGTATCCAGATCAACCTTATCCACCCCGATTCTGTCGAAAAGATATAATAAAGCCATATTCATTGCTTCGGTGCCAATTCCTTTAGACCGGTTGCCTTCTTTTCCAATAAGTATTCCAATCCGGGCAATATCTTCCTGGTAGTTTCGACGGGAATAATTAATAAAACCCAGTAATTGATTTTTGCAGGACCAGATTCCAAATATTTCCGTAGAACTTTTAAAAATTGATTTCAGATAGTTTTTTCCAATTCTTTCAATTGTGTTGGGGTCGGTTTGCACTCCGAAAGCAAACTTTAACAGTTCTTTATCATCAAACCATTTCTTTACAGTAGCCAGGTCTTTTTTCTGGAGAGGGGTAAGATAACAGCGCTCTCCCAGAACTTTAAAATCGATGTTTTTAAACCAGGAATCAAAGAAAAACATTTTTACCTTCCCATAAAATAAACTGAATATAAAAATTCTGTTTCACTGGTTTACTATCCTTGTAATCATCTTTATAAAGATTTTAAATAGAATCAGAAAAAAGGGAATCCCGTATATCTTGTATAATATAGACTCCAAAGAAGATGCTTTTGATACTCAGGTGGAAAATAGACCAGGGAGGACAAGAATGGAAAATATAATAGTCTGTTCTCTATGTGAAACAGAGAATCCTCAGGAACACCGATTTTGTCATTATTGTGGGACACCTATAAAGAAGGGGTTAGAACGGCAACTCAGTCGGCAGGAGGCCCACAAGCTCTTGGAGTTGTCTTTTGCCTTTGAAATTAATAATCTGGTAAAAGAAGCTATAAAGGCTTATTCTGCTATTTTAGAAACATGCCCCAATTATGCAGATGTTCATTTCAAATTGGGAAATGCTCTGGAAGCCGACGGGCAGATAGCCAAGGCAATAGCCGAGTATCAAGCCGCTATCCGTATCAACCCCAATTATGTTGACGCTCACAGAAAACTTGGTGAAACATATATGGATGAAGGTTTATTGGAAGAAGCGAAACTGGAGTTTAACAAAGTTATAAACACAAAGGTCCAGTATCGGTTTGCCGATGTCCATAACAATCTGGGAGTTGCTCACGAAAAATCCGGGGAATATGAGGAAGCTATTAATTTCTACAAATCTGCAATTGAAATCAATCCTCGTTATGCCAAGGCCAGGTTTAACCTGGGAAATGTTTACAGCACCCTGGAACAATATGAAAAAGCTGTGGAACAGTATCAGAAAGGGCTGGAAACTTATTCCCGCGATGCATTGTGCTATAACAACCTGGGAATAGCCCTGGCAAATCTGGGAAAATTGGAAGAGTCGATTGAAGCTTTCAGAAAATCGATAGAGTTAAGGCCTGATTATTGGAATGCCCATCACAACCTGGCGACTGCCTATATGGAAGTTGGCAATAATGATGAGGCCCTGTCTGTGGTGAAGAACGCCCTGGAAAAGAACCCGGAAAATGAAGAATTCAAAGAAATGTTAGAAAATATAGAAACTGCAGCCACTTAACTGGTTAAAACGTTCAGACACAAATAAAATCCAGAGAGGAATAAAAGTGTTATGGCCGCAAAAAGAGATTATTATAAAACTTTAGGAGTTGCTCCTATTGCATCACAGGAAGAGATACGCAAGGCATACAGGATGTTGTCCAAAAAGTATCATCCTGATTTGAATCCACATTTAAAATCTATTGCTGAAGATAAAATGAGGCAATTGGTGGATGCTTATAATATTTTAAGTAACCCCGCAAAACGCAAGGCATACGATAATGAGCCACAGTTTCAGGTTAAGAAGTTCAAGAAGGGTGGCCAGAGCCGGGCTAAAACCGGTGGCGCCTCTAAGAAGTCTAAATTTAAGAAGGAACCTTCAATTCTGGAAAGAATTCTTTCGCCTTTTCTGAAGAAAAAAGGTGAAACGGGCCCCGGCGGGGAACAAATTGATCATAAACAGGCTGATATGCACTTTACCATTGGTTTGTCCATGGCCGAACAGGAAACTTTTTACGAAACAGCCAAAAACGAGTTCAAGTTATCCACCAAATTTGATCCTACTTTTGTGGAAGCCTTTTTTAACCTGGGGCTTATGTATTACAAACTGGGGGAATTTGACGAAGCCCGGGTCAGTTTTCAGAAAGTACTTCAGTTTGATAAAACCGACCGTATGGCGCAAAAAATGATCGAGCTTTTAAGTGAAGATTAATTATAAATTTCAGAATAAAAAAAGGGCTTCAAGCCCTTTTTTTGTTTGATAAATTCTGATTTATGAAGCTTCTATGGCATCCACAGGGCAAACATCAGCGCAAGCGCCACAATCGGTGCAGGTTTCCACATCTATGACATACTTATCGTCACCTTCGGAAATTGCTTCCACGGGGCAAACTGCCTCACAGGATCCACAGGAGATGCAATCATCATTAATTGTGTGAGCCATCAGTCATTCATCCTTTCGTAGTTTAAAAAATTAAGTTTCTCAACGAAACAAACATTTCTTCAACCTTAACTTTTTATATCGTTTTATAAATTCCTTGTGTTTTATCAAATTTAATAGGAAAATTCTTCCGGGTTCTTCTTTTCTTCCGGGTTACCTGAATCTTTCAGCTCTTTTTTCTCGCCAGTTGCCGGCTCCTTATCCTGTTTGTTCATTACCCTGGTTACATTATAAATAATATAAATATATATTCCAAAATAGATTGCCTTGCCGATAAAATCAGGAAGGCTGAAGAGCAGGCCCAGAACGCAATCGATAACAGCCATTATAATAATTGGAACCATGGCAGCATACATTGAAATGTTGACCAGGTTGGAAAAACTGTATTTACTATTGTTGACCATACTCTGGGCAAGAGCTGCAAATACAAATACCTGCAATGCCAGTAAAACTGATTTGATGGCAAGTAAAACTATGAAAAAACCAGGAAAAGAGTAACTAATAATTCGTTGGGAAATGTTTTTAACTTTCTGTTTGGTGATTTCCAGTGCTTCAATTCCTTTGAGGCTGATGGAATCAGTTTTAAAAGGGTTTTCTTTATATATTATCTCTGTTTCTTTCATCAGAACGCCCTGCTGATATTCATCAAGGTTTGCTATTTCACCGGTGGTATCAATTATCAACGCCAGGTTTCCGGTTTTATCTTTCAATATTACCGGCATATTGTCTTTAACAACCAACTTGCCGTTGCTGATTTTCATATCGGGTATTTTTTCCTGAAATAGCTGATCCACCTGTTTTATGAATTTTGTAAGTTTATAAGTTGATATTGCCGAATACATGACTACTGTCACCAATAAAACCATAGATAACAGCGCCACTGTGGAAATCATATCAACCTTATGAAACTCAGCGAAACCCTCGGGGTTTTTAAATGCTTTGTGGAATATCTCTTTTATTGAGGGACGTTTGAATGAATTCTCTTCCATCAGTTCCTCCTGTTAAATTGTTACTATGAGCAGAGAAAAGTCGTCGGTGATTTTTCTGCGTGTGAATTTTTGTACACTGGTATGAATTTTATTTGCCAATGCCTGGGATGAAAGATGAAAATTCTCCCGCACAATCTCAATCAGCCGGTTTATTCCGAAGAATTCCCCTTCCCTGGATCTGGCTTCGTTAATACCATCAGTATAAAGAATGATAATATCGCCCGGCCCCACCTGGAATAACTCTTCGCTATACGAAGTATCGGGAAACACTCCGATTAGCAGATCATTGTTTTCAAAAATTTTCACTTCTTTTTCTGAATCATCCCAGATAATCAATGGTTCATGCCCGGCGGAAGAAAACTTCAACTCATTGGTGTTCAGGTTTAAATCCAGATATACCAGACTGATAAACTTGTCTATTTCGGTTTCCACTTCCATTAGATGGTTTAATAAAGTTAAAACCTGGGAGGGAGAATAATCAGCCACTGCATAGGAACGTAGAATATATTTAGCCCGGGCATTGTAGATTGCAGCTTCGGTTCCTTTTCCCGATACATCGGCAATAACTAGCCCATAACGCTTATTACCTATGGGTATTACCTCGAAGTAATCGCCGGATAATATCTCAGATGGGATATAGACCTGTCCCACGTCAATACCCTTGTATTCAACTTCCTGGGCAGGCATCAAATTTCGCCTTATGACCTGGGCCACGTTGTATTGTTCCTTATAAAGACGGGCGTTTTCAATTGCCACTGCCGCAGAGTTTGCAATGGTAGAAAGCAGGTTTATTTCATAGCTTCTGAAATGATAGATTTCTTTTTTATAGATATTGATGAGCCCTATAACCCTGTCCCTGACTTTCAGCGGAACCGATAGTATGCTTTTTAAGCCTTCTTTTTTTACCCGCCTGGGGAATTTAAAAGGTGATGAACTTTCATCTTCATCCAGTAACACCATGGGCCTGGAGGTCTTCACGGCAATACCCGCAATGCCCGACCCCACATTGAATGTCTCTCCCAGTTCATACTCTGATAAACCATGAGTTTTTAAAATTCTTAAATCTTCATGCTCCTTGTCCAGAAGCATGATCGAAGCTGCGTCAGCTTCCATTACACTAACCACCTGGCGGGTAATTTCATCCAGCACCTTGTCCAGTTCCAGGGTTGAGGTAATCGATTTTCCCACGTCGAAAACTGTGGCAAGTTCCCTTACCTTATTCCTGATTATTGCGTATAAACCGGCGTTTTCAATGGCTATTGCCGACTGGTTGGCAAAGGATCTGAGCAATCGTACCGACTGGCTGTCAAATTTATTGCCTTCTTTTGTAAAGCAATTTAAAATTCCCACCACTTTTTTTCTGGAAACCAGGGGAATCGAGATATACCCTCCCATGGATGAAGATTTTAATGCTTCATGGATTTCGCTGTCTATGGGTTCTATATCGGTAGATACATAATAGGTCATATAACGGCGCCGCCTGACGGTCTTTTCTGAAATTCTCTTATGCAATTCCGGGTTTGCCAGTTCGCCCCACAACCCACGGGAAGCTTTCAGTTCGTAAACCCTTTTTTCTTCTTCCCAGGATAACATAGAGGTGGCAGCGGCGTTTACCAGATGAGATGCCTTGTCCACTACCAGATCAAAAACCCTGGATAACTTCAGGGTACCGGTCACAGCTGTGGAAACCTGATGCAGAGCTTTCAATTGGTCGAGATTTCCCTCAAGCCTGTCCACAAGGGTAGCCCGTTGGATAGCTGTGGCTATCTGGATCGCCAGGGTCATGATAACCCTTACCTGAGCTTCTGTGAATGAATGGGCAATTCGGCTGTCATCAAGAATAATCAACCCTGTAAGTTGTTCTTTGGATAAAAGGGGAGAAATGAGGCATGAATTGGTGGGCAATACTTCGAAGAAACGTTCGAAAGCAGAATTACCTGTGGTTTCAGTCAGTTTCAGTGGTTGTCCTTTTATCAGGGTATCCCACAAATCGTCGGAAATCTCATCAATAGCCAGGCTATAGACCGAGAAGAAGTCTTTCTGTTCTTCCGACAAGCCTTTGCTGGCAGCCACGTTTAATTCCAGTTTTTTGTAGTCAAGAAGGAGTATCAGGCAACGGTTCACCCCCACCACTCTGGTTAACTGTTCCACACTGTGGTCCAGGACTTCTTCCAGGGTAACGCTGGCACCTATGGAGCGCGCAGCCTCATAAAGGGAGCTGGCTTCCCGGGCTTTTTTCTTTTCAAGTTCGAACAAACGGGTATTGTCGATACCCATGGCGGCATGGCCGGCAAAAATGGATAGCAACTCCACCTCTTCCGGTGTAAACTCTCTTCTCTTTCGGTCAATAATGTTTAGAAGCCCTTTTATCTCGCCTTTTGTTTCCAACGGCACACCCAGGTATGACTTTATTTCGCCAGGACCGAATTTCTTATCCAGATAATGTTCACTGGTATATATAGGTAAATCAGTTTCCAGCATTTTTTTATTCTTTTGAGAAGAATATTTTTCATCAAAGGTTACCGCCACATATTTTGAAAGCACCTTATTTTCGATAAGGTAGATAGAACCTGCGTCGGCATGGGTCAAGTGGACTGATAATTCCACGATAAGTTTGAGAAGATGTTTTAAATTCAGGGAAGTGGACAGCCCCTTGCCTATTTTTATGAAATAATTTTTCATTTCATCCCTGGATTGCGAAATCTCATCGGCCCTCTTCTGGGTTTCGTTATACAGGCGGGCTGTTTCAATCACCAGAGAAACTTCCGACGCCAGAGCTTCCACAAATTCAATTTCCTTCTGATGAAAAAGCCTCTTTTTGTCCTGGGATACAAGATGCATAAGCCCCTTTACATGCCCTCCCACTTTAAGGGGGACACTGAGCAGGGATTTTACATTCCAGGCCGACAACGGGGTTGATTCCAGCCGCCTGTCGTTCTGGGCATCATAAGAATACAGGGTATTGCCTGTCTTGCAGACAATGCCCGTAGCGCCCTTGTTTTCTTCTATTTTACCGCCAAATATCTTATCTGCATATTCATCGTTGGATGCAAAAACTTCAATGAATTTTCTGCTGTCGTCCAACAGGGCAATGGCGCATTTGTCAACCTCGAAGGTCTGGGTAATTCGATCTACTATGGTAAGCAGCAATTCCTTCAAGCGAATGTCACCGGTGAGTTCGCGGGATATTTCTGAAATAAAACTCATCACATTGGAAACCTTGAGTTCCTGATCCTTCTTTTCAATTTCATCTTTTAAAATGCCTGGCAACTCTGAAAGCTTGTCCAACACAGCTTCAAATTTATCTTCATCAAGGATGGGGGTTTTAAGGTATAAATCAATATCTTCTTCTTTAATCTCAGGATATTTTGCCAGAATAGCTTTTCTCATTTCCAGCCCTGGTTTGGAGAAAAAATGCCCCCCTACCACGTAAAAAACCGGGCGATTCTCTATTTTTAACGGATAAATAAAAGATTTTATGCCAAATTTGCAGGTATCCAGAACCGGCTCCTGTTTTTCCTTTGCTTCTTCAAATAGTTTTTCATGAAAATCCATGCATTTTCTTCTGCTTAAACATTCATGTTCTTCAGGAGAATCAGATTCGGAAATCAAGTTTTTACAGAAGGGGGCCAGATGCAGGGCTGGTGTAATTTGTTTTCCATGGGGAGAAAAAATTGAGAGTGTGATACCTGTTAACGATGATATAGTGCTTAAAAGCTTGTAACAACCTTGATAGCAAACCCCGGAAAGCCCATCTATTTGTATGTTATCATCTGGAAAATAACCGGGCATTTATTCGACCTCATTTAATTGATAAATTTAAATATTACAAAAAGGAGCTGGGGCGGCTCCTTTAGAGAGTTGAAAACTTAGTTGATAAAACCGTTGTAATTTAACATAGCTTCAATAAAACGGTAGTTCTCGACAATGATAATGTCTGTTTCTATAAGCCTTACAAACTCCTGTGTTTTGGTTTTTTTATATTACCAGAAATAACGGGGTTTGTCAATTGAAAACCCATACAGCTGGAAGCCATCAAACGTAGAAATAGATAATACTAAAAATATTTAACAAATTTTATGTTTTTTTTATATAGTTCTGCTATAATTAATTTAGAAAAAAATGAAGAAAAAAATTGTCCCAGGCAATTTCAAACCAAATTAATATATCTGCGGTGCCCGCTTCTTCACGCCTGCTCTTGAAAAATCAGCCGGTAACTGGCTCTGGCGGGGTATAAGATAAATTTAAAAGAATCTGAAACCGATGACAGCAGTTTTATTCAGAATTTCTATCCAAAAAATGGATTGATTCTGAAAATATAGATGATTACTCTGAAAAAGCCCTTATTTTGAATGAAACCAAGTATCTAGGCAAAGCCGGTATGAACCCTGGAATGAAAACAGGCCTGGCTCTCACTGGTATTGGTACCGCCTGGGCGGCAGCTTCCATACTTTTACCGGTTACTCTCGGATCGGGTATTTTCATAGGGCTGACAGGAGCTAAAATTGCCTATATGAACCGCCAGAAAATTAAAAAAGGCGTAAAAAAACTTTATAATAAAATAAAAACTTGGCAGTACCATTTAGCAAAAAGCCCGGAAAACCGTGAAAACTGTAAAAAATATAAGCGGCGTTTCCACCACTGAAGCTGTTACTGCCGGTGGTTTGTAAAAGCTAATAAGAGATAATCTTCTGTTCAACCTGTATAATATTAAAATTCTGGAACCGCTTTTGCAGCAAAAGGGGTTCTTCATTTTTAGAAACATCCTGTCTGCTGGTTCCAAACCGTCCCATTAATAATGAGGGGCAAATCGTTCGCAATGAGCAGAGAAAAAGGTGAAAGATCTTTGTGTTCATGAATGCAAGGTGGGTGGGGGGGAAACAAACCCGATTTAAACTGAGGTTTCCAAGGTTTCCAAATGTTACATTCCAACTTCAAATTTATTTGAGCTTGGTTTTCTGTTCTACCTGCCAATGATAAGCATTTTCAATGCCAATGGAATTATGTTTGTTTTTGAAGGGTTATTGTTATTATTTCAGTTTATTCAACTCATATTCAGCCAATACAAATTCTTCATTTATTACAGAACTTTTCTCAGTTTGTTGAAAATATTTTTTTGCCATGTTTTTGTCGTTGTTAAAAAGATAGAATTGGCCCAGGTAATAATATGCTTCGGTTTGAATAAGCCTTTTGCTTACGGGATCCTTAAGCTGGTTTAATTGCTTTAGAAATTGCTTCGGACTGATCTGCCCGGCATAAAGCTTTACTACCGGTATGGGCCATGCCGCAATTTCAGAATTTTTCAGAAATTTTGTCAGTTCCTGCTTTTTGTCAATTCCGTTTTTCTTTGCAAAAATATAATTGAAAATGTTCAAATAAGGTTCGCCGGAGTCCTGAGAAAGGGCAAATTTTATAGTTTTAAGGGCTGTTTCGGGGTCTTTCAGAAAATAGTAACTGATAGCTTCAACCGGTGCCATGTCGGTTTTCAGGTAATTCTGTTTCAGCCGGGTGGTTCGTTCAATCACTTCTTTATAGTCTCTGTCATAAAAATAGTACAGGGCAGGATAAAGATCTGCAATAATTTCATTTTCTACTGAGTTGGCGTTGGCTTTTTCCAGGTTCTGGCGGGCTTTTTCCCGGTTGCCCTGTTTTATGTTAAGAACTGCCAGGTTCATAAGGGCAAAGTAATTGTTTTCATCCAGTTCCAGAGCTTTTTTAAGATCTTCCTCAGATTGTTTATATTCTCCAAATAACTCAAATTTTTCCGCCCTGTCTATATATACCGATTCATCCTCTCCGGAGGTTAATTCAATTGCCTTGTCAAAATCAGCTATGGTTTCTTCATAGTCTTTTACCAGCGAGTAATAATCTCCCCGGCTGGTGTAGGCAAGAAAATTATCAGGATATTTCTTGATTACCTGATTATATAACTCCAGGGCTTTCTGATATTTATGAGTTTCTTCGTAAACCGAAGCCCTTCCCAGCAGCCCCAGGGGGTTTTCCGGCGCCAATTCCAACAACTTGTTAAAATCTTCTTCTGCTTTATCAAATTGTTTTGTTATAAGAAATAGAAAACCCCGTTCGAAGCGATATAAAGGGTCGTCAGGTTCCAGGGCGATGGCTTCGTTCAGGTATTTCTCTGCTTCCTTCGGCTCCCCCGACATTCGCGAATAAATTCCTAAATTATAAAGAGCTTCCGGGTTGTTAATGTTTTTGGAGCTATACATCTCAGCATCTTCGCGGGCTCTCCTGTACTGCCCAAGTTCGGCATAAACTTCCGCCCGGCTGAGAAACACCTCATTCATTCCCGGATCCTGATTAATAGACTCGGTATAAGACGCCAGAGCTTCTTTATTCTTACCCATAGCCTGATATGTGGAGCCTTCAAGCTGATATAAATATGCCAGCATGGAAGGTTCTTCCACCAGTTTTTTGACCCGTTCAAATTCCTCAAGGGCTTCTGCGTATTTCTGCTGTTGGTAGAAAATATAGCCACGGGTTAATAACGCTGTGGCTTTGGTTTTATCCTGAACAGATGAATCCAGAATTTTTTTCAGATCATTCAGGGCATTTTCGAACTGGTTTAAATCCACATAAATCATTGATCTTTCCAGTAGAATACGGGTTTCAACTTTGCCCGATGGGTTCAGTTTTAATGCCCGGTTCAGGGTTTCCAGCGATTTATCATATTTTCCCTCAGACTGAAGTTGATTCGCCTGGGTTACCAGTTGGTTCACCTGTTTATCGTTATTGCAGGATGCCAGGAAACACCCCAGCAATGCTATAACGGCAAGGATTATAATATCTCGGGGTTTCATAATTTCACTCTTTCCACAGGGGTATTTAATATGGTATTAACCAACCCTTATTTATCAGGATTTTCCATTCTACCCATAAACAGTATGTTCTGGGTGTCCATGTCAACTATGAAGAACAGGAATGGGCGATCTATCCTCACAGTGGTGACTTTCGGCGCCATCCCTCTGGCCATGGTGACAGCTGTGGCTGCGGCGGCTTCGGTTCCTTTTTCGTTAACATCCACAAAGGCCTGATGAATTACTTTGGATATATATAAACCTCTGCCCGGGCTCATTTCGGTGAAATCCGCCGAAGATGAGAAAGGCAGGCTCATGCCCATTTGTTGTAAATTCTCCTGTAACTGGGCTGAATAAGACAACTTGAATTTGGGCATAAATAGACTCACCTTATCCCGGTTGGTGGTTTTGAACCATTGTTTATAGGCCTCACAACTTAAATTTTCTTCAATAGTTTTCAACCCAATGCCTTTCCTGGGAAGTGCAATAAACATAGCGGTTTTAAACCCTTCATAGGGAATTCCCAGAAGCTGGAGGTTTTCTGTTTCGCCGTAAATGCATTCTACCTTTTTGTTGTGCATCATTTCAACTTCAATTTCCCCGTCGGGTGTTTCAAAAGGCATTTTTTTTGTCAGTTTGGGGTCGAACTGGGTCTGCCATATTCCCAGAAAGTAGATGGCATTGGTCAGGACCATGGAGGTTGAAGCGTCAATATCCCTGGGTTTTAATAATTCTTTTATCTTATCTTCGGTTTGCTTTGCCACCCAATTGTTAATTTCTTTTCTTGTTTTTTCTGTCTGGGAAAAATCCACAGTTTCCAGTTTGGCGTCATAATATTTCTGTGTAAGTTCCAGGTATGATTCTTTAAATTTTTCCGTTAAACTGCCCCAGAGGCGGTTGGCTATTTCAAGCCTGTTATTGTTTTCACCGGCTGCCTTTTCTGTAAAGTTCATTAATTTATTGAATTGTCTGTGAAATTTATCCTGATCTGTATCAAAATGCATCACATCAGCCATTTGTTCGGCAGTTTCACCCCGGGCCCCTCCGTAGGTCATTGCCATTGCCAGTGATATGCTGTAAGGAGAAAAGAATATATTGCCCTCTTTGCTTTTCATGTTATTATAAAGGTCCAGGGCAAATTGGTTGTTACCCCCGGCAATCTGTTTTAAATTCTCTGCAGAAGCCGGCGCGCTGGCCCCGAAAATTAATCCTACTATTAATGATAAAGATAATAATGTCTGTAACATTGCTGAGCCTCCTGTTATTTTTCTGGTTAAATTAAATTTCAATTTATTATACGGCGCTTCCTTCCGAAAAGAAAAATGCTTTGAAAGCCCTTTTCCTTACTTTCCAGGGTTCATTAATCTTCCCATAAACAGGAAGCTGCCGGATTTGTTGTCTTTAATAAGAAAGACAAAAGGATGGTTGGCGCGGAATGAAACCGGCCTGGCTACGGCAGCGGTTTTGGTTACAACCACTGCAGTGGCTGCAGCTGCTTCAGTACCTTCTTCGTTGACATCGATATATGCCTTATGAATAATATTGGAAATAAACAGATCTTTTTTGCCGTTCATACCTGAAAAATCGGCGCCGCCAAAAGCTGAGATCATACCCATAGCTTTCATAACCGGTGAAAGTTCAAACCCTGTTTCAATTTTAAATTTGGGCATTTCCATTCTTACATCGGTTTTTCTTAATTTGGAAAGCCAGGATTTAAGAGCATCGTGAGTGATGGTTTCATCCAGGCTCTGAATACCGCAGGTTTCTTCCGGAAGGATGATGAACATTGAGAGTTCGTTGCCCTTATAGGGAATTTCCAATACTTCAACCCCCTGGAATTTACCGTAATTCAGTTTTTCTTCCTTCTGCATCATTAAAGTTTTAATTTTATTGTCCGGCGTTAAATAAAAATCTTTCTCTATGGTGGCTCTTTTGCGGAATTCAGTTTCCCACTGGCCTTTGAAATA
Source organism: uncultured bacterium (assembly GCA_964607865.1). GTDB lineage: Bacteria > Vulcanimicrobiota > JAJTBE01 > JAJTBE01 > CAZSLZ01 > CAZSLZ01. Next base: position 19,114 of record CAZSLZ010000045.1, read on the forward strand.
AACTGCGTTTGTGAGAATCAGGGAAGTAGCTGAATTTATTATTCCCGGGGGTAGCAGGTTCTGAATTTTACCCATGGTCTGTTTTTCTACCCAGTTGTTAATAATTTTTCTTGATTTTTCCGGGGCATTGCCAAAATCAAGTTTCTCCAGGGGAGCATTGAAATATTTCTTCATTAAATTCTTATAGTTTTTCAAAAACTTATCGTTTTTGTTGGCCCATAAGCGATTGGCAATATATAGCTGGTTTTTTTCTACTTTAGATAAAGTCTGGTTTAGAAGATGGAAATGTACGGGTAAATCCTGGGGCTGATGGCCGAAATTCAGGGCCTTGTTCATTTCCCCGGCGGTTTTTCCCCGGGCGCCTACATAGGTCATGCCCAGCGCTGATGAAATGCTGTAGGGTGAAAAGAATAGATTTTCCGTGTCTTTTTCCGACAGTTTTCTGTAAAGCTCCACGGCAAATTTGTTGTTGCCGTTTACCAGGCTTTCATAAGTTACAGTTGCAGTTGCATGGGCAAAACTGCTGGTTAGAAATAAAACCAGCAGTATAAATGCTGCATAAATTTTGACTTTTTTTATCATATTTGTCACTCCTTTTCCGGGATTTTTTTTATCATCTATTGCCTTTTTTATATACAATTTTAAATTAAAATAATTCCATTGAGATAATTATCTGTTCTGAAACTCTTTTCGTATAAGGCTCTGCTGATGAAGGAAATATGCTGTCTTCCACAAATTTCGCTTAAATGGTTCTGCTGTTTATAAATTTTTGTATAATGTTATAATTTCCTGTTATGAAAAAAACAAAATGTTTTTTTCATTGTCGCAAAAATATTGATTTCTATGCCCAATCTTGTTAAAATAGCTTGAATGTCATTTTGATAATTTGTGACATATAAATTATCTATATATTATTAACTAAGAGTTTGAGGATGTTTTATGGATATCAGGAAAAAAAATATAAGGAATTTTTCGATTATTGCCCATATTGATCACGGTAAATCGACCCTGGCGGACCGGCTTCTTGAATTGACCCATTCTATTGAAGAAAGGCTGATGAAGGAACAGATGCTGGACAGTATGGACCTGGAAAGGGAGAGGGGAATCACTATCAAGGCGTCGCCGGTTACTATAAAATATAAGGCCAAAGATGGTGAAGAATACATATTCAACCTTATTGACACACCGGGCCATGTTGATTTTACTTACGAGGTTTCCAGGGCATTGGCGGCCTGTGACGGCGCCCTTCTGGTGGTAGATGCCGCCCAGGGGGTACAGGCACAGACCATGGCTAATTTCCATCTGGCCCTGGATAACAACCTGGAAATTGTGCCAATAATTAATAAAATTGACCTGCCTGCCGCCGATGTGGAAAAAACCGTGGAGGAAATCGAAGATATGCTCTGCCTGCCTGCAGATGATGCGGTGGCGGTTTCGGCAAAAACCGGTGAAAATGTGGAGCTGGTTCCCGAGGCAATAGTTCGGCTTGTGCCTCCTCCAAAAGGCGATGAAAACGTCCATCTCAGAGCTCTCATCTTCGATTCTCATTATGATTCCTATCGGGGGGTTATACCTTTC
>CAZSLZ010000046.1:0-20463 GCA_964607865.1 uncultured bacterium
CAGACCCCATTGTTTCACTTCCTATCTGTCAAAATATTAAGTTTCAATCCTTGTTTTAATGGATCAGTATCTCAGACCGTGTTCGTTTTTGAACCGTTTGTTGGTCTGCTTTATGTTTCAATCCTTGTTTTAATGGATCAGTATCTCAGACTTCCCATATTTTTTCATTCCTTTCTTGTGTTAAAAAGTTTCAATCCTTGTTTTAATGGATCAGTATCTCAGACCTGAAGGCAAACTAAAACAGTTTGACAACCGCTTCAAGTTTCAATCCTTGTTTTAATGGATCAGTATCTCAGACCTTGTTTTCAAAATTTTTAGTTGGTTTTGACCAAAAGTTTCAATCCTTGTTTTAATGGATCAGTATCTCAGACACCACCAAAGAAGAGATCGCAGTTATCCAGAAATTTCTGTTTCTATCCTTGTTTTAATGGATCAGTATCTCAGACGAAATTTTTAATTTTTGATTCCAAGATTTTTTTTCTGTTTCAATCCTTGTTTTAATGGATCAGTATCTCAGACACCGGATACGAGCTGGGCAAAGTGATCATGAACAGGTTTCAATCCTTGTTTTAATGGATCAGTATCTCAGACCCTGGCGTGGGTGCTGGAATTGATTGAAACCGAGTCGGTTTCAATCCTTGTTTTAATGGATCAGTATCTCAGACTACGCCAGGCAAATGAATGCGAAAATGGAAGAGATGTTTCAATCCTTGTTTTAATGGATCAGTATCTCAGACCCTGTTTTAGACGCTCAAACCTATAAAACCTGCTTTTTTCTTAGAATCTTGTAAGGTTTTTTGGGGGGTTCTACAGTTAGAATTGATGCAAAAAATTGATAAAAACCTCATAATAAATTTGACAGTCCAAAGGGAATAATTGATAAATGCTGGCTTTCCCGTAAAATGCCCAAATTTTACAATATTTCTCCCTTGTTCCACATTAATTCATTTTCCCAAAAAATTTATCAGAATTGATTTGTTATCTTTCTTAAATTCCCGGCAGGATTTTTCCATCTTCTTCTACCCCTGTATGTTCGAAATGGAGACCAATGCTGCCCTTTGCAATTACAAGCTTCTGGAGCTGCATCAAAAAAAACTTCATATGGGTTAACGGCCGATGCATAATTTTTTTTTGAAGTCACCGGATATGGCAGGTTGTATGTTGAAGATATGTTTTAATGAGAGCAGATATTTCTGTAAGTACAGTCGGAACAGCGGGTCTTTGAACCGGTTCGTTCAGGGTAATAACCGTTATTGATAATATCAAGTATTTTATCGATCATTTCCATAAGTTTGTTCTCGTCCTTCTGGGTTATGGGTATTTCCTTGAAAGTGTTGGAGCGGGTATACAGCAGGTAACCCCGGTTTACTCTGCACCCGTAGTTTTCCCTTATCAGTATTCCATAGCAGACAGCTTGGAATTTGTGGGTATTGAAAATCTTACCACAGAATTCAGCAAACTTATAGTCCATGGGCGCTCTGGTCCCGTCTTCAAGAATAAGAACTTCGTCCACTATTCCTCTAAGATGATATTCGGGGGATGAGAGATAGATGGACATCTCCCGCCCGGTGCAACCTATCTTCTTCCAGAGGTATTTGGTGTTTCTCTGTTGTCTTATCTCGTGAATCTGCCTGCCCCGTTGAACCTTGTATCGGCGTTCTTCAAACTGAGGGATACCTGCCGAATATATAAAATAGATAAACCGGGGGCAGAAAAGATATTCAATGATGTCAGAAGGGGTTATCATTATTTCTGTCTTATTGTTCATTGTTTTCTCCTATACAAACAGCGCCTGAATTTCGTCGGTTACAAGCTTTTTGTCGAATGCCTGGCCTAGAAGTTTCACCTTTTTAAAATCCTGTTCACACATGGGGAAAATATAAACCGAATCAGTTTCCTCATCAATTTCCTCTTTACATCTGAGTGAAAGTTCGTCTATGTCGCAGGGTTCAAGAGTGCCAAGGAAAACCGATTTCTGCACTCTGTAAAGACCCGATTGTTTGCAGAATTTGGCTACCAGCGAACGATTTTTGTTTTTCACAATGTCATATATAACCCATACCAGCATTATGAATCACCTTCCTTTAAAATCCGGTTGGCTGTGCTGTGGCATTCCGACTGTATAATGTTACATCGTTTCGTATTCCGGCGTTTGTATCTTTCTGTTTTCTCCAGCATATCATTTATAGAAGAAATCAGGAGCTGCTTTCCCTCCTTGTCAAGAAGAATACCGTTTTTGACTTCCCTGAAAAACTCATCCTTTACCTTCCTGCCGGTGAACAGATGAACAACAACTTCCTCTGCCCAGGGCCTGAACACTTCAATAATGTCATAAACCAATGAAAGTTTATTGTAATTGTCGGTATGAAGAATTCCAATATATGGATCAAGCCCGGCGATGATACAGGCGCTTTCAACCCTGCTGTACATTACGCCATAGGCATAGTTAAGCATTGCGTTGAATGGGTCTTCAGCCGGGTGTTTGCTTCTTTTTGTGAAATGATATCTGTCGGGCATCAATGCGCCAAGGGTTTTGAAATAAAGTTTTCCTGACTTGCCTTCGTGTCCCATAAGCCTATCCCGGCATTCACTGCTACATCCCTTCACAGCCTTTATCTGCAGGATACCTTCTTCGAGTTCGTTTATAGCTGGAAGAAAAATGTGATCTAGGCCTTCCCTGCGTTTCTTCAGTTGTTTTAAAAGAGAAACCCTGCCCTGGTTTTTAAGTAAAAGCCAACTTTTAGCCAATTCCAGCCCCAGTGAATTTTTATCTAGCACCAGCTGAAGCCTGCGGATTTTGTTGGTGCTTCCGGGTTTACAGTGCCAGACCCTCGCAAAGGGTTTGCCCACATGATCAAGCAGGATAATTTCAATATTATTCTTCATGGCCAGTTGCATCGCATCGGTGCTGACAGCTGCTCCTGTGGTAATAAGTATGGATGAAACTTTCCTGGGTGAAACCTCTACTTTTCTGTCTTCTACTGAAACCAGAAAATTATCGTCCTTCTTTTTTAGGTATGAACCGTATGTATTGATGACTAACTGCAATGATCTAACCTTTCGTTTCTGACCACCGTTCCAAAACCGCGTGAAACCGACTTACCTATGCCCCAATAATCGGGTATGTTGAAATTTATGCAGAAAGTGCCCATAAAAGCCAACATCTTTTGATTTTTAAAATTAATCCAACGAGGTGCAGTGTTGATTTCCACAGTTAGTTTTTTCTTTACTGTATAGTTGAGTTTTTTTGAAATTGACAGGATATTGCCCACCAGAATTTTTTCCAGGAACTGCTTTCTACCCGAATTATCCATTCCCCTAAACTTCCTGTAATTTTTTTCATTCAAAGCAAGCCAGGGGTTGATGAAGCGATACATTAAGGGAGCTTCTGATTCTTTCCAGTATTCTTTTTTTATTGTTAATTTTTTCTGAAGAGCCGGCATTTCCTTATCTTCAAGTTTCAGGAAGTCAAGGTCCAGGAATATCTGCTGCAGTAGTTCAACACCTTCGTTGATTGCCACAACCACAGGAGTGCTATCAATAACTTTGTACTGAATTTTAGGGTAATCATAAATAAAACCCTGGTCTTTGTGATTGTGAAGCAAGTTGTATTGTGGAAATTTTCCTGCAATATATCCTCTTAACTTGCTCCCAAATCTTGGAGATAGTTTCATGTCTTCAAAAGTAAGCACAAGGTTTTGAACTTCCATTTTTTCCTCCTAAAATGTAAAAGTTGACGGGTCATTTTCCTCGATTTTGCGTAAGAAGCCTGTGTTTTCATCGTAATAGTCCTTTATCTTGTCCTTGCTGATAAATAATAAGTCATCTGAAAGATGAAAACTTTCATCATCAGAAAATGATATATATTTTTTTGGAATAGATAGGATGTTGCTTGAGAAATCTTTTTTTATTTCCAGCAGGATCTCTCGTTTTTTATTAATTGATGTTTCTTTTTTAAGATAACAAAATTTTTCGAGGGTTTCAGAAGCTTTGTCATCAATTTCAATAAAAATATCCCTGTAATTATTGTAGTTCTCTATCAGTTTAAACGCAGAGGCAGGTTTTGAGGTTGCTCCTTCATCTTTTGTGGGTATAAAAAATGCGAACTTGTTAACCCAGCCTTTCCAGATAGCCTCAGAATCCGTCGTGTTTTTATATTTCCGGGTTTTTTTAAAATATTTGTTTACGAGTTCATAGTAATGTTTTTCTTCTATTTCAGAAGTCAGAATTTCCTTGCTTAGTTGCGCGATTGTTCTTTTGTAAACCTGGTCACAGAAGTATTTGTTATTGTTACTTTTCAGGTATGTAATGTAAACCGGGGCATTCTGATTGAGTCTGTTGTTTCTGTTACATCTTCCTGCAACCTGAATTATTGCGTCAATGGGGCCGAGGTCACGATAGACTTCATGAAAATCAAGATCAACGCCGGCTTCCACCACCTGCGTTGTTATCACAATTACCCTGTAATTTTCCATTGTAGCCTTGATTTTTTCGATTCTCTTCTGGCGGTGTCCAGGTATGATGTTTGTTGAAAGGTAAAAGACTTTCTGTGGTTGGTTTTCTTTCTGAAATTCATCCACCAAAGCATTGTAAACAAAAAGGGATGAATTTATTGTGTTCATAACAATAAGTGTTGATTTCTCCGGATCCAGGTTTTCCTTCAGGCAGGTCTTAAACCCATCAAGGGTTTCGGGGCATTCTTTTTCTTCATCGTTTTCTGTGTTGAAAAGAGGTATCAGTTTTGTTCGGTTAAAAACAGGGTGTTTAAATATGGTTTGACTGCAGGCAAGAAGTTCAATATAATCATCTTCGTCAAATATCAGGGGTTTTGTTGCAGTCATCAAAATAATACAGCAGTTCAGTTTTTCTGCAAGCATTTTCAGCGTATTACCGACAAGTTTCCAATACCCGATGGGGATATTCTGAACTTCGTCGAGAAGCAGGATTGAATTTGCCAGGTTATGATATTTCCTGAGAAAACTGTTTTTAAATGCGATTGCCGAGTAAAGCAGTTGAATAAATGTTGTGACGACAATTTCAGAATTCCAGGTTGTAATCAGGTGTTCAGATTCGACAAAATCGTATTCTTCTTTACTTTCACTATATTGCATATCGGCAAGATGATGATGTTTCAATAGGTATAAACTTTCGTTATTGGAAAAACCATCCTCTCCGATTCTGATAATTTTTTCAACAATCTTGTGATTCTGATCAATGATACTGGTAAAGGGTAGTGAATAGATAATTCTGGGAGTATATCCCAGTTCATTCTGTATCCGGGTTCTCAATTTAAGAGCAGCTGAGAATCCTGTAAATGTTTTTCCTGAACCGGTGGGTGAAGTGAGGGTGAAAATTTTATTCCTTTTGATATCAAGCTTTGATATGGCAGAAGTAACCTCACTATAGATTCTATCTCTTATCTCATTTATAGCTTTTTGATTGTCGGATAGTTGGACTTGGTCAATACAATTTTTAAATTCAGTATTTATATACAAGTCAACCAGGTTGTCTGGCAGGGTTTTTCTTTTGTTTTTATTCCGCTTTTTTCCAATACCTGCAGCAGAAAACTTGTCGGCATCTATAAGAGCTGAGTAAATAAGATAAAAATGGGTGAGATGTTGTTGTTTTTCTATCTTTTTAAAGTTTTTAAACAGTTTTGATATTTTATCGGTTGTATCATCGTTAATTCTGTTGTCGGAAGAAAGAAACAAAAACTGGAATTCCCTGAGATCAACCTGCAGATCATAACCTTTTTCTTCTAAAAGCGAATTAAAAAGGTTCTCTACGGTTTCTTTCCGCCTTGCAGAAAGAAGATCTTCAAACCAGTCTATGATTTCATTTAAATACTCATCTATTTCCTTTATTTTTTTGCAGTCAGCATCAAATGATGCCAGATCGCCATGATGATGAAGAACAGCGCTCAAGCCCAGAAGGGGAAAATGATCTGTCCTGACACCTTCTGTTTCTTTATTGAAATATTTGGAAAGCACATAATAAGTAAAAAGAGCGGATATCAGCCCGTGGTTCGAATGCCCCTGTTTATCTCCAGCCAACCTGTCAAACAGATAATCCTGAAAAAAACTTGTCGATTTGCCAAAATCATGGGTAAGGCTGATTAACCCAGCTGCCGATAACACATTCTTCTTGTTGGGAAATTCAACATTCCACAGAAACGACCTGGAAAGTTCATAGACTTCGTCAAGGTGATCTTTCAGTTTTTTCTTTTTATCGGTCTGTTTGTCGTTATGAGAATAAATCTCAATAGTTTCGGTTGACTCAGGACTCATAAACTCTTACTTCCGTATTTTGCTTTTCCATAAACACTATGTTTCTTTCCAGTTTGTTATTTCTGAAAGTATAAACAGGAACCTTAACAACAGCTGAAACGTGCTTTGCCTGTGCCTCCATAATAAAGTCAGTGTTATCTGTATTATTTCGGTTCCTGTCAAATTCCACCGGCATTTTATCTACAATGTATCTTAACACTTTTTCTCCGGTCCCAAAGTTGAGATTTTTACTGTCAATAAACTCTCTTCTTAATACCGAGCTGATGTTGATATATCCGGTTACAGGCTTGACCTTTTCCAGAATATTTTCGCCCATATACTCGAAACTTGCCGGGCATTCGGATATCCCCAGGAAAAGCCCATAGGGAGCATATCCCCTGGCTAGATTTGCCTTTAATTCCTGGTATAAATTCTTGTTTTGAGATGAGAAAAAAACCAGATATTCCAGGGTATCCCGCAGGTCTTTCATTGGAACAACGAACTCCAGCGGGACCTGGGTATGCCCCTCCTGGCCGGTCACACTGTTTTTACTGGTTATTTTCAGGTAATTTACCGTCTGAATGATCTTCCTGACAGGTTTTTCCACCGTCAGTGCCACCCTGCAGTTTTCACTGCTCAACTCGTCGTAATAACTGTCCCTTGCCCTGCCCAGAATCGATGCTATCATTCCGGTTATTGTGGTCCGGGGCGGAAAAAAGTATGTAAGCGATGAAGAGTTAGTATAAAATTTCCTGAAGTGGGCATACTTACCGGTAACTCTGAAGCAAAGAGCCATGTCCTCCATCAGGAAACACCTGCCTTGTTCAGCTCCTCTATGGTAATACCAGTGTTTCTGAAGTCAGCTTTGACTTTCAGTTTTTCATCCTGCCAGATATGGAGCTTTTTGATATCATCTTTTCTTGAGTTCAGCTTGTCCTCAAGTTTTGACCAGTCGGGAGTGAAATCATCTAAGCTTCGGCATTCGTTTTCTTTAACACTGGGATTGAAATTTACATAATCACGTAAATCACCTATTAAACCCTTCTGATCATCTATATATTCTATACGAACGTATAGTCGGGGATACTGTCCTGTCTTGCTTCGGGTTGCTGCCAGGGGAATCGAATCAACAACAGCTTTATCCAGAAGTTTCAGATCGCTGTCTGTCAAGCCGGTGTGCTGAGCTGTCTTGCCTATTATAGTACCGTAGAAGCCTATCAGGGAATAGTATAACCGGTAGTCTTTACCAATATTGCCATGTCCCGATGTCTTACCGCTGAGAATAGAAGTAATACTGTAAGAATCTACCATGTTTACCTTGTTGAAAGAATACCCCCAGGTAAATTGAACAGGTCCGGTTAAGCTATCAGATGCTCCCTTGCCTGTATCAGCTTTTATGGGGAAGACCGCGCCAAAAAGCCTGACGTCTATAAGGTTGTTTTTTATCTTTTCCAGCTGTTCAGGTTCTAGTTTTTTCAGTTTGTTTTTATTGAGACCAAGAATTGTAGCGAGCCTGCTGGTTGCATCTACGCTTGCTCCTGCCTCCTGTGCAACAAATACGTTACAGCTTTCATTATCACAGTAATTAAGGAAATAATCTCTTATATATCTTTTCAGCCTGACATCGCTTACAAGATTAGTCTGGGTGGCAGGGTCCATCCGGGGCCTGTTTTCCTCATCGGGATCTCCATTAGGGTTGGTCATTTTTGCATCGTAGATGAACAGAATTTCACCATTATTTAAATTACTTTTTTCCTTCATTATTAACTCCTCTTTGTTGATATTATGATTTTATAGGTTTTAAAGGCATAGCCTGAAAGCAGGTAAAAAACGTTTTCCTGGGCTGTAAGGGACCATTGATTATTGTCCAGAGCCCGGTCTAAATAAAGTTTCAATTTGCAGTAATCTGTTTCGTTCTTAAGAAACTCCGAACGATTCCATTGTAGTCCTTTTTCCATAAGTCTGTTTGCCAGGATTTTGAGTTTATCTATATTCATCCCCTGGAAATTCACCAGATTAAGAATAGGTTTTTTACCCTGTTTCATTTTAGGGCCCTCATCTTTTTCGCCTGTGTTACCGGCGGGCTCTTTATAACTTTTATACTGCATAGCCCCTACCTCAGCCATAACATACCCCAGCATAAATAGAGCCGCTTTTTCGGGGTCGTCTTGATAACCATATTCCCTGAAATAATCCAGGGCTTCCTTTGGTGGTTTCAAAGGGATTAAATTTTCCAAAACTTCGGACATATTTACCTCCTTGTTTAATCTTAAAATTCCAATATTTTTAAAAAATTTCAAAAACTGGTTTTTCTTGAGCAGATTTTTAACAAACAACATTTCATTATTCTGTGATGAGTTATAGTGCTCGTCCTTTATTTTTTGTATAAAGTGACCAATCAGTTTTGTTTTGTTGAGAGGACGTTTTGAAAGAGCGCAGTCGAGAATTTCCAGTGTCATCTGTGATGTTTTTTCCGGTTCTTTTCTGTTTACGGGAAGTTGGTAAAAAAGCTGCCTGAAATTAATCGACCAGCTATTTTTTCTGTCGGTACCCAGTAGCCTTTTAGTATTATTACCTGTATTTTTCTGAGCCTGGTTGATTTCAGACAGCCTGGAGGGTGGGATGTCCTTGATCAGGTTCAAAACTTTTGTTGCCTGCTGATCCTGCTTATAGAACATGAAATCCACAGTCAGCTGGTTTTCCCCGACATCATCAGGCTTACTGTCATTCAATATATCTGAGGTTTCTTTTAAATCATCCAGCTTTTGCAGAACATTGAAACGATTTTTAATAACTTCCATACCTGTTTCAATTTCTTCGAACTCGAAATCTGTAGTTGATATGGTTCTGGGGATGATTAAAACCCTGAGGCGGTCGAAAGTTGTTGACAGGTTTCTTGATATATAAGATTCGCCGACCAGCACACCCCTGTAACAATCTGGACAAAAAGACATTTTTTTTATAAAGTTGTTTTTGTCTAAGTTGTATGCGAAATTAAGCTTGTCGGTAATATAGAACTTGTTTTTGAAGTTTCCCGTATCCTGGGTGGTAGGGCAGAGCTTTCCACAGATATGGCAATGTCCTTTTTTCGCCTTGGAAAAGTTTTCTTCAAAAAAATACCTGTAGGCAATCTCGTGATAATCCTGTTGATCGCACAGCAGGTTTTCTTCATCATTTAAACAGACTGTATAGATATGCCTGGCTTTCTTATTCAGGCCTTTCAGATTTTCGTGCTCTCTGTTTAGAATCTTTACAAAAGACTTTAGTTTATCTTTGCCCTTTTCGTTGGAATTTTTTATTTTCACTAACTCCTGTATTGCTTCATCACTTAAACCTTTGATGAATTTTGGATCAGCTATCTTCGAATATCTGGATTCCTCTCCTTTTCTGCAGGGATTCTCTGTAAAAAGTTTATTATAAATGATTTTAAGGTTGCCTGAAAATTCATTGCCCTCCTCCAGCCTTTTGCCTGCTTCTTCCTTCAACGCAGGAATTGTCTGAGATAACAAGTAGTCAAGATACCTGGTGGTCAGGAATATCCTGGGGCTGTTTGGGCCTCCGGGCTTCAAGCACAAGTACCTCTCACCTGCATCCGGTGGAAGTTCTGTTTTTGTGTCAAACCTGATTTCCATGTTTTCAATATCAAAAATAACTTTTATCAGATAAACCGGTTCCTTCTTTTCCGGTTTCTTCTTGTCGGGTGAGAATTCATGATCAACCTCTTCAGAAAGTGCTTCAATAATCACCCTGTTTCCTTCTCCAGCCAGGCTTTCAAGCTTCCTGGCTCCGATTTCCTCTATGGCTTTTATCATATGTCATCCTCTTATTTCCTGATGCCTTCAATGATGGCAACCAAATATTCAATTACAAATAATGATGGGAATATTTAATTCTATATCGTTAACTTCTTCAATTTTAGATATAGACCTGTTGAAAATTAAAAATTATAAGGTTTAATTTCATGAAAAACACATTGACTGATCAGTTATAATATTTTTATGCAGAATCAAAAGACCTGGCAGATACGCCAGGTCTTTTGTAATAGATTATTTCGCCCAGTCTAATATTTTCCGTTTATTGGTAATCCATAGTCTTGAATCTTTTTCTTCATTTCAGGGCTTAACTGTTTGAACAGCACAGCATTATATGAATAAACCGTGGAATCCATAGGATGTATGGAAGGATCTAATGTGTTGACAGGAAGAGTTGGATCTGAATTCGGAACATTTGGATTCAGATCATTTTTAACAATCTGTTGTGTTGCTACAGCATACTTACGTGATTTTGCAGCTGGCGTACCTTCTCTTATTGCAGGATCAACGTTAGTAATAACAATTGAAATTGTATAGTCACTATTGACATAAATTTCAAATGTGCGGAATTGCTGAGGAAAATCTCTCAAAGATGAAGTTTCAACCTGCCAGAAACCATTTTCGGGATGATTTGGATCAGTTGATATAAAGGCTTTGACAGTATTGACATGACGATGTCCTGCAACCCACATAAGGAGATTAGGGTGTTTTTGAAGTTCCGCAACCAACTCGTTTATATCTACAGCATTTGCAGGGCTGTCCGGGCCAGGTTGAGGATTAATCCACCACTCTAATTCAGAGCCATTTGGCATAACACCTATAGGTATATGCGCAGCTATAATCATAAGCTGGCCTGCAGCATCACCATCTGCGAGTTCTTTTTTAAGCCAGTTCCAGCGATCTTTTGTGAGAAAACCATGTCCATGAATGTCGGGCGAGCCGTCGTTTTCTATCTGGGTATCGTCCAACACGATAACTTTAACTGGAATATTCGATTTTGGAATAAAGCTATAACAGGCAAGGTCATTATCAATGTCATCCATATTGAATCCATGCCCCACAGGGTTTGTCGAAGTTGTGAAAAATTCCTTCATCCACTCAGCTTTATGAAGCGAACGACGGTTTGGGTCTGCGATAACCTTCGGAGGGTTTTTAAAATTTTCCACGGGGCCCGCATTGATTATATCGCCATTTTGTGTTGAGCCATCAATCACGCCCATGTAGTAATCGGGCTTGTTTAAATTTAAAGGCGTGGCCAGAACATTCCCACCAGCAAAAACAGTATCGCTGACATAGGATTGTCGAAGCCCGCTGGTGCTCACAGGGAATGAGCCGATCCAGAAATGATCATGGTTACCAAGAACCTGGTACCAGGGAATAGCCTTATCAATTCCTGCTGCCTTGTAAGGTTTCTGATAGTCAATTATTCCAGCCCCCAGATGAGCGCCTGAACTTGGAGTGATTACTTTGCCGTCTATAACATCAATGTACCATCTTAATTCATTGTAACAAGTGCTGTTACATGCATCACCAAGAAAGAGGCCAAAATCAAATGGATTTTGTTTGTGAAGAGCATTTACTGTCTGAATAGCTGCATCAAAAACAAAAGTTGTGTACATCATGACCGGTGAATACGCGGAAGTTACCGCCGCATTTTTCGCATTTAATTTTTGAATGTATATTAATTGATTAGGAGCTTCTTTGTCGGTAATATGTATATCGGACATTGTAAAGAAATGCAAGAGTTTAGTTGTTTTAGTAACTGATGCTGCATCATAATCTTCTGGCATGATATCTGTTCGTTTTTCCTTTTCCGGATCAAGGCCCGGGCCATAGGACCAGATACCATAACCATATTTATCGTATTCAGAGATTTTATAAAGATCCTGAGGGATAAGTGTTCCTGAAAATGTTGTGCTAAGAACAATAGTTCTCTGTTTTGTAGTTTGAACATTGGAATCAATCGGGTATTTCTTAACCATACATTGCTCACTGTAGCTCTCTGATAAACCCAGCGAAAAGACAACCAGAATTCCCAATAAAAAAATCAAACAAATTTTTTTTAAACTATAAGAATTTTTCATATATTTCTCCTTAATTTTGGATTACAACTAAGTATATTCTAATAAAAATATTTGTCAATAGATTAAAATTGTGAAAATCCTGGAACTAAGGGATTTAATTGAAGTTTCAATATGTTTTTGAAATTAGCGGTTTAAAATATAATTTTTTGCCTGGAAATATAAGTGGTTAAAAATTCAAATTATTCTACAAAGCGGTTGGTGATGGGGAACCGTCTATCCCTTCCGAAAGCCCGGGATGTTACTTTTATGCCCGGCGGGCCCTGGCGGCGTTTGTATTCGCTGGCAATAAGCATACGGGCAACATCTCGAACCGTAGCTTCCTCGAAACCATCTTCCACCAATTCCTCAATATTTTTATCTTCCTCCACCAAACCTGCCAGGATGGGATCGAGAATATCGTATGGGGGCAGGAAGTCGCTGTCTTTTTGATCCTCTGCCAACTCGGCAGTGGGGGCTTTTACCAGAATGCGGGCGGGAATAATAATTTTTATGGTATTTCTATACTTGGCAAGTTCATAAACCATAAGCTTGGGGATATCTTTTATCGGGGCTATGGCGCCTGCCATATCGCCATACAGGGTGGAATACCCCACGGAAAATTCGCTCTTGTTGCCCGTGGCAAGTACCAGAGCGCCAAATTTATTGGAAAAAGCCATGAGCAGATTTCCCCGGATACGCGCCTGTATGTTCTGCTCGGTAACGTCAACAGGCAGGCCTTCGAAAACAGGCTCCAGCTGATCCAGGTAGTGCTGATAAATCTTGTCAATGGGTATTTCAAACAGTTTAAAATTCAGATTGGCCGCAAGTTGAATGGCGTCTTCCTTGCTTTCAATGGAAGTAAACCTTGTCGGCATAAGGATGCCGGTTACATTTTCAGAGCCCAGGGCGTCGCAGGCCAGGGAAGCTACCAGTGCCGAATCTATACCCCCGCTTATTCCAAGGACAGCCTTCTTGAAGCCGTTTTTATAGATATAATCCTTTATGCCCAGCATTACCGCCCTGTAAACTTCCTCGGCAACCAGGGGTTTTCTGGTAATCTCGGGAATGATAGGATGTTTTTTAAAGCGTGTTTTAAGATTAACAGGAACAACAACTTTTTGAACTGGTTCTTTTTCCCGGTGGAAGTTCAGCCTTTCTGTTATTCGCAAATCGTGAAGCCTTTTTCTGTAGGGCAGTTTTGAATCCAGGTCCACCACAATATAATCTTCTTCAAAGAATTTTCCTCTGGTAATCATGTTGCCATCGGGGTCGAAAGCCAGGCTGCCACCTTCAAAAATCAGTTCATCCTGGCCACCCACACAGTTTACATAGCAAATATAAACTGCATTATCGGCAGCCCGGGTTGAAATCATGTTTTCCCGCAATTTCCATTTTCCCAGTTGATAAGGAGAAGCATTGATGTCCAGAATGATACCAGCTCCCGATACCGCCTGCCTGGCGGCAGGGCCGTCGGGTATCCAGATATCCTCACAAATATTAATACCCAGAGAAACATTTCCAAATTCGAAGATCGGGCTTTCTGGGCCGGAACTGAAATATCGCTTTTCATCAAAGACCCCGTAATTGGGCAGAAAAACTTTTCTATAGGTCCCGTAAACCCGGCTGTCATAAATGAAAGCCGCCGAGTTGTAAATATGGTTCCGGGCTTCAACAAAGCCCACTACCACGGCGATATCCTGCGCCTCAGAAGCCACCTTCTCCAGGTATATACGGTTCTGCCGAATAAAAGAAGTCCGCAGTATCAAGTCTTCAGGAGGATAGCCACATATTGCCAGCTCCGGAAAAATTATCACATCGGCATGAGAACGCCTGGCCTTGTTAATATACTCGGTTATTTTCTCCAGGTTTCCTTCAAAATCCCCTACTGTGGAATTTATCTGGGCCATAGCTATCCTTATTTTTTCCATTTTTCCCCTCCCTTTATTACTACATTTTTGCTTCTTCTCCGCCTGGTTTTTTTCCTGGTTTAAGATCGATCCCCAGGATATCCAGTTGATCCATATCCACTTCCACAGGAGCTCCCGTCAATAAACATTGCCCACTGCTGTTCTTGGGAAAGGCTATGACTTCTCTTATGGAAGATTCACCGCAAATCTCAGCGATTATGCGATCGAAACCAAGAGCTATGCCGCCATGGGGAGGAACACCATATTCAAAGGCGTTAAGCAGAAAGCCGAATCTATCCTGCGCCTGCTCCTGTGATAAACCTATAATTTCAAAAATCTTCTGCTGCAGGGCTCTTTCGTGGATCCTGATACTTCCCGAAGCAGCTTCATTTCCGTTATAGACCAGGTCGTATGAAAGTGAGCGGGCATTCAGGGGCTCGTTATCCAACAATGGTATGTCTTCGCTGTTGGGCGAGGTGAAAGCATGGTGGGCAGGCTCCAGCCTGTCTTCATCTTCATTGTATTCAAACATGGGAAAATCGGTGATCCAAAGAAAATCGTCACGGGAATAATCAATCAATTTCAATTCCCTGCCCATTTTCAGGCGGAGTTTACCCAGAACCGTGCTTATCAACCGGGGTTCTCCCGCCAGCATAGCTATAAAGTCCCCTTCTTCAGCCCCCATTGCTTCAATAAGTTCTTTTTTCTGCCCGTCAGATAGGTGCTTATCCAGAGGAGATTTAAATTTATCGGGTTTCAAGGCTATGGGAAGAATTCCCTGAACCCCCATGGGTTTCACAAATTCAGAAAGTTCATCGGCCTGTTTGCGGGAAAAATCGGCGCAACCAGGCAACCTTATTGCCCTGGCCCTGCCACCTTTGCCAATTACACTGGTGAGCACCTTGAAAGAAGTTTCCTTTACTATATCGGTAACATCAATTATCTTCATGCCAAAACGGGTGTCGGGCTTATCTATTCCATAGGAATCCATAGCCTGCTGCCAGGTCATGCGAACGAAAGGCGTGTTCAACTCTTTGTCAAGAACCTCCTTGAAACAATATGCAATCATATTTTCTACAACAGAAAGAATATCGTCCATCCTGACAAAAGACATTTCCAGGTCAATCTGGGTAAATTCGGGCAAACGGTCAGCCCGCTGGTCTTCATCCCGGAAGCATCGGGCAACCTGGAAATAGCGATCCATTCCGCTCACCATTAAAAGCTGTTTTAATAATTGAGGCGATTGGGGCAGAGCATAAAACTTACCCGGTGAAACCCGGCTGGGAACCAGATAATCCCTGGCGCCTTCAGGTGTGGAGCGAATCATCATGGGAGTTTCTATCTCCAGAAAATCCAGGTCATTAAGATAATCTCTCACAGCTTTGGCAAATTTATGGCGTATGAAGAGATTATTAAACATTTTGGCGCGCCGGAGGTCTAAAAACCGGTATTTTAACCGATATGCCTCGTCAATATTTATTTCATCGGCAATAACAAAAGGCGGGGTTTTAGCAGTGCTTAGGATTTCCAGTTTTTCCGCCACAACTTCCACCTGGCCGGTCAAAAGCCTGGGGTTTTCAGAGCCTTCGGGCCGTTTTCTGACTTTTCCCTGAATGGCCACCACAAATTCACTGCGTAAATTTTCAGCAAGTTCAAACAGTACTTTGTCATCCTGGGGGTTGAAAACCACCTGGGTAAGCCCCCACCGATCCCGGAGGTCAATGAATATGAGCCCCCCCAGGTCTCTGCGTTTCTGTACCCAGCCATTCAAGTTTACTGTTTCTCCCACATTTTTTGGCAGCAGTTCTCCGCAGTTATGGGTTCGCTGTAAAAAGTCAGTCCCTTTCATTTGAATCCTCCCGATACTTTATAATTCTCTTTTTTTTGATATTCCACATATTATATAGAAAAGTTGCCGGTTTGGCAACCATTTTCAAAAAAGCAGACAAATTAATAATGCCTTATAAAAATTTTAAAAGTGCGTGAATTCTAACTAAAATAAGCAACGCAAATAATTGCCAGAACAGCATAATTTTGCTATATTATAGTTGAAATATAAATAAAATCCTCCTCTGTGGAAAATATAAAGATGGAGAAATAAAATGAAGAGAAGAAAAGGTTTACCCTCGTTGAATTAATGATTGTTATTGCAATTATATCAATTCTGATTCATATTAAAAATTTGCCGGACAAGATGGGAACACTCAGAATACAGCAGCTTTGCAGAACATAATTGCCTGATATTCAGAAAGCATACCAGGCCTGTTACGGTTATTCTCGATACGCTCCAAGCAGAATGACACGGTATTTTGCTTAAGGGCACCTAAAAAGGAAACATACTTGTTTTGGAAAATAAATAAGAAAATCTATTGCAAAGAAGGTATCTATCGTTGAAATCGTATAACAGGACATTTTTCAACATCGCAGTTATCACAGTTATTTTTATGATTTTCCTTCTTTCTAGTATCATTCCGGTTACAGCCCAGAATGTTGAAAACGGCCATTGGGAGTTAGTCAAGGTTGACAATTTCGGACAGAACAAGCCTAACATCCCTGCCCGTTTTAAAAGCAGAGAATTCTTCACCGGTGAGAGCAGAAGCGGATATGTATCAGGGCGCTATGTCGGTTATTCTGATTCAAGTAAACAGAAACTGGAGAGAGAAGCTGCCGGGTTTGTAAAATGGACGCCGCCTCCAAAAATTGCCCGGCCCGGAGAAAAATGGGACGGCAAGTATTCAGCCAAAATACTCAAGAGTTTTAACCGGACCGCCGAAATAATGGGATACCCCAGCGTGGTGACCCTTGAGATAGACACCAGTTGGCAGGGAGTCAGCTCCACAGATCAAAAGCATTCAGCCTATTATAATCAGAATGTTGGAATCTATCATTCAAATGATAATAAATCCAGCGGAACCACAAAAAAAGCTGAGATGGTGTTTCCTGCAAAAAAACAGGCCGGAGGGAAGGATTACCTGGTGGTTGCAGTAGGGGCACGCCTGAGCATGGACGGCGGTGATACATATAATTATTTCTATAAATGGGTCCCCGAAAAACCCAGGGAAGTTACCGGGCATTTCCGGGTAATTGCCAGAAACAGTGGCGGTGGTGCTGTGGAAGGCCTGGAGATTACTGTCAAAAACATGGAGACAGGAAAGAGCAAAACGATGCTCACCGAAAGGGACGGAATTTCCAAAGAATCTTTCGAAGGCAAATCGGGCAAGGTTTTGCTGATGGTCACTGAAATTTCCCTCAGTGCAAAAACCGGGTATGACATCCCCCTGGAAGGGTTATATCCATCATATATTGATGACAATAAAAAAATTTCTTTCCCAATGAAAAAACAGTTTGAAATGAACGACTCCAATAATCATATGGCAACTTACAACCTGAATGTATCAATATATAAAACCGTTATATCAGCATCAAAATGGAACGACACACATTCCCGCTGGGATTCCTGCCGAGCCAGCCTTCTCTTCAAAAATAGAGCGGGAGGAAAAATATTCAAGATCAGCCAGAACAGTTTTAAAAAAGAAGGCGACAAATACAGCTTCACGTTTTATATTCCTGCCAGAGAAGTATTGAAAGAAAAAGTTTTGTCAATTTTTGCCTTTGAAAGCGAGGACAAGAAAACGGCAGCTGCAAAGTTTACGGTGCCTTCGTTGAAGTCCGGAAGCGCTTTTGAAGTCATCAGCATTCAGCTTACCGACAATGCTGAAAAAATTGCCCGGACAAAATACAAGGTTTATAAGTATTTTCTGCCTCTGGTTGGCGAGAAGAATGCCCGGTTATTCAGCAATATCAAGATTGATATTGACAACTCCAGAGGCAAACCATGCTACCTTGACGGTGTTATATATATTCCCGGCAACATGGATTTGACCAGGGACGAATTCAGTGAAACACTAATGCATGAGTGGACCCATCACATAATGGAGATAGTAGCAAAAGATCCTGACATTGAAGACAAACTTGGAGGCAAACACGATATCTGGCTGAAAGCCCCAAATAAGGAACTGGCCTGGGATGAAGGCAGGGCCCATTTTTTCTCGGTATTGCTGACAAGGGGGCTGGACATGCCTTATAATCCTAAATCTTTCAGTAAAAGCACCGCACAAAAAGTCGTTAAAAGTATTCCTGATTCGGGTGAAAATGTAGAAGGTGTAGTAACTGCAGCCCTCATTGATTACTATCACAGAATGGGTTATACCAAAACAAAAAATGTCGTAAGCAATTTTCTTGAAATCAACGAACTTTCAAAGAAATATCTGGGCCATCCTCCCCGTACATCGGCAGATTTCTTCAAAATAATAGCAAAGTCATCAAAAGAAAAATCCGCCAATGGCAGCATTAGTAGTGGGCAGGCACAAAAAATACTGAATGCTGTAAACGAAGTTAAACACAAATATAGCATAACCGACTGACAGAAGAACCGGAGAAAATAATGAATCAAACTATGAAAACCCCCCAAAAAAATAGATTCCCAGCTACAAACATATTGATAGCATTATCAGTCTTTATTCTTTGTCTGGGTATGGGCTGCAATTCTTCCCGCAAATCGCCCCCTATGACAACATCAACAGATACTGGCAAACCACTCCAGGAAAAGCCTTGCACAGATACAGAATTTATAACAGCACAAGGCAAAAAGGAATACTTTAACCTGGAAATCCCAGAGGCAGCTGAAGGCCTTTCAGAAGAAAAAAACTCATTATATTACGAAGCTGTAATGGACATGGAAGATAATGGAAGTGATTTCATTGTCTCCGGTTGGGAAAATGAGGATACAGCAGTTCCAGAAGATATTTCCGGATTGACGCCAGCCCCCACAGGCGCAGGTTTGAAAGATATGCATTCCAATGATAATAATATACCAAGCCATTCATCAGAAGTTGTTCATGAAAAACCTTCTGGCGGGGAAAACCCTGTTGAGGACGGGCACAATCTACAGGCCCAGCTGACGAAAGCCCTCAAAAAAAAAGAGGCTGCTTTCGAGCGTTACACCAGGCTTTCTACAACCGGCGGCCAGGGCGATGTTCAGGATGCCCTTCGAGAATATAAAAAGGCATATGCAGAGGCAAAAAGGCTCGAAGCAAAAATTGAAGAAAAACAAAATGGAAGATAGTTGCAAATTATTCTGTTTTCCAGGAGTCTGTCATATTCTCATAGCCTGCCATGGCGTCACTGCGAGGTTTTAGAGAAACCGTGTTTTGAATTTTACTCCCCACATAAACATAGCATACTTGCGAGCCTCGAAGAGGCATGGCAATCTCAATTTAGAGCGGGTTAGTTCTTACCCACTTACCTTACGTCTGTGAGTAACATGTTCTTTTTCTGGTTGAAAAAACTATAATGCGAATAATACATTCCCCAATTCTAAATGGGATTCCCCAATTCTTAATGGGGAGAGATCGCCACCCATCCTGGGGATTTTTTTTAACTAAATTATAATTATCCAATATAAACGAGGAAGCTGTCCTTTTGGACAGCTTCCTCGTAAATTTAAAAAATAATTCTATATCATTTTTTTCTCTTCAACTGGCTCTTCTTTTTCCTGCCCAGGTTCTTCATAATAATGGTCTTGAATTGTGTCCTGCACGCGATCCATTTTTTCCAGGGCTTCTTCTACCATATCAAAGCCTTCATTTGCCGGAGTAACATCACCACCGCCCTTGTATTCCAACATTCTGTTCAGGCCGCTGAGATACTGTTCAAAAAGGTACTCGGTTTCATTTAGAATCTTCTTTTGAATCTGGGGCAAACTGGCAACTTTTGCTTTGAAAGTATCACTTTTTAAAAGCTGAATTGATTCTTCAATATCATTTTTTATCTTGTTAACTCTCTTCTGGTATTCGGAAAGTTCGATAGCGCCAGTTTCCAATCCTTCAATTGCTTCATCCAGAATAGCAAGATTAGCAGCTTTCTCCATGGGCACTTTTTCCAGTTTTCCGGAAACAACTCTGCCCAACCCTTCATTATGAACAAAAGACAGTTGGGGTTCATCTTCCTTCTGCAGGGGCATTTTTCTGCCACAAGCCTGGCACTCAATAACATCAGCTGGGTTAACTTCTCCACATTCAGGGCATTCATTTCCCAGTGCATTCTTCAAACTATTTAAAATGTTTACTTCCGGCGAATTTTCATTCATTTCAATCCTACCCTCCAATTTTTCTATCTGATTCAATGAGTTGATAAAAAAACCTCTTAATTAAATAAACCCACCGATTATTACCGGTGGGTTTTCTGTTACTGAATTTTAATTTTATTGAGGCTGCTGGCCCCCCTTGGCTTTATTGATAAGGTCCATCGCCATCTTCAATGGAATCATTTTCTGTCCGCCAATTTCTTTTACGCCTTCGAGAGCACCCTTTCCAATTGATTTGCCTATTCCGGCAGCACCTTTACCAATTGATTT
>CAZSLZ010000047.1:0-19929 GCA_964607865.1 uncultured bacterium
CACTTATCTTGCGTCTGTGAGCGACTGGATTTTTGCCGGGTAAAAAAAGCTACATGCGAACATTATGTTCCCCAATTCTTAATTGGGGTTGTCTTCAATCTTCAGAATTAATTTCAGTTTCGTCGATTCTAATAAGGTGTTGAAAAATTGTTCTTGCCTGGGAAGCCTGAAAATCCTCTTTATCAATATCAACATCCCAGGAGTTGACAACAAGAAAACCATCTTTACACAGAACATTGGAAGGGCCTGTAATATCGTGAATAACGCTGATATGTTCCTTTATAAGTTCCGGGGATATTTTTGTTTCAATTTCTTTTCCCTCCATATTTTTCAATTTGAAATCTGTAGGGGCAAACTCCTTTTCTTCCATATATTTGCATATATTCTCCCAGAACAGCCCTTCTCTGACCTTGTCGGGGACGATATCCTAGATATTCAGGTATAATATCCAGTTTTTTGAAGCCTTTGTTTTGATGGTAAAATAGTTAAAATTGTGAAAACCATAAACTGGCATATCCTTTTCCTTATTTTCAACTCTATATTCCAGGTTCAGCCTTCCCCATCCCGCAGGTTTATCATGGACTCTTCCCTTCCACAACCATTTGGATGATAAAACTGTGATTTTAACATCTTCCCTGGGAGTGGTAAAGAAGAGGTCAGGCCAATGTATATCTTCATTTTTTATGTTTACGAATTCTCCGCCGAAAGAGGATAAAAATTGTTTTCTGTTTATTTTTCTGTTTTTAAGTCCCCTGAAAATATCGGTAAACATCATATAGAAAAAAACCAGTATAAACAGAGCTGCTATATACCCCACAAGAAAGCCTATGCCCCACAGGATATTCATGCCAAAGTAATTTTTGAGATGTCGAAACCCCTGGGGCCCATAGTTTCTGTAGATATAATATGAGGAGCCTGTCGCCGGCATCAGAAATGCCAGAAGTGCAAGAAAGCAGGCGACAGTAGATGATTCCTCCTGTTGCTTTTTGGAAATAAAAGGAATGTATTTTTTCATTTTCATATGTTTTATACCTGCTTTAACTTTTCATTAAGCTGTTTTTCAATTTCTACTAAATGTTCGAAAATCGCCCTTGCTTCAGATACCTGAAAATTATTGTTTTCAGGTTGAACATTCCAGGTGAATAATGTTATCCTTCCTTCGAAGAAATGAGTTTCTTCAAATTTTTTTCTGTTATTTCATCTCTTTTTACAATTACAATATAGATAAAATAATAAAAGCAGCAACCAGGGCCAGGCCGATTAAAAAAGGAGGTGACACCCCAGAAAAGGTTGGCTCCAAAATAATTTCTGACATCAAAAATTCCTTTATATCGGTAGGTTTTATAAACAGAGTAGAAAGAAACCAGAGGGGGTATAAGAAAGAGGAAAATTAAACCAATACAGGTTGTTTTAAATATTGAACCTGTATTTCTTGTGGGTTTGGTTGTCTTGAATTCCCTCATTTGGCTTCCCGTCAGGCTATGCAATAGCCTCCGTCAACGGGTATAGATGCTCCAGTTATGTATGAAGACTCTGGGCCGGCGAGGAAACTTACAACCCGTGACACTTCTCCGGGTTTACCCAGCCTTCCCATGGGAATGTGCCGCAGGAGTTTTTTCTCGTAGCCGGGGTCTTTATTCAGCCTGAATTTTTTATACTGTTCGGTTTTTATATAACCGGGAATAATGTTATTTACCCTTATTTCCAGTGGAGCAAGCTCCACGGCCAGGGCTCTGGTCAGGGACTGAACTCCGCCCCGCGCTGCCGAGTACCCTGCCCGGCCGGGAATTCCTCTCAACGCCAGAATAGACGAGATATTGATTATTACCCCTTCTCCCAGTTCTTTCATGTGAGGGATAATGGCCCGTGAGAAAAGATAGTAGGGGGTGAGATTTTCTTCCAATATTTTATGCCATTGTTCCAGAGAGAGAGCCTGAAACTGTTTTTCGTCGTAGTTGAAGTAACTGTTAACCAGTATGCCCGCCGGCCCTGCCTGTTTCTTTATCTGGTCAAAAACTTTGGTTACTTCCTTATCGTTATAGTTTTCCAGGGTCAACAGGCTTATTTTATGGTTTTCTTTCTGTGCCTGTTCTATTTTTTTCTGCAATTCATTATTTTCTTTATTTACCAGGAATATAGTGGCTCCCATTCTGGCCAGTGAAAAAGCGCACTCCAGGCCGATATCCGACCCTGCGCTGTTAATTACACAAATTTTTTCCGCTAATTCTGACAAAATAATCAACCTCTTTTTATCTTTTTTTAAATAATTCTATTAAATATTTTTCTTTCCCTGCGAATCTTCCTGGTAATTATTGAATCTGAAAAGTAAAGATACAGAAGCAACCGTCAATTGCAAGAATACAAAAAGAATAATTAAAGGATCTTCATTTTTTTTACTTAATTGTAACAGGGTATTTCAATTTTTCTTTTGCCTGCTGGGTTTTTGTTGTTAAAATTTATGGAAATATCGATTATATTTATTCTTTTGTATAATAGGAATAAAATTGAAAGTTGTAGAAACTAATAAGGTGTTTTTTTATTTATAATAAGGTGAAAATAACAGTAAAGATTCAACTTGAAAAAATGTGACATATAATTAAGGAGGTTAAATCATAAATGTGGGAACCTTTCACAGAGCGAGCTCGTAAATCCATAGTGTTGGCTCAAGAAGAAGCCCAGCGCCTGGGAAACAATTACATAGGCACCGAGCATCTTTTGTTGGGAATTATCAGCGAAGGGGAATCGGTAGCAGCCAAGGTTCTGGAAAATCTGGGCGTGGGTTTGAAAAAAGTCAGGGGCGAAGTGGAGGCCATAGTCGGTAAGGGTGGAAAGCCCACCAACCAGGAAATGGTATTCACCCCCAGGGCCAAAAGAGTAATTGAATTGGCTTTTGAGGAAGCTCGCAATCTTTCACATAACTACATTGGTACCGAGCATTTGCTGCTGGGCCTGGTAAAAGAAGGCGAGGGTGTGGCAGCCAGGGTTCTCTCCAACCTGGGAGTTGACCCCACTAAAATTCGGACCGAAATAACCAAACTACTGGGAGTGGAAACTTCACCTGCTCCCCCAAAAGAAAGGACAAGAACCCCGACTCTGGATCAATTCGGCAGAGATCTCACCAAGATGGCTGCCGAGAATAAACTTGATCCGGTTATAGGAAGACATACCGAAATTGAGCGGGTCATTCAGATTCTTTCCCGCAGAACTAAAAATAACCCCGCATTGCTGGGAGAACCCGGCGTGGGTAAAACCGCAATCGTTGAGGGCCTGTCCCAGCGGATATCCTCCAATGACATACCCGACCTGTTGAAGGATAAAAGAGTTATTTCTCTGGACCTGGCAGGGCTGGTGGCTGGAACCAAATACCGGGGTGAATTTGAAGAGCGATTGAAAAAAGTGATGGACGAAATTCGCCAGGCTGCCGGTGAAATCATCCTGTTTGTTGATGAACTTCACACCATAGTAGGCGCAGGCGCCGCCGAGGGCGCCATCGATGCATCCAATATACTCAAACCACCTCTTTCCAGAGGAGAACTGCAGTGTATTGGCGCCACAACCCTGGACGAATATCGAAAATATATTGAAAAAGACGCGGCGCTGGAACGCCGTTTCCAGCCGGTAACCGTGGAAGAACCTGACGTGGAGCAAACCATCGAGATTCTTAAAGGGCTGAGGGACCGTTACGAGGCCCACCATAAGGTTCAAATTACCGATGAAGCTCTGGTAATGGCGGCAAAATTGGCAGACCGATATATTACCGATCGGTTCCTGCCCGACAAGGCCATCGACATTATGGACGAATCCGCTTCCCGGGTCAGGCTCCAGGCCAGTATGCCCCCCCCGAAACTCAGGGAAATGGACGCCAAATTGCGCCAGATCCGCCAGGAAAAAGACGCAGTCATTGCCGCTCAGGAATATGAACGGGCAGTTCAATTGCGCGAAAAAGAAGAAAAACTTCGCCGGGAAAAGGAAAAAGACGAGCGGGAATGGGAAGAGAAAAAAGCAAACCGGGGTACCGAGTTGAACACGGTAACCGAGGAAGATATTGCTCATATAATTTCTACCTGGACCAAGATTCCCGTAAGCAAACTGGCTGAAGAAGAAAGCCAGAAGCTGTTGAAGATGGAAGATAAGCTTCATGAGCGGATTATCGGCCAGAAAGAAGCTGTGAAATCGATAACCCGGGCAATTCGCAGGGCCAGGGCCGGTTTAAAGGATCCCAAACGGCCTACCGGATCATTCTTATTCCTTGGGCCCACCGGTGTGGGTAAGACCGAGCTTGCCAAGGCACTGGCAGAGTTTCTGTTCGATGATGAGGATGCTCTGGTGCGGATTGATATGTCTGAGTATATGGAAAAATTTGCTGTATCCCGTTTGATGGGAGCGCCTCCCGGATATGTGGGCTTCGAAGAGGGCGGACAGTTGACCGAGGTGGTAAGGAGAAAACCTTACAGCGTGGTATTGCTGGACGAAATCGAGAAGGCTCACCCCGATGTGTTTAATATTCTGCTCCAGGTACTGGAAGACGGCAGAATTACTGATTCCCAGGGCCGGGTAGTGGACTTCAAGAATACAATTCTGATTATGACTTCAAACATCGGTGTAAGGGACATTGGCCCCTCCACCGATATAGGTTTCAGAACCGTCAAGGATGAGGGCTCCGAGGAAGTCAAATATCAGAGAATGAAGAAGAAAATTCTTGATGCCACCAAGAAATTATTTAAGCCCGAATTTGTAAACCGCCTGGATGAACTGATTGTATTCACCAAGCTAGATGAGAAGGAAATTCTGGATATTGTGGATCTGATGATGTCAAGGGTCAACGAGGAAGTTGAAGCCCAGGAACGCCATATGGAATATACCCAGGATGTAAAGGAACGCCTTGCCAAGGTGGGTTATGATCCAACTTACGGTGCCAGGCCCCTCAGAAGAGCGATCCAGCGTATGGTTGAAGATCCTTTGGCTGAGGAATTCATAAGAGGAGTTTTCAAGGAAGGGGATACCGTGTTTATGGACATAGACCCCGATGACGAAGAAAAACTCATCTTTTACAAAAAGGGCGAAAAACCACCCAAGAAGAAATCCTCTAAAAAGAAGGAAGAAAAAGAAGAAAAAAAGCCTGAAAAGGCAAAGTAGTAATAAACTAAAGGGGCTGCCCCAAAAGAGCAGCCCTCTTTGTTTGCAGGTTGAATAATTCAATTTCCGTTATCGCTAGCATCCGCAGGATGCATGGTAATCTCTCCCCATTAAGAATGGGGGAATGTATCGTTCGCAATGTAGCTTTTTTTCCCGGCAAAAATTCAGTCGCTCACGGACGCAAGGTAAGTGGGTTTTAGAACGGAAACATGAATGGCAAACAGGTTTAAATCTAATAACTTTATCGGAAGACTATTTCAACTTGTAAATAAAATGAATTTTTTGTTTTTATGTTAAAAAAATGTTTAAAAATTTTAAAAGGTATTAAAATACAAATCTTTAACAATATAAAAAATGTGTATATTATAAATAACCATTGGCTTTTTAAAGGCCAATCTGGTATAATGATTATAGAGGAAGAATGATGATATACAATAATAAAAAAAATGGAATAACTCTCATTGAAGTAATGATACTTATATCCGTGGTGGCTATACTAGTTTCTATCATATTTCCTCATATTTCACGGGCAAAAGCTCATGATAAATTGAAAATTTGCATCCAGAACCAGAAAGATTGCGCAATTGCCCTGGAACAGTTTAAAGCAGACCATGGAGAATATCCTGAAGTTCCCGATGAGAACTCCCAGGTTCTTATACCTCTTGGATGGACTGGAGTCATTCCCGATTATATAAATGAAAACACCGGGTGTCCTGAAAACCCCGGTGCTACTTATTTATACACAATTACCAGAGAAGATACAAATGTGTGGTATCGCCTTAATTGCAACAAGGTTGGCGCTCATGAACCCATCTGCAGTCAGGCAGCTTCTTACTCTAACGGTTTTATTGAATTCTGGGAATAATTAAAGATGGTAATAAAAAGTTCGCATGCCTTTTTTTTCAGGTGTTATATCCAAAAATAACCGGGACATAACTTCGTTTTCTATTAAATCTTCCACTTTTTCCTCAAATTCGTCTTCAAAAAGCACAGCTTTGTTAAAATCTATAACGTATATTCCATCGATCAGGCGTTTTATATTTGACGGCATCATATTTGTTTCATCAAATTCATCACCGTAAGCTTCTTTTAAAGCCTTGAAAAAAGCCTCAGCTTCTTTCTTCTCTTCCTCTGTCACTTTTTCCCTGTACATTAAGTCTTCTGCCACATCTTCCACTTCCTGCTCGGGAATGTCTAAGCCTTCTTCAACTCTGCGGTCGGTCCAGGTTATTATCTTGGCAAATTTATAAAGCGCCCTGCCCAGTTCCTTTTCTTTTTCCACATCTATATCAGGCTCAATTTCTTTTATCTGGGCATATACATCTTCGGCGTTAAGGCCGGTGTTTACCACTATTTGTTCAACAAAATATTCCTTACTCATAAATACTCCCCTTTTCATTTTTTTGCTAACTTTAAGTTTTTCTATTTCTGTTTTTTTCCTTTATTTACTTTACATCCAACATGGTGGCAGATTGCTTGCTATCATATTTTTCAGCAAATTCTTTTGGTGTCAGCCCATCATTGTTCTTAATGTCCAGTTTGGCCCCCTTCTGCGCCAGTAAATCCACGGTTGTGGTTTTATCTCTGGTTACCGCCATATGAAGAGGAGTGTTGCCATCGTTATCTGTGGCATTAATATCGGTCCCTTTTTCTAAAAACAATTCTACCAGTTTATTGTTACCCACATAAGCTGCCATATGCAATGGGAAATGCCCCTTGTTGTTTTTTATCATTTTTGCCCCATTTTCAAACAATAATTGGGCAGCTTCTAAAGATTGAGCCTTGCTGCTTCTAGAAACTATATGCAGGGGGGTGTTGCCTTCCTTATCCTGTATATTTACAACCGCTCCGTTTTCCAATAAGATTTTCATCAATTTTATTGATGGGTTCTTGGCGGCAATATGTAATGGAGTTTTACCCGTGTCTTTTCTTATGGCATTGACATCGGCCCCCTTTGATATCAGGAAATCGCTGACCCGGCTGTGGCCGACTATGGAAGCGCTGTGAAGAGGAGTTCCCCCTTTCCTGTTGGCTGTCTTTACACTGGCTCCTTTTTCCACCAGCCAACGGCAAACAGCGGTCTGAGAGTTCCAGGCAGCATAATGCATGGGAACAGTTCCCTCATCGTCGGGTTCTTCTACAGATATGCCTTTGGAAACCAGATAGTCAAGAATATGAATATGCCCTTGGAAAGCTGCGTTGTGGATGGGCTTGCCACCCTTAACATCTTTCACGTTCAGGCCGGCGCCTTTTTCCTCCAAATATTTAATAATATCCAGGCTGCCTTTTTTTGCAGCCAGGTGCATGGGTTGTACGGTGCCGGGTTCTCCTTCCACTTTTAAGCCTGATTCCACCAGCAGTTTAACAGTAGGCAGGTTTTCACTGTGTACAGCAGCGTGAACCGGAGTAAACTTTTTATTATTTATGGTATCGATTTTTGCGCCTTTTTTCATTAAATATTTAATAACATCGGGGTGTCCTCCGAAAGCTGCCATAGCTACAGCTGTATTTCCATCTTTATCAATAGAGTTAACCTTGGCATTATTTTCAATCAGGAATTTCACCATTTCCAGGTTGCCCTTTCCGGCATGAACCATAAGAGGAGTAGCGCCGAATTTATTGGGCAGGTCGATGAAACCTTTCTTTTTGACCACAACTTCTGCCATTTCCGGGGTGTTGATATACATTAACAAAGTCATGCCCTCTTTGTCCCTCATTCTTACAATATCAGGCATATATTCAATCATTTCCTTCAGTTTTCCGGGGTCTTCATTTTTTAACGCTTCTGCCAGCATTTTACTGAACAGTTCCCCTGCCTCTTCTTTTGTGGTAGGGGAAGGGGTGGCAACAGTTGTCGCGGTGGGTTCAGGAGTTCCAGAACCTGCCGGGGCAGGTTTTTTGTTTCCGGGCTGGGAACATCCCACCAGAAAAGAAATCAGAATAATTGTTATAATTAACAGGAATCGCTTCAAGTCAAACTCCTCCTTTTATGATACTTTGAAATTAACATATGATTTTTAAACAAATAAAAAAAATCCTCTCTGTTTATCGTTGTCAGCAAGATATAATTCTGGTAAATATACATATGGTTTATCAGGCAAGTTTTATATCCGCAATTTGAGAATATGGTATAAAAAAAGCCGGCAGCCGGCTTTTTTGTGGTTCAGAATTATGTTTACCACCATTCTTTATAAACTGCGGGTACCATCTGGACTGATGTTTCCACTCCCAGTGGTTTGGCGCCTTTCAGCAGTTTCAATTCCAGCTCCAGAATTTCCTGGTGATTATGTTCTTCGCCGGCCAGATAGTGGAAAAGGGTTGAAATTGCTTCTTCCTTACTGTTTTGTGCCAGTTCCTTATAGAATTGCTGGGCTTCCAGCTCTTTCTGAATAGCCAGGTTAATTAATTCATCCAGGCTCAGCTTCTGGGCTTCCTTAACGCTTTTTTCTGAAGGCAATCTGGTCTGTTCGTCAAAGTTTTTGGTGGTTCCTGAAATCTTTTTATATAGGCCTTCCACGTTGTCGCGGTGGTTTTGTTCTTCACTGGCCAGAAATTTCAATTTGTTTTTCATTCGTTTTGAATCGACATAATCCGCCATCATATCATACATGTATTTAGCTTTAATTTCTCTTTCAACGGCAATTTCAAGAGCATCTAAATATTCGGTTTTACCCTGGGAAGGGAGAATATCCTGTTTCATAATAGGCCTCCTTGCAAATAATAATGGAATTCAAAGTCTTGGCAGAAAAAGTAGGTTAAACTGCTCTTACCTCAGCATCGTAATAAACTTTTACAATGCGGGGACTTTGTATGAGTTTCAAGACCGCATCGGATGACATATCGGCAGAAAAAGCGTTAATTATATAAAGGTCGTCTTTAATTTTGCCCCCCAATTCATTTACTTTCTTTCGATCTTCATCTTTAAGGCCATCCACAGTTTGAATGATTACCGGCACTGTAGCTGGATTCTGATTGACAATATCCTTGAGGATAGGGTCGAGCTTTTTTTCTTCAATTGTTTCTTCTTTTTTCTTGCTCATCTGTATGGGTTACCCCGTCCCCTCCTTTCTGTATATCAGTTTTGTTAACTGTTAAATTCTATCAACCCCTTTATTATCCTTTAAAAAGTTAAATAATTGGCAGGTTATTTGTCACCGAAACTTGAAAAACAAGATACTGTTCATTGTTAAAATGAAACCAGCCGATCATTTTCTTCATATAAACTGGAGGTGTAACTTTGTCATTAAAGTTTTACAATACATTAACCCGACAAAAAGAGGAATTTGTTCCCCTGAAAAAAGGAAAGGTAAGCATGTACACCTGCGGCCCCACCGTATATGATTATGCTCATATCGGTAATTTCCGGGCTTACGCATTTGAAGATGTACTCAGAAGATACCTTGAATATAAAGGCTTCAATGTCCGACAGGTTATGAATATTACCGATGTTGACGACAAAATCATCAGAAAAGTTAAGGAACTGGGAATGTCCATTACCGATTACACCCAGAAATACACCCGGGCTTTTTTTGAAGACCTGGAAACCCTGAACATAGAAACTGCGGAAGTTTACCCCAAAGCCACCGACCATATTGATGAAATGGTTCAAATTATCAAAATTCTACAGGCCAAAACAATTGCCTATACCGGAGAGGACGGTTCCATCTATTTTTCTATAGAAAAGTTTCCTGAATATGGCAAACTCTCCCACATGAAGGTGGAGGATTTGAAAGCCGGCGCCAGGGTGAAGCACGATGAATACGACAAGGAGAGTGTTTCCGATTTTGCCCTGTGGAAAGCTTATTCTCCCGAAGACGGGGATGTGTTCTGGGAAACTGAACTTGGCAAGGGCCGGCCCGGCTGGCATATTGAATGCACTGCAATGAGTACCAGGCATCTGGGTAAACAGATGGATATTCATACCGGCGGCGTCGATAATTTGTTCCCCCACCACGAAAATGAAATTGCCCAATCTGAAGGGGCATTCGGTAAAAAATTCGTTAACTACTGGCTACACTGTGATCATCTTCTGGTGGACGGAACCAAAATGTCAAAATCAAAAGGCAATTTCTACACCTTGAGAGACCTGGTTGACAGGGGCTACAACCCCATGGCTTTAAGGTATATGTATGTCACCAATGACTATAGAAAGAAACTGGACTTTACTTTTAATGGAATCGAAGCTGCCGGCAAAGCTCTTGATAAGATTTACTCGTTTTTAAGGCGGGTAAAGGAAGAGGGTAAACAGGCCGATAATTCGCAAATACCTGAATTAATCGAGCAGGCGCAAAGGAAATTTGAGGAAGCCATGGATGATGATTTAAATACATCGGCGGCTATTGCTGAAATTTTCACTTTTATGACCGGAGTCAACCGCATAATGGATAACAGCCAGATTTCCAGAGAGAATTCCCAGCAGGTTCTGGACTTTATGTTATCTCTGGATGGTGTTCTGGGTATAAAAATGGAAGAAGCTCTGGTGGAGAAAGAATTAGCCAGGGAAATTCAAGCGCTGATTGAGAAGAGAAAAGAAGCCCGGAAAAACAAGGATTTTGACCTGGCAGACCAGATACGGGATAATTTAAAAGACAGGGGAATCGAACTCATGGATACCCCTGAGGGTACAAAATGGAAAGTATTAGCATAAAAATGGAAGGGGAGAATAGAAATGGTGGATGAATCAACACAAAACGGGTTGAAAATGGTTTTAAGGCCCGGGAAGGACACTTACAAGGTAACAGAATTGCCGGTATTTGATGTTTTAATTCAGAATATCTCGAAAAAGCCTGTAATTTTCAGCACTTATATGTTAAAACATCGTTTGCTTTATACCCTGATGGCGGGAGAATTCGAGGTTTTTCCTTTTGGAACCACCCCCAAACCTCCCATCAAACCCAGGGATTTTGTAACTCTTGGGCCAGGGCAGCAATTGAAGGTTCATCTTGATGTGGAAGCTGAACAGCCTCAATATGGTTTTTTAAAGGCTGCGGATTTACCCCAGGTTTTCACCAACGAAACCTTGTTATACGGGCTTCCTGCCGGCGAATATACCTTTCAGGCAGCAATAAGCGATAATATGTTCTTTTATGAAGCTCCTGAAAATACCCATACTTACAATCGATATCCCAGCAATATTTACAAGGACCTGGCAAAGGGAAAAATCAATATAGATGAAACCAAATTATGGTCGGGCAGGCTTATTGCCCAATGCAAAATAACCTATGTAAAATAAAAAAAGAGCTGCCTTTTCAGGCAGCTCCATTTTTTACTGCATTTTCTACTTAATATCTTACTGATTTCTTGCTATGACAGCGCTTGAATTTTTAGAGTATTTCTAGCTTTGATTCAGGGTGATGGTCATGTTCTTTATTTTTTTTTCGGTTATTGCTGCATTAGTTTGTTTGATTCCTATTCCATCTATTTTTGTAATTATCTTATGGTTTCCCAATGGTACATTGTCGAAAAAATAACTGAGATTATTCAGATCGTCAGCAGGATCAACTTCCCTGGTCAAAGTTACTACCTGGCCGCTTTTGTTTATTTCCATGGAAATATAACTTTTGGAAGTGATATTATTCTCAGCCACAACAGGGGCCCCTTTGATTATCACATCTCCGTAAATGCATCCGGTAGCTTCTATTACTCCGTCTTTTTTATTTCTGTATTCGGATATTTCCACCTGCATAAGGGCGCCGTAACCTTCTGTTGATTTGGCGTTTATTATGTATATGCCATAGGGAATGTTCTCAAACTTGTAATTTCCTCGGGAATCAGTAGTGGTCTGAAAAGTATTGTAGGTATCGCTGTTCTGAAAAGAAGTGCAGATAAGGGTTACATTTGACAGGGGCGATGTACCATCGGTATCGAAAATTGTCCCCTCAAGGTTTCCCACAAAAATTTTGTCAGGAGAACAGGTCGCAAGGCCGATTAATAACAGTCCCAGTAAAAAAAGGAATAACAGCACCATACTTATGGTCATATTTTTGTTGCGGGGTTTTACTTCAGATACTGGCTTCAAAGTTTTATAGTTCATTTTATTCTCCTCCAGAAACTTTTGCTGTGCCGAGGGGTAATACTTTAGTCTTAGTCGGAATAAAAAAAGGATATACTTATTTATAATATATCCTACTACTTTTGATCTATGACTTAAGTTACATCATGGGGTTAAATTTAGAAAAAAATGATTGTTTACGGGGATTCTGCCAGCTATGGGAGAAATTTTGCCTTCCATACGTACTGCCACCCTGGTAATTTTGCCCGCTTTAATTTCCACCGGCACTTTTTTTATGCCAATTCCCTGAATGTTTACTATCAGGCCATGTCTTCCCGGAGGAATGTTGGGAAAATAATAGCCGGTTTCAGTATTTCCTTCCAGGGATATTTCCTTTACTAAATTTACAATCTCACTCTGGTTGTTAAGCAGTATTGATACATAATTACCCGGATTTCCAACCCCTTCTCTGACATGAGTTTTTCCGGTATTTAGGTTGTTTTCAATTATTATATCCCCATAAATCGAACCCATTGACTCAACCCTGCAGTTTTTTTCTATCCTGGAGGTTTTCAACTCCACAGGCAGGCAAATTCCATAACCTTCTTTATAAGAAGCGCTTATAATATATCTACCATAAGGAATGTTTTCAAAATTAAACCTGCCCTGGGAATCGGTGGTGGTTTCCACTGAAAAATACTTGTTGCTCATATACGGATAACAGGTAACTCTCAGGTTTGACACAGGGGAGGTACCCTGAAAGTTATAAATAACTCCCTGTATTCTTCCCTGGAACATGGCATCCGGCGAACTGGTGGC
The DNA here is from genome assembly GCA_964607865.1 of uncultured bacterium. GTDB lineage: Bacteria > Vulcanimicrobiota > JAJTBE01 > JAJTBE01 > CAZSLZ01 > CAZSLZ01. Next base: position 12,947 of record CAZSLZ010000047.1, read on the forward strand.
AAAGCCGACCACAGTAAGTGCTATAATAGAAATATAGAAGAACAGAAGCATGGTTTGAAGGTTTTTCTGCCGGGGCTTTACTTTGCGGGTAGTTTTCAGTAATTCAAGCTGCATTGGTTGCTCCTTTCGTATATACCTTTCTCTATTTGATTAATCGGAAAAAGGAGCAATTTTTTAATAACAGATAAAAAAACACCCTGCCGAAGCAGGATGTAATTTAAAACTAAAGTATAAGATTGATATAAAATCAGTTTATTAAACGCTGGGCTTTTTCCTTCTGGTGGGGAAACAGATCGTCGGGGACAGGCTTTCCCTTCGTGGAAACCAGATATCGAGCGCAATCTTTATAGTTGCCCATGCAATATTTCTTTTTTATTGAAGCTGCTACTTTGGGCATTCCTTTTAATTGATCGTTAAAAAACGGGCAATTTTCCGCTTTGAAACATTTGGCCATAACACAACCTCCTGGAACATTATAATAATTATTATAATGTATTATATGTTTTTTGAATTATTCCCTTTAACTATTCTGATAAATTTTAAAATTTTCAGTTTTCCAATTCCTGCTGAGCTGAATATGGGGGGATGGGCAGACGAATCATATTTTCTGCGTAACAGGCGCTGGTGGTAATAATTTTTGTATCCATATCCTGGCCTATGTATTCCAGTTTCTTATTGGTAAGAACTTTGCCGTCGCTGACTCTGAATTGGAGCCTGGCTATGGGGTACCATTCAAGTTCGTCCATATTGTCAGTGGCGGCGGCGTCGATGTAGTCTTGCTGATCTACAGCATAGACAGTGGCCTGGTATTGGCCGTCTCTTTTCAACAGTTTTCTTACTTCTTCTACCGTGCCGATAGAAAACGGGCGCCGGATTACTTTCTGTGGATATACAAAAAGCAGGTCGTCAATTTTATCCAGGGGTTCGTCAATGATCACGTGATCACCCTGGCTGATCTCTCCCTTGAGCATGAATACCCTGGGATAACTATCCTGCTTATACCAGGATAATTCTTCAGGGCCCTGGTACCAGAATACCAGGAAAGAGCCGGTGGGGCCATGGCTGGGATAGAAAAAAGCATAGTCTTTCCACGGCCCTGTAACATAGTAATGATCTTCCCCGGCAAATTTACTGTTGATGACCTGGAACGGAGTACGCCATACTACCTCATCGTTGATATATACCTTTAACTGATATGAACCGGGAGAGAGTTCCTGCAGGTTATCCAGATCGTTGGTGGGATAGATATTACGTCCTGAAACCTGTGCCCATCCATCCTTTTCCCGTTTATATTTCCAGGTGGCATAAGCTATGGATTTCCCGTTTTCATCAACTATCTCGGTTTTCAAGGCCCCGTCGGCAGGAGCTCCATGAATCCACCAGTTCTGCTGGGGATACCAGCGTCCATCTTCTTCATAAAGGTTAAGAATCTGATCTGAAACCCCTGAAAGGGTAGGGCCAACATCCTGGGCGAATGCAGGAATTACTGCCAGAATAATAATTATTAAAAGTGAAGCCAATTTTGTTTTCATTGGTTGCCTCCCGTGGAATTACAATTTCAGTTATTTTCTTGTTATAATAGGATTTTCCTTTGCGGCGGGTTAATCTTGCTAAATAAACAAAAAGTTGGTGGGTTTTATGAAAACTGACGGAAAATACCCGGTATTATTCTTGATTCTGGCGCTGGTATTCATTTCATCAGGCTGATGCTCCGCAGACAGCGGGGTGGAAAACCCCGGCTCCCTGCCAGCAGGCGCAGGGCAGTTTACAGATATTATTTTTGTTTCCACCAGGGAGGCTCCCGGCGGCGCCCTGGAGAGCATGAGGGGTTTTTCCTTCCCTGAACCTGTTGGCTTTTGTGCCCATAAAGGATGGGAATTGGGATATTTATAAATTTAACTGTGAAACCGGCGAACTTTCCAGATTACTGCAACCCCCGATGTTTATGAGTCTTCGGTGAATTTTTCAGCTGCCGGTGAATTGATTTTTCTGGGGCGGGGAATAAATTCAAATGATTTTGACGTCTATTCCATAGATGTTCAAGGTAACAACTTTACCCGGTTAACCAATGGAGAAACAAGTTTTGGAGGGCCGGTGTGGAAATATAAGAACAGCCTGGTTTTTCAATCGGGAAAATCATTAGAATTGATAAAAACAGGCATTTTTCCTTGAATATTAATACTTATTGGGATATAATTGTGTTATGCATATTGCCAGTGTAATTTACAAAAACAAAATGATTTGCTCCAAGTGCAGGGGAAAAATGGTTCGTGAAGAATGGTTTGACCTGCCCAAGGGTTTTTTTGAATTCTTTTGCTTGAACTGTGGAGAACGGGTATGGGTAAGAAGTGAAATTACCGAACATCCAATCTACACCAATTAATGCAGAATAAACCCGGAATAGTTTAGTTTTTTTACGGTTTGAGGAGGTTAACATGTTACATGATTCCGAGTACGGAACTTTCAAGGTAAAAAGCGGCCTTGCCCAGATGTTAAAAGGCGGGGTAATTATGGATGTGACCACTCCTGAACAGGCAATAATTGCCCAGGAGGCTGGAGCCTGCGCTGTCATGGCTCTGGAAAGGGTCCCTGCGGATATCAGAAAAGAAGGCGGAGTCGCCAGAATGGCAGACCCATCAATAGTACAAAAAATTATGGACGCAGTTACCATACCGGTTATGGCTAAAGTTAGAATCGGACATTTTGCAGAAGCCCAGATATTGCAGGAAATGGGGGTGGATTTCATTGATGAAAGTGAAGTTCTGACCCCAGCTGACGAGCAGTACCATATAGATAAGAATTCTTTCACTGTGCCCTTTGTGTGCGGAGCCCGGGACCTGGGCGAAGCGCTGAGAAGAATTGCAGAAGGAGCTGCCATGGTAAGAACCAAGGGCGAAGCAGGCACCGGTAATGTAGTGGAAGCTGTGCGTCATGTAAATACTGTAATGGGCCAGATTAGAAATATCCTGAACCTGCCCGACGGCGAGGTTATGACCTATGCCAAAAATCTTGGGGCGCCTTACGAAATGGTTCGTGCTACCAAGAAACTGGGCCGGCTGCCGGTGGTGAATTTTGCCGCCGGGGGTATCGCCACCCCAGCTGATGCAGCTTTGATGATGCAAATGGGTTGCGATGGTGTGTTTGTAGGATCGGGAATATTTAAATCAAAGGATCCCGCCCAGAGGGCAAAAGCTATAGTGGAAGCAGTAACCCATTATAATGACCCCAAAGTTTTATTGGAAGTATCCAGAGGGCTGGGAGAACCAATGAAAGGCCTTGATATAAAAACCATTCCCGAGGAAGAGCTTCTGGCTTTCCGGGGAGTATAAAAAGCAAAAAAAGAAGCTGCCCTTCAGGGCAGCTTCTTTTTTTATATTGAATAATAATAATTCTGTCATCACGAGCATCCGTAGGATGCATAGTGATCTCTCCCCATTAAGAACAGGGAAAAGAGCCATCCTTTTAGGACAGCTCTTTAATTCAAAATACAATTGTAAGTTATACTTATTTAAAATTTTAGTCCAGGCCTATAATTGCTGCGCCAAGCCCCACAGCTCCGCCTATTACGCCGCCTGCCAGGGCGAAAGCTGTTTTTGAAACCATACGGCCACCGATACCCAGCAAACCCAAAGCCATGCTATTGCGGACAAACCTGGCCTTGTTGGCCTGCTCGCCGATTTTATCACACATGTCGTCGGAAACCGCGGTGCCTTTTACTCCTCCCACAAACGCGCCATAAAGAGGATAGCCCACCAGACGTTTAAAATACTGTTTTACTCCGCTTTCCTTGTCCTTTGAAGAGCTGCGGAATTCATCGCTGGCCATTATGGGTTCGTTTTTCTTTTCTGGTAAGGGTTTTCTGGCCTGAGTCTGTTCCTGTAATTGGTTTATATTATTTTGAATTTTCATGATATGCCTCCGGAAATTTATTAAAATACTATATTAGCATTATAATAGCTGGTTCAGCAGTATGCAATTAAAAAAATGTTAACAAATTACACAAAAAAAGCCCGATTATTAAAAAAGGGCTTTTTTTATTACACATTTTTCTTATTGTTGCAGTTGCTGAATGAAATCATCCCAGGTGCTGTCAGTAGCAAAGGGCAGGGACTGGTAGGAAGAAGCGTAAATGGAATAGTCTGCGCTGCTGGGAATCCATATGGTCAGCCCCTGGCAGGCTGAATAGGTACTTCCGTTATAAGTGGATAGAACCATATTATCAATGGCGGTTATAACTGCCTGGGCATATGTATTCATGGTAGCATCGCTTATATTGCCATTATTTACCACCTGCAGGCAGAAATCACCCAGATCTACATAATTGCTGGAAGGGGTTGCTGCATTCTGAACACAGGTGTTGAAGTCATCTCTGTTTGTTCCCATAAGGCTTAAGCCCTGATTTGAGAAATTGTTGACAGCTGTGACCAGGGCATCAATTTTGGAAAGATCAACTGCAGATTGGGTTACAGTATTGTACCCGGCATAATAATCGCCGTAGGCTGTAACCACATGGTTTGCCAGGGTACCGCCGTTCATAGAGGGGTTGGCAATCAGGTCATCCAGAAAACCTTCGTAATTCCATCCATCACCGGGTTCATTAGCTTCCGAGAAAGAAAGATATTTTGCATAATCTTTTGCATCGTATGCCACTTCCACCATGCCCATGACACAGGCGTCCATTCCGAGAAATTCCAGTTTCCCTCCTGTGGCGGTGGTAATCTGCGCCAATGCCTGCCTTAACTCGGCCTGGGTAAGATGATCATTGGAAGTATCATCCCAGCATATGCCTTTTACAACTTCAAATTCCTCGGTTTTCTTCCAGCCACTGCCATGATTCCATAATACCAGGCCATATTTATCTGCGGGGAAATTGGTTACACCCCATTGTACAAAACTTACCAGGGTGTTCGGGTCGCCGGAGTTGGTAGGGCCCAGATCTGCCATCATGGTGGAAACCAACCCTGAGCTTCCCTGGCTGTCTTTATTAACATAATAACGCCGGGAGCCTGACCAGTCCACAGAATTTTCAAATCCCATCCTGTCCCATTGAACTATGATATTTACATTTTCGGTGGAACCAATGGACTCCATTTCCTTTACGTCCTGAAAATCATAATATTCCAGGTTGTTATCACAGGCGATATATACCATGAAGGTCCATTCCCGGGTAACACCGGGGGTGGGCGTCGGTGACGGGGTCTGATCGCCGCCGGTAGGCGTACTGGTGGGGTCCCCTCCGGGGGTAGTGGCTGAAGGATCAGCAGCTGTACCGCCTCCTCCTCCGCCGCAACCCAATGCCAGAACCGAAAAGAGCACAAAAGTCAAAAGTACAATCAAAAATGGAAATGTTCTTTGTTTTTTCATAAAACTCTCCCTGCTTCATAAAGATTTTCCTATATAAGTATATTTACATTGGCAGTCGAAAAGCCTTTTAAAACAAAAAAATGTAACTTCAGGAGATATCTTCAAGACGGCCTGAATTTCACCCAGATGATTCCATAATTACCCTGCAAATAATTTCATATTCTAATACTTGCCTGGGAACATTTTATGTGTTATAATTTAATAAATATTAATTAGGGGGTAAATAAGATGAAAAAAAACAAAATATCAGGGTTTACCCTTATAGAATTAATGATTGTCATTGCAATCATAGCTATTCTTGCTTCCATAATTATTCCCAATATTTCCAGAGCCCGACAGAGGGCCCAGCTGACTGCCTGCATGGAAAACCTGAAATCTGTGGCAACTGCCGTTAAAATCTATGAAGTTGATCATCCCGGCCCGATATTGATTAATGATATGGCCCCCCTCATCCCCGATTATATAGGCAGCAGCCCCGTCTGCCCTGCGGGAGGCGTTTATGGTATTGAGTTCCGTTCTAACATTGTTAATCAGCTGTATTTATGGATTTACTGCCATGCTGAGGGAGGCTGGGGGAATTGCGTCCATGACGAAATAATCACCAGTATTGTTCCGGACTGGGATGAAGCTGGGGGATATGGCTGGTGGGAAAATGTTAATTGTGGCGAATGGGAAGAATATGCCGGTTATTGGCCTCCTGGTTTGGATTGACAAGTTGCTGTTAATTTGCCCCTGAAACCTGAAAACAAACTGTTATTTAACGCTCTCCGAATAAGTACTTTTTTGGCTCCATAAAAAGATTAAAAAAAACCATAAAAATAATTGACAAATTATTTGAAATGTTGTATTATGCTTTTTGCATGGGTCGTTAGCTCAGTGGTAGAGCACCTGACTTTTAATCAGGGTGTCGATGGTTCGATCCCATCACGACCTATTTTCAGGTGGGTCAATAGCTCAGCTAGGTAGAGCAGCTGACTCTTAATCAGCGGGCCGGGGGTTCGATTCCCTCTTGACCCACCAGCATTCGCTAAAGGGGCGAGTGGCGGAATTGGTAGACGCGCTGGATTTAGGATCCAGTGGTGAGAGCCGTGGGGGTTCAAGTCCCTTCTCGCCCACTGTAAAAACTCAAAATTTATTGATAATTTACAGGAAAAAGTTTTAAAATAACGAATCAACTGCAGATATGCGGAAGTAGCTCAGTGGTAGAGCACAACCTTGCCAAGGTTGGGGTCGCGAGTTCGAATCTCGTCTTCCGCTTTATAAAAAACCCGCTCTTGCGGGTTTTATTGTTTCGGGCATACTTTATTGACGAAACCTGCCGGCCGGGGCCTGGCTATCGCCAGGCATATTGTGGAATCTCATGGGGGCATAACAGGCGCCCGCAGCGAACCGGGCAAAGGAAGCACCTTTTATTTCACCATCCCTCTGGAACCGGTATTCCCTATCGACTGCGCCGATTAAAACAACAAAATTAACAAATCAAGGTTGCTCAAAGTCCAGCCAGCTTATTTGTTCTGCATATATTCTTCAAACAGGCTTTTCTGTTTGCCAGCTAAGAATCACAATTTGTATCTCCGCCGATGTTTCTAAAACCCGAACCAGAGGAGCCACAACAGCAG
>CAZSLZ010000048.1:0-19902 GCA_964607865.1 uncultured bacterium
CATAATTCCCAGTCTTCGAAAGCTGGCAACTCCTCATCAAAAAATCCAACCTTATCAAAAACTTCTTTTTTCATAAGAACATGAACAGTAAAAATATTGCCAAAAAGAAAACGATGGTACAGATAACCTTCCAGTTTTTCATTACCGGTGGGAAACCGGTATTTTTCTCCGTCCCGGACCTGCCACCAGGCTGAATATACCACACCCACATCTTCGTCCGCTTCTTCCAGGGCCTTGTATTGCCTTTCCAATTTTTCAGGCATCCATAAATCATCGCTGTCCTGGTAGGCGATATATTTTCCCCTGGCAATTTCAATACCACGGTTGCGCGCGGCAGGTAACCCCGCATTTTTTTCTAATTTTAAATAAACAACCCGCGAGTCATCATATTCACCCACTATCTTCTCGGTGTTATCGGTGGAACCGTCATCCACTATAATCAACTCAAAATCAGTAAAAGTCTGAGTTAGCACACTGTCAACAGCTCCCGGCAGGAATGTGGCAGAGTTATATGTACATAATATTACCGATACTTCAGGTATTTTTTCCATCAAAACCTAACCTTTTTCAGACTTTTCCAGGTATTCATCCACTACCTGATCCAATTTTTCTGCCCTGTGATACCAGGTATTCTGCCGGGCGTAATCAATTCTTTTTTCAGCCAATTCTTCATTATTTTTCTCATAACTTTTCCTGATCTTATCAGCAAAATCTTCTTTGCCTTCAGCAAATTCTATATAATCTTCAAAAATTTCCATTTCTTTCCAATGAGTGGAAACCACAGGTTTACCTCTGGAAAGATACTCATATATTTTTACCGGGTTGATTGCATGAACAAATTTACTTTCAACATTAAAGGGAATAAGGCATACATCGAAACTGTCCACAATAGCAGGCAGTTGCTGAAAATCCACAAACCCCAGGTGATATACATTTCTCTTTTTCATCAACTTATCAAATTTTTCTATTTTATCCGGGGCCACAAAGTCCACCGACCCGGTGAAGACAAACTGCCAATCGGTTAATCTGTTTATATAATGTTCAATAATATCCACATCCACCCATTCCGCCAGGCTTCCCACATAACCTGCAATAGGGCCTTTCATATTTCTTAACCTTTCAGGAATCAGTACAGGCTTTATTTCCTCCAGAAACACCCTGGACATGCCATTGGTTATTTTATAGACAGTATCATTTACCTGTAAACATTTTTCTTTCAAGTAATCTGAAGTTGCCACCACAATGTCAGCTTTCTTAATAATTTCTCTCTCTGCTACTTGAAAATAATTGCCTTTATCTTTTTCAATCTCTGATATTTCATCAATGCAGTCAAAAATGGTAACGTCCTCCCCCACTCCCTTTCTCATATAATGATAAATGGGGGTTTCCAGCAGGGAAATTCTATATTTTGCATTGAAACCCAGTTTTTTTAATGAATTTTTAATAAGAAAACCATAAAGGTTTTTATGCAATTGATCCATCACCGCGGTTTTTGTGGAAAAATCGAACCGGGTGGGCAGAAAGGCAAAACCATAATTGGGGGGAGAATAGCGATACAAATTATCATTAATCTTTTCAATTTTTCCCGCAACAGTTTTTACTGGTTTTTTGAAGAAATCTCCCTCTTTTATTACTTTTTTAATGCCTTTTAACATATCCACAAAAAAGACTTTATGTTTCTCTGCTAAGTTCCCGGCAATAACCTGGGGACGCTGGGTCAGATAGTCCCAGGGAATTGACGAAAAAATAATATATTCCTTTTCAAAATTGCTCATAATTGCTTCCTTTATCTGGTAAGCTGGTGGTATTTTTTCAGCATGTATCTTCTCATGACCCATCTTTCAAAAAGATACAACGGATACCCGATAACAAACGCAGGCCAGCCCAATACACTTTTTAAATAAGTGGCGGTATCCTCATCAAGAATTTTATTCACTTTTGGCACCTTCAGGGTGGCGGTAAAGTGATGATGCATAATTTTATCATAAGGCAGGCTCACCAGTTCATAGCCCTTCTGTTTCATGCGGTAACACAGTTCATTGTCGGTAAAAAACAGCCTGTAACGCTCATCAAAACCGCCCAGTTCTTTTATTACGCTGGTGCGGGCAAGAACCGCCGCCCCCAGAAACCAGTCCACCGGCGTGGGCTGGGGCAAACCTGGGTCGATATAAACCTTTTCCTCACATTTTTCATAAAAGCCAGAAAAACGGTTTTTTATGAAATTTTTACCCAGTATCAAAAATCTTATAAGAAAAACTTTAAGGTTAACGAACCTGAAATTGGTCTGCTGGATTTTGCCGCCGGGAAAATACACATTGCAGTTGACCGCCGCCACTTTCTCATTCTCCGGCTTTCTCATGAACTCCATCATTTTCTGAATAATATCGCCTATAACCTCGGTATCGGAATTAAGAATAAAAATAAATTCGCCCCTGGCAATTTCGAAGCCCTGGTTATTTGCAGTTGCAAAATATCGATTTTTTTCGTTCTCAATAAGCACCACCCATGGGAATTCGGTTTTAACCATTTCAGCGCTGCCGTCTTCAGAGCCATTATCAATTACTATAACTTCATGGCCTATCTCAGCCAGGTTTTTCTTGATTGAAGCCAGGCATACTTTCAGGTTGTCCTTATCGTTGAAATTCGGTATAACTATTGAAACATCCATCTATTCTGGTTTCCTTATATAAATACTGTTATAGTGGCGTGATTGGAAAGCTTATTTCTACCCAGCCGTCAAAATACCTGCATTTGTAAGATTTCCCTGCATTAAGAGCCCGATGGAAGGAATAGGGCGGGTTTAAAAGAAGAGATGGTAAATTTTCAGGAGGCAAACATTGTCGGAAAAAAGCGTTTACAGTAAAATTTTCAAAAATTCTTTTTTCAACCTTATGGGCAGGTTTTATTTTATTCTTTTTGCCTTTCTGTTTACCCCTTACCTGGTGGATAAAATAGGGGTAGTAGATTATGGCATTTACGCCCTGCTTGCCGCGCTTAATTCCTATATGGCGCTCGTGGGCCTCCAGGCTCTCTGCGCCTTTATCACCAAGATGGTGCCCGAATTCAATAAAAACAATGATGAAACCGGGCTGTCAAAACTCTACACCATCGGGCTTTCCCTCAGCATCCTGGCTTTTCTGCTCATCCTTGCCCTGGGATACCCCATAGCCAACCTTTTGCTTCAACTTTTTAAAATTCCCGCCGACCTTACCGATAAAGCCTTTTTCGTCTTCGCTTTCGGCCTGGGAATTATAGCTGTCAACCTGTTCTTCACCCTGTTTACGTCATTTCTGCTGGGTCTTCAAAGGATGGATATAACCAATGGGATAATGATAGGAGTTTCCATCATCCAGGTAATTTTTGCCGTTATCGCTCTGGAAAAAGGCTACGGCCTGAAAGGTGTGGTTGTTATAGAATTTGCTGCCATGACCCTCAAAGCTATACTTATGGGCTGTTTTACCCTTACCCGGTTACCCGATATTAAATATAAATTTTCTTATTTTGATAAAACTCTGTTCAAACGCATGGTAAAATACAATTTTTTCATTTATGTAGCTCATATTTCTTCATTTATAAACTTTCAACTGGATAACATTCTGCTGGCTAATTTCATTAATCTGCCGGCAGTTACCAATTATCAGCTGGGCAACAAGGTCTGTTTTGCCGCGCGTTCTTTCCCCGATTCCATTTTAAACACAATTCTGCCTGCCTCTGCCGAGGTGAATGTGAGCCATGGCAGGGAAGAGGTTTATAAGATTTACTATAATCTCTCCCGATGGATGGCTTTCTTATGCCTCCCCCTTTTCATATTCCTTGCCATAACCTCCCTCAGAATTATGGGAACCTGGATGGGCCCGGGTTTCGATAAATCGGCGGGCGTCCTTTCCATACTATCGCTGGGATACATGACAAACATCATGTTCGGCGTGGCATCTCCCATTGTTCATTCACTGGAACGGCCCGACCTGGAAGCCCGGCAGACTTCGATTCTGGCATTACTGAATGTAATTCTCAGCCTAACACTGATAAAATATATCGGCTTCTGGGGAGCCCCCCTGGGCACCACCCTGGCAATGTTTGTAGCTGCCACATATTTCGTATTTATCACCCATAATTACCTCAAAAAACAGTCCTCACATTACTTCAGAGATGTTCTTCTGACCAGGCTGGGCCCCGCCCTTACTGCAATAATTCCGGTGCTGGTTCTGGAAGGCTGGTTATTTCAATTTCATACCTATCCCTCCAGGCTCACCAATTTTGCAATTCTGACGCTGGAAGGCATTTTATACGGCCTTACCTACCTGGGCGTGATGCAACTGCGCAATGAATGGAATCAAAAGGAAAAAGAACAACTGAAACAATTGAAACAAAAATACCTGAAGAATAATAAATCCAAACCAGTTAATCAATAGATCTCATTATTTTTAAAAGTGAATAAAAATGGCCATCCTCCAGGACAGCCGACATAGCAAGAATTTCAGGGTAAAACTATATATTAAGCATAAGCAGTTGGGAATCGGAAAATATCATCAGGGAATTTCCGTTATTAATAAATTTCCAGTCGTAATAATTGAATTCCCGTTTTAACTTTATGGTTTTAACTTTATTGGTTTCCATATCCACTATCACCATCTGTTTTTGAAGCATATTGTTTTCATCAAGTTCAACCTTACCAACTGCCAATCTGGTGCCATCACCATTAAACACAGGGTTGAACAGTTTTCCGCTGTCCAACTGCCGGGCTTCCTGCTTCTGCAAATTCATTACAAACAAGGTGCCAAATTTCTCAGTATCATTCTGAGATTGAATTGCATACGCTATTATTGGCTTTTCCATGGCAATATCCATCCCAACCATACTGTCAAAACTTTTCAGTTTATAATCTTTTTTTGTTTCAAAATCATAACTGACAATTCCACCTGCCCCTTTTTCATTTACAGCTGAAAAAACCATAAATTTCCTGTTAAATTCAATATGCGCCACATTCTGAGCTTTGGGATAATACCTTTTTGCCAGCTTCCCCAGAAATTCAGTCTCAAAAATAGGGGTAAAGGCATTCATCCCTTTCCTATCTGGATCAATTTTAAAAACATACTTGCCGTTAAAACGGTTCTGGGCATCATACTTATACCCCCATGCCAGTAAAAACCCATCACTATAACTTAACCTGGACACCTGATGACTGTACAAGGCATAACCCGGTTCCCCCGCCCGGCGCTTGAATATCTGCCTGACTTCTTTCAGGCCAAAATCAACCAGATAAAAACCACCGCTATAAACCGAATAAACTACAGAGCGGGTTCCCTGTTTATTGGTGGCAATATAACTGGGTACTTTAACCGGGACTTCTATTCTGCAAATAACTTTTTTTGCCCCAGGGTTCACCAAAAGCATCTGCATATTCCTGCCCTTTTTGCTCTCTGCAACAAAAACTATATTGCCGTCGGGCAAAATCTTATTTAAACTTACTTCGAAATCCGGGGCTAACTCCTTAAAATCGTTGGAAGAAAAAATAACTTCCTGAGCAAACACAGAACTCATACTCATTATCAAAAAGATTATTAAAACCAGAATCCATTTCTTCATTTCACCCACTCCTTAAATACCTGAATACACATTATTAACATATTTCTTATTTAAAAAATATCTCCTTTAATAGTTATTCATGCAATTTTTAATTTGTATTATTTAAATTTTTAAATTTTATTATTATTTTTATTTTTTATCTTTACTTTTAAAATTTTTACGTGATAAATTATTAACAGAAAATTTTACTTACCGACTTCCACAAAAAATCAGAGGTGTTAACACCTCTGATTTTTTTTAATAGAATCAATTTTTAAAACCTTCTCCAAATCATTTCATTTTCTTTAGAAGCTTAGCCCAGGTATCTTTCAGAGTTACGGTGCGGTTAAAAACGATATGGTCTTCAGTGGTGTCCTTATAATCCACACAAAAATAACCCTTCCTCAAAAACTGATACCGTTCACCCAGGTCAACTTTCTTCAAGTAAGGCTCAGCTTTGGCATTACTCAATATTTCCAGTGAATCAGGATTCAAATTTGCAAGAAAATCATCATCTTCATCGGGTGAAGCTTTAGTAAACAGGTTGTTGTACAATCTCACTTCCACATTAACAGCGTGTGGGACCGAAACCCAGTGCAGGGTGCCCCGTACTTTCCGTCCGTCGGGAGAAGCCCCGCCACGGGAAGCTGGATCGTAAGTGCAGATTAACTCTTTTATCTCGCCGTTCCCGTCTTTTATAACTTCCTTACAGGTTATAAAGTAAGCGTGTTTAAGACGGACTTCCTTGCCTGGGGAGAGCCGGAAGTATTTTTTGGGAGGATCTTCCCGGAAATCTTCCCGTTCAATATAAACTTGCCGGGAGAAAGGTACCTGCCGGATACCCGCATCGGGATCCTCAGGATTATTCACAGCTTCCAGCATTTCCACCTTATCTTCGGGATAATTTTCAATGGTTACCTTGATGGGATCAAGAACTGTCATCACCCTCATTGCTGTTCTGTTAAGGTGTTCGCGGATACTGTATTCCAACTGTGCCAGTTCAACGATACTCTCTGCCTTGCCCACACCTATTCTCTGGCAGAAATCTCTTATTGCCCAGGGAGTGAAGCCTCTTCTCCTCAAGCCAGATATAGTGGGCATCCTGGGATCATCCCAGCCGTCCACATAGTTGTTTTTTACCAGCTCCAGAAGCTTTCGTTTACTCATAACAGTAAATGTAAGGTTCAGCCTGGCAAATTCAATCTGCTGGGGATGATAAACCTTCAGTTGATCCAGATACCAGTCGTAAAGTTCCCGGTTATTTTCAAATTCCAGGGTGCAAATCGAATGGGTGATTCCTTCCAGTGAATCGGAAATGCAGTGTGCAAAATCATACATTGGGTAAACACACCATTTATCGCCGGTTCTGTGGTGTTCGGTATGGCGGATTCTATAAATTATGGGATCTCTCATTTTCATATTGGGAGAAGAAAGATCAATTTTTGCCCGCAGAACACAGTCGCCTTCTTTAAATTCACCCGCCCTCATTTTTGAAAACAGGTCCAGGTTTTCTTCCACGGAACGATCCCGGTAGGGGCTGGGCCGGCCCGGCAGGGTCACTGTTCCACGATATTCCCTGATGTCTTCTTCAGAAAGGTGATCTACATAAGCTTTTCCGTCTTTTATTAATTGAACCGCATATTCATAGAGATTTTCAAAATAATCAGAAGCATAAAACAACCGGCCTTCCCAATCGAAGCCCAGCCAATGCACATCTTTTTTGATAGCTTCCACATATTCGGTATCTTCTTTAAGGGGGTTGGTATCATCAAAACGCAGGTTGCATTTGCCTCCGAACTCTTTTGCCACACCGAAATTCAGCACTATAGACTTGGCATGGCCAATATGAAGATACCCGTTAGGCTCAGGAGGAAAACGGGTATGTACCCGGCCGTTCCATTTATTGGTTTCCATATCATAGGTAATAATTTCTCGGATAAAATCCATTCCTTCGGTAGTTTTTGTCAGTTCTGGATTGTTACTCACAGTATATTGCTCCTTTATATTTTTCAATTTCTCAACATTATATCACAGTAACCGGGCGGGTTCAATATGAAAAGATAGATTTTCATCGTTTTAAATAAAGGAAAAATTCAAATTTGAAAAGAAAAAAAACATCAGACTGATTAAGGGGAGAGAATAATAATGGGGTTTTTTGATGCAATAAAGGACGGGGCAAAAAAATTGTCCAACCGGGTTACCGGCAATTATGGACAAATTATTTTAAACACCAGTGTTAGCGAACTACTGCCGGGGACTCCCCTGCCCTACAATATTGAAGTTAAGGCCACAGGCGAACTGAAGGCAAAGAAGGTATATTTGAAGTTGAAAGGAATCGAAACCTGCCAGGTTACCGTGGAATACCAGGACAGCAACCTGGCGAAACGCATCCGCAACCATTCAGAAAAAAACACCACCAGGGAAATTGTCCAGCAAATTGAAGGCGCCCTGGAAATGCAGGAAGGAAAAACCAGGGTTTTTGAGGGCGCCCTGGAGATACCCAAACAGATACAACCCAGTTATGACGGGGTAAGGGCAAAACACACCTGGAAACTGGAAGCTGTGCTTGAAGTGGACTGGGGTAAGGACCTGAAGAGCTCCACTGAACTTTTCATAAGATAACCCGGTTAACAAATACAGGTAACAGTTACTTCTCTTAAAAACAGGCTGATTTGCGTTAACTTTTTTAAGAAAACCAAGAAGAAACTCAACCTGACGATGAAAACAAAAAAAAGGCTGTCTAAAAAGGCAGCCCGTTTTTTTAAATTAAACGAATATTGTCGTTGCACAGTTTGGAAGAAACCGTGGCAATCTCAATTTAGATCGGGTTGGTTCTAAACCCACTTACCTAGGTGGTGCAGAGATCGCCGCGCATCCTGCGGATGCTCGTGATTACGAATTCTGTGTAGATTTCGTTTTTTTCTTTCAACAATCATTGAAGTTTTTTGGGAATCAGTATAACTAAAAAACAGTAATTCATGGGTTTCTAATAATGAAAATATTAAATACAGGCAGAATCGACAATAAATGTTAAGTAACTAACGTCAATAAAGTGAAAACAAATATTCAACTGATAACTTTAATCAAGGTTTAATTATTATGGAAAAAGAAAACATCACAGGTTTTTTTAACCAGAAGAATATATTCCAGGCTTTCACCTATCTTTCCCGTAAAATCCAGAATTCAGCTTCAAAAGGTTTGCCCCGGTTAAAGTTTATGGATGAAGTATCCAGGGAAATAACGAATTTAATTAAACCGGTTGAAATGGAAATCTGGATTAGTGATGATACTCTTCGTTATTGCTGCACTAACAGCAAAGAAAATAGTTATGAACCCGTGTTTAAAATTTCCAACAGGAAAAACACAACTTCCGAAGATAAAATTTTCTATGAACAATGCCACAGAAAAATCAGTAAAGATTATATTACAGGCAAGCTCGAAATTCCATCCACTTTTTATATAAATAAGAATCGATTTTTTTCTTCAAATGACAAGGTCCATACTAATTTGACAGCAAACCCCGACAGCCCGTTGTTGAAAGAATTGCGAAGTGTTTCTAAGAACAAAGCTCTCATATTCATTCCCTTCAAAATAGGAAAAGAAGACAAAGGGCTCCTATATCTCTGCCTGGTTAATAAAAACGAAATCAGTAATCTTTTTATTGATTTCTTTGAAAGCCTGACTCAAATAGTGGGAAGCGCAATCTTAACCAGAAGGGCGCAGGCAGCTCTAAGCGAGAGAATTAAGGAACTCACCTGTTTATACAGCATCTGCAGGGTTTTCAAAAGATCTTCAATTTCCAGCTCTTTTATTCTAAGGCATGTGGTAAAAATTCTACCGCCGGCAATGCAATATCCCGAACTGGCTTATGCAAGAATCCATTACGAAGATAAAACCTTCGAAACCCCCGGCATGCCTGAAGAAGGCCATTTGTTAAGTTCAAATATTATTGTGAACGGAGTAAAAAAAGGAACGGTAGAAGTCAAATATCGACTCGGAATATTCGATCTCAACTCCTCGGTTTTCTTACATGAGGAACAGGCGCTTCTGGATTCCATATCCCGTCAGCTTGCATTTATTATGGAATCAAAATTGGCAGACGAGAAGAAAGCAAACCTTGAGAATCAATTAAGGCATGCAGACAGAATTGCAACCCTTGGCCAGCTGTCCGCAGGTTTTGCCCACGAACTCAATGAACCGCTCAGCAGCATACTGGGGTTTGCCCAACTCATCCAGAAATCGGAAAATATTTCCAAACAGGCCTTGGCTGATACCTCAAAAATCGTCAATGCCGCCCTCTACGCCAGGGAAATTGTCAGAAAACTATTGATTTTCGCCCGTCAGATGCCGCCAGTAACCGATAATGTTGATATTAACCTTGTAATTGAAGATGTTGTGAATTTCCTGGGTAAAAGGTTTGAAAAAGAAGACATCCAGCTGATCACCACGTTATATCCCGATATTCCCTTGGTTAAGGCAGATTATAATCAGTTAAGGCAGGTAATCATAAATTTGGTTGTGAATGCTTTGCAGGCTATGCCCGGTGGCGGGGTTCTGGCAATAAGAACCGTAAAAGAAGATTCAAAGGTAAAAATAATTGTGGAAGATTCAGGGATGGGTATTGCGAATGAAATAAGGGATAAGGTGTTCGACCCCTTCTTTACCACCAAGGAACCCGGAGAAGGAACCGGGCTGGGGCTTGCTGTAGTCCACGGGATAATAACTTCCCATGGAGGCAGGATCACCTTGGAAAGCCACCAGAATGCAGGCACAACATTTGAAATAACTTTGCCCATCATAGACAATAACGAAAAGAAGGTATAGTAAGTGTTTGAAAACAATAAATCTGTGAAAATACTTTTAGTTGATGATTCTGAAGATACACTGGAACTGCTGGAGCGAAACCTGAGCCAGAAAAAATTTACTGTGTTAACCGCTCAAAACGCGACCACAGCAATTGATATACTGAATACCACCGAAATAAACCTGGTAATAACCGATTTAAAAATGCCGGGCTATAACGGAAATGATCTGATTCGCTACACCCGGGAAAATTTCAAATTTACAGAAATCATTATGATAACAGGTTATGCCACAGTTGAGAGCGCCGTTGAAGCCATTAAGCTGGGCGCCGAACAGTATGTGCCAAAACCCTTTACCGATGACGAACTGTTCGAAGCTGTGGATAAGGCTCTTGAAAAACTGAAACAAAAAAATTTAAGGGCTTTGGCGCCAGATACCCATTACCACGGGCTTATCGGCAATTCAGATGCCATGAAAAAGGTTTTTAAGACAATAAATAAAGCTGCCCGGAGCCTGGCGAATGTCCTGATATCAGGGGAAAGCGGAACTGGAAAGGAGCTGGTGGCGCGGGCCATCCATTATAACAGTGAGCGAGCTTCTTCTTCATTCGTACCCGTTAATTGCGGGGCAATTCCCGAAAGCCTGATTGAAAGTGAATTATTCGGCCATATAAAGGGCGCCTTCACCGGGGCAAATTCCACCAGGGCAGGATTTTTTCAAACAGCAAATGGCGGCACAATTTTTCTCGATGAAATCGGCGATACAAGCCCGGCAATGCAGACAAAACTTCTAAGAGTAATTCAGGAAAAAGAAGTATGCATGGTAGGCTCAAGAAAAAATCAAAAATTCGATATTCGGGTACTGGCTGCTACAAATAAAAACCTTTTTGAACTGGTCAAAAAAGGGCATTTCCGAGAAGATCTTTACTACAGGCTTAATGTCATACCCTTAGAACTTCCTCCCCTTAGAGAACGTGGAGATGATATTCTTTTACTGGCAGAGCATTTTTTACAGAAGGCTGCCAACGATATAGACAAAAAACCTCCGGTTTTCGGCAACAGTGTATTGAGAATATTTAAAACATATCCTTGGCCCGGCAATATTCGTGAACTTGAAAATATAGTTCAGCGGATTGTTCTTATGGCCGAGGGCGATACCATTGACGTGCCCGATCTTCCTTCCCATATGCGTTTTGCCATTCCCACAGGTTTTGGTGTTAATAAGACATTGGCTGAGGTGGAAACTGAGCATATAAAAAATGTCCTGAGTTATGTTTCTGGAAATAAAACCGAGGCGGCAAGAATTCTGGGAATAGCTCGCAAGACACTGAGAAGAAAAATCCAGGACAATTGACCCAGTTGTAACTTTCTACCGGGGCATTTTGTCCCGCCGGGCATTTTTCCCCGTTTATTATTCAGTTTCAAAAAAAATTCAACACCTGGTTTTTGCTTTTAAAACCTTAAGATTTATATTGGTTTATAATCATTTTTTCTGTTTCCCAGAAGTCCGCTTATTTACATAGTCCGTTTTGTCGCTATTTCAAGTTTTAGAAGAAACCGTGGCAATCTCAATTCAGATCGGGTTTTTTTTCCTCTTGTTATAAATCCAATTCTTTCGGTTTCAGGTTCTGCACAATTTGCATTAAAACCCGTTTCCTTCAACCCTTGGAATTTCACCAGGATAAAGCATTTTTTTTGGAAACTCATTTGCCAGATAATAGATAAACAATATTTCAGGAGGAACAATATATGGAAAGAATCGTAGATGATTTTGAAAAAATGATTAATTTGAAAAGGAATGCAACAGAAAATCCCATCGAGAACAATACAGCTTCCTATTCCATACCCCAGGAAAAAACTGAAGAGAATTGTGGAATCTGTTCCAACTGCATAAATGCAGATGGTTGTACATTCAACCCCTGTTTAAACAAAACCGTATTAAACTGCGGAGAATTTGAACAGCTGCCTCCCCGGCAGAGACAGTTAAGTTATGAACAGATAGAAACCGAGTTAAAAAGCATTATTAGAAGAAAAAATTCGGAAAATATAAATGCCGGCGAGTATCTGGGAATATGTGAAAACTGCGCAAACCTGGAACAATGCACTTTCCCGAAACCCGAATCCGGCGTATGGTCCTGCGACGAATATACAGAATAAAGAGGAGAAGAAAATGAAAACTGAACAGCAAAAAACAAAGTCAAACAATGTATATGAAAATGTTCTTATGCAATTCAACAAGGCTGCCGACATGATGAATCTGGATAAGAATATCCGTCGTATTCTCGCAACAACAACAAATGAAGTAAAAGTTAATTTTCCCGTCAAAATGGACGATGGAGAAATTTTAATGTTTACCGGTTACCGGGTTCAACACAACAATATTGTAGGCCCCTTCAAGGGAGGGCTCAGGTTCCATCAATCTGTGGACCTAAACGAGGTCAGAGCTTTGGCAACCTGGATGACCTGGAAATCTGCCATTGTAAATATCCCCTTTGGTGGAGCAAAAGGCGGCATTCAGATCGATCCCACTCTTTATTCTAAAGCTGAATTAGAAAGAATTACCCGCAGGTTCACTTTTGCACTGGGTAATAATATCGGCCCTGAATATGATATCCCAGCGCCGGATGTGAATACAAATTCCCAGATAATGGCCTGGATTCTTGACACTTATCTTCAGATGATGTCGCCCCAGGATAGAAACCGCTGTGTCCACGTGGTAACGGGCAAGCCCATCAAATCAGGAGGCAGCCAGGGAAGAGACAAAGCAACCGGCCAGGGTGTTGTCTTCCTCATCGAAAAATGGGCGCAGGATAATAATTTTGATTTAAAAGGATCTACTTTTTTTGTCCAGGGTTTCGGAAATGTGGGTTCATGGGCGGCCATTTTACTCTGCCGGCTCGGCGCAAAATTAGTAGCTGTTGAAGATGTAAGCGGTTCATTTGTAAACAGTAAGGGAATCGACCCCGTTGAACTGGCGGCCCATGTTATAGCTACCGGTAAGGTTAAAGGCTTCAAAGGACTAAAGGAAATAAGCCACCATAAATTTTTACAGACCAAAGCTGACATTTTCATTCCAGCAGCACTTGAGAACCAGCTAACTGCTGAAACCGCACCGTTGCTTGACGTAAAACTCATAGCAGAAGGGGCAAATGGCCCCACAGACCCGGACGGGGACCAAATTCTAAACGAGAAGAAAATTGAACTGTTACCCGATATCCTCTGCAATGCCGGCGGAGTAATTGTGAGCTACTTCGAATGGCTTCAAAACAAGAGAAGCCAATTCTGGGAATTGGAAGAAGTAGATTTTAAAATGAAAAAGAAAATTCTTGCCGGTTACAAACAGGTGCAGAAGGTGGTTCAGGAATACAAAACCGATTGGAGAACCGCCGCCTATATCACCGCGCTTTCAGCTCTTGAAACTGTTTACCGGGAACGAGGTATATTCCCGTAAATTTCAAAGTTAATCATTATAATAACTGAAACCTACTTCCTGTTTAATCTCTTGCAGCTCTCATTCGAGAGCTTTTTTTTTATCTATCTAATTCGTTGCGCCAATTATTCACGGTCCTTCTGCTCACATCAAGATCATATTCTTCCTTTAACCTGCCCGCAATATAATTATCGGTTATTCTCCTGGTTTCAGCCTTGCCTTCAATTATTCTTCTCATATATTCTATTCCTTTTTTCTTTTTCAACTCTCGCGCCGATATAAACAGTTCTCTCAAAGGAATATTATTTCTGCCAGTTTTAATATAACGTTTAAATCCATTTCCGTTAACCAACCGGGATACCCACGACACATCAACTCCCAGCTCCTTGCCAATTTCCTTTTCTTCCAGCTTTTTTAAATCAAGTATATTCCCGGAAAATAAAAATGCAGCCTGGTGATTTACAGCTGATTTTATAATTTCATTCAACATATTATGCCTATTGTTAACCAACAGCATCAATTCTTTAATTTTATTGAACCTTTTCATGTCAACCCTGTCCAGAATACCGTTTTTATGAAGTTCGTACAATTTTTCATAATTAATCTCATAGCGGGTTCTTTCATTTGCAAACGATATCTGGGGTTGCCCTTCTGTAAAATGAACTTCACAGACAATCTCCGTCAATAAAGCATCTGTTTCCAGGCCGGAGGAACATTGCCCCACTCCCAGCAGATCTAAAACGGCAGCTTTATTAAAAACCTCACGGATACTTCTTGTTTTTTGAATGTCAATTTCTAGTAGGTGGCTTATCTCCGCATCAGTACCATTGCCTTCAAGAAAATAAAAGCAGAACTTATCAATACCCAGGGACTTCAATTTTAATACCAATTCACCATCTGCAACGTCCTGAAATTCGTCAATCATAGACTGGACATCAGTGATTGTTGCGTTATCTAGAAAACTTTCCTTACTTTCATTTGTATTTTCGTCAGAAATATAAGAGCCGTAATATCTCTTAATGGGCCTGATCTCAATTACCCTGTTTTCGCCCGGCAAAGAAAGTTTTCTGAAAATATCTGTTTCTCCAACCTCATTCAAAATTTTATAATAATCTTCACCCGTTAGTTCCAGTACATTGGAAAACGATATACCCTGTTTCATTTTTTGCTGTAGATTAAGTTGTTGTTTTGCGTAAAGCTGCAGGGCAAGGTTCATTGGCAACACCAATTTCTGTAAATATTGTATTCATTCATTTTTGAGGTGAATCGATTCTGATTTATTCCTTAATTGTAATTCTAAACAAATAAATTCTGTTTCAAATCAACTAAGGTTTCTCAGATTTCGGCCTGGAATATTGTTTCCAGGAAAAATCTACTCTGCGTTGTCACGAGTTAACCTCAGTTTCTTTCTTATTTTACTGCGCCCCAGTTATGGATAATTCCCGGAGTCGTATTGTCAGTAAATGTGCACCTAATTATTGAACCCGAAACCACGCCTTTGTAATGCTGAAAACCTGGGTTGCCAATCCATGGCCTGGTAAATCTAATCTCACCTGTAGCCGGGTTATAAGTTACATTGTTCAGTTGTTCCCAGGTTTTTACAACTTCATAGTATATTCTTCCGCTTACCGAGTTTCCTGTAACTTTGAATTCAACCCAACCAGGGAGATCACATGATCATTTGATATCAGTCTTTTTATATCAAAAAGTATTTTTCCAACCTGTCAAAGGCTTTATTTATATAGTCTTCATCGAGGCAGAAGGATAATCTTAAATGGCTCTCGCCGGTGGGGCCGAAAGCTGAACCGGGTGTAGCTGAGATTTTCGCTTCTTTCAATAATTTTTTACAGAACTCCACCGAATTTTCGCCTTCTCTGAGCAATATCCTGGGAAACATCAGATAAGCCCCCCTGGGCTTTTGATACTCAAAAATTCCCTTTAATTTGTCAAGTCGTTTACACATCAAATCTCTGGAAGCTTCATAATGATCCCTGAACTCATCTATACATTCTTTCGGGCCTTTCAAAGCTGCCAATGCTGCATATTGAGAAACAACCGGCGCGCAAATTGCCAAAGGTATATGAGCCTTGTTTATCTGGGATATCAGCCTCCCGGTTGCATGTAAATATCCAATTCTCCAACCGGTCATAACATAAGTTTTTGTAAAGGTAAAACAGCTTACCACCCTGTCTTTCATCTCTGGTATTGAACCGATGCTGAAATGCCTGTAACTGTCGTATGTAAAATATTCATACGCTTCATCGGAAATAACCATAAGGTTATAATCAATAGCAATCTCCGCTAACTCCTTCAGTTCTTTCTCGCTTATTACCGTTCCGGTAGGATTTACAGGAGTACAATAAATAATGGCTTTAGTACGCGGAGTAATAGCTTTCCTGATACCATCCAGGTCCAGAGTAAACCCGTTTTCTTCAATAAATGGCACAAAAACAGGTCTTGCTGATGCTATTCTTACCTGCTGTATATGAGTAGCATAAGTCGGAGAAGGCAGAATTACTTCATCACCGGGATCAACCAATGCCATAAGCGCCGACATACTTGCCTCGATAGCACCTACAGTAACCATTACTTCAGATTCTTCTGCCCTGATATTATTATCATATTGAAGTTTCTCCACAATAGCCCTTCTTAAATCTGTCAACCCCAGGCTCTCAGAGTAACCACCCACCAGGCCTTTTTCAATAGCTTCCATAGCTGCCTTGTTTATATGCTCCGGGGTCTTGGAGGTAGGTTTTGCCCACGAAAAAAATGAAACATCGTCAATTTTCCTGGAAAGCTGAGTCATCTCATCGATGGCGTTATCCGGTATATCCCCTACCCTGTTTGAAACAGATAAACTTTTTAACATAACAACACTTCCCTTACCATCATTCTCAATACTGAATTTGAAATCCATTTCAGAGTCATTTACTGTTATTTACACTTTTCTTTTTTTCAACCGATATGTCCTTGTATCACCTTTATAACACAGCATTTCATAATTGTTTATCCATCTTATCCTGATTTTCACAAATGATAATTTTAAAACCCTGAAAACTGATTTTTTACCTGCTGCAATACGAAAGATATTTTCCCAATTCATAATGGGGAGAGATCGGGTTGGTTCTAACCCCACTTATCTGAGTGGTACAGAGATCGCTACGCATCCTGCGGATGCTCGAGATGGCGACATTTGAGTTTGATTCTCAACCCACGAACCTTGCATCCGTGAGCAACATGTTCTTTTTCATTTTCACCCCAGCTACATTGTGAACAATACATTCCCCCATTCCAAATGGGGAGAGATCGCTACGCATCCTGCGGATGCTCGAGATGACAATATTTTCTTTGAAACCCTTTGCTTCAATCCCTGGATTTTGCAGTTTCCAGGTGTGTTACAAACATTTTAATCAGTTGCCGTTATTCATTTGCAACCTTGATTATTGCCTTCAAAAGGTTTGTTTGATGTTTTGTTTAATTTAATAATTGAAGGAGTTTAGATATGAAAATATTTTATTCAGAAAAACAGAAGTTACACCAACCAAAATTCGAGTGGAATTTTGGTGAAAAAGTACCATACCCGGAAAAATACAGCCGGGAGCAGGTTATCAGGCAGGCTTTTGAAAAGAAGGGTTATTCATCCATTATGAAAGAACCCCGAGAGTTTGCAGAAAAGTATATAAGGAATGTTCATACCCATGAACTGGTAAACCATATAAAAGACTGCGAAAATAAACTCAAGGAAGGTGAGGAAGTTTATCCTCATATTTTTCCTTACAGGACCTTTGAAGAAGACAATAAGATAAATCTTTTCAAAGCAGGTTATCATTGCTTTGATGTGGGGACATATCTGTGCAAATATACCTATGTTGCCGCCAGGGCTGCGGTCGATTGCGCCCTTAACGGGGCAGAACTTATTCTGCAGGGTAAGGAAGGCAGAATTTTCGCCATGTGCCGGCCTCCCGGCCATCATGCATCCAGGAATTATTATGGTGGTTATTGTATATTCAACAATGCAGCTATCGCAGCATTTTATCTTTCTCATGCTGGAAGAGTAGCGGTTATGGACCTGGACTTTCACCATGGCAACGGGACTCAGTCAATATTTTATGATCAGGCCAATGTGGTCTATATCTCCATTCATGGTGACCCAAAAAACAATTATCCTTATTTTTCAGGCTTCAAGAATGAAACAGGCGAAGGCCTTGGTAAAGGATATAACTTTAATATCCCTTTACCCGCCGGCACCACCGATGACGAATACAGGATACATTTTCACAGGGCTTTGAAGGAACTGAAAAAACATAAAGTGAAATTTCTGGTATTGTCTATGGGTTTTGACATTTTCAAAGAAGATAAGCTGGGAGATTTCGATATTTCCGAGGAATTTTTCCACGAAATAGGAAAAACCATAAACAGCCTTGACATGCCGGTATTGGCCTGCCAGGAAGGCGGATATAATGTGGAAAATCTAGGCACCATCGCCGGCAATTTTATGGATGGTTTTGCAGGCAGGGAAATTTCATCAACAACTTGATATTAATTCTTTAAGAAGAGAAAAATGTCATCCAGGGAGGTTAATATGGGAAAATATATAGATGATAAAAACAAAAAAGAGATTCAGAAAATTCTGAAAAGATTACCTCATCGGGTAAAGTTGGTATTTTTTACCCAGGAAAATGCTTGCCCCATGTGTCGCGAACAGCAGAAACTGTTACAGGAAGTTGCAGAGTTATCGGACAATATAATTCTTGAAATATATGATCTGGTCAAGGACGGCGGCCAGGCAATGAATTATAATATTTCCATGATTCCTGCAACTGCGGTGGTAAGCGAAGAAAAGGATTACGGAATACGTTTTTTCGGGCTGACTGCCGGTTATGAATTTTCCTCACTGCTTCAAACTATCCTCATGGTGTCAACAGAAAAAAGCAATTTATCTCCTGAACTTCAGAAATTAATCAGCTATATAAATGAACCCATTAACATAAAGGTAATGGTGACCCTCACCTGCCCCTACTGCCCTCAGGCGGTTCATTCTGCCCATCAGCTGGCTATGGAAAATAAGTTCATTAAAGCCGAGATGATAGACGCAGGCGAATTTCCTGTTTTATCTCAAAAATATGAGGTATCCGGGGTTCCCAAAATTATAATTAATGAAGTTCACTCCATTGAAGGAGCTATCCCCCCAGAAGCTTTGTATCTTCAAATTCTGAAAGCTATAAAACCTGAAGAATATGAGAGAATGGAAGAAACTGTAGGGACTGCCCGCAGCGGGGGTAAAATATCCAGGGGGGTTGAAGGCCACCTTTATGAATTAATTGTAGTTGGAGCTGGCCCGGCGGCCATTTCTGCCACGATTTATGCTTCCCGAAAGGATCTTGATGTTTTAATGATAGGGAAAAAAATCGGCGGCCAGATAACCTATACCGGTGAAATTGTCAATTATCTGGGTTTGCCCGGCTTATCCGGTGACCAGATGAAACAATTATTCCGAGAACATCTGGAGATTTTCCCTCATTCAAGAATTCTGGGGCAAACTGTAACCCAGATAGAAAAACAGGGAGATGAATATGTGGTAATTACCGAGGAAGGAAAAAGATTCAGGGGCAGTTCAGTGGCTTACTGCACGGGAAAAGAGTATAAAAAACTGGGAGTGCCTGGAGAAGAAGAATTTATAGGCCATGGAATAGCCTTTTGCGCCACTTGCGACGCCCCACTTTACAGAGGCAAAAAAGTTGCTGTAGTAGGCGGCGGAAACTCTGCCTTTACCGCGGCCCGGGATCTGATTAATTATGCCTCGGAAATTCATCTGATTCACCGACGCGAGGAGTACTCTGCTGACCCGGCGCTGGCACATCTGGTCAAATTATCTGATAAGGTAACCCTTCATCCCAACATGGTGGTAAGACAGTTTATGGGTGGGGACCGGTTATCCGCAATTCGGCTTACTTCATCCGATGGAAGCCAACATAAAGATCTGCTGGTTGATGGAGTTTTTCTGGAAATTGGTTTGACTCCAAACACCCAACCTCTTGAAGAACTGATAACCTTGAACGATGGGAGGGAAATCCCGGTTCGTTGTGATAATTCCACAACCCTGCC